>CACEFK010000001.1 GCA_902558835.1 uncultured Pelagibacteraceae bacterium
TCCAAAACTAAATGAAACCATTCATACAAAAAAATTAAAGCCTATCATTGAAAAGGAATTTAAAAATCACCCTGGGAGTACAAATAATTTTTGGTTTGCAACGGAATATGAAGATGTAGTTAAACTATTGAATTTTTTTATAAAAGAAAAATCTAATCTTTTTGGTGATTATGAGGATGCAGTTGATCAAAAAGATAATATCCTGTTCCATAGTGCATTAAGTCCTTACATAAATTTAGGTTTAATAACGCCCGAATTTGTTGTCCAAAAAGTTTTAGACTTTCACAAGAAAAATAAAATTAGAATGAATTCTTTAGAGGGTTACATTCGTCAAGTGATTGGTTGGCGAGAATTTATGCGAGGAATTTATCAGTCATACTCTCAAGAAATGGAAACTGGAAATTTTTTCAAACAAAATAGAAAAATGAAAAATTCTTGGTACGATGGAACCACTGGTCTTCCACCTTTGGATTATGCAATTAAAAATGCCGTTAATCATGGTTGGTCACATCATATTGAAAGGTTAATGATCTTATCCAACATTATGAACCTTTGTGAAATCAAGCCAACAATTGTTTACAAATGGTTCATGGAAATGTTCGTAGATTCATCAGATTGGGTAATGGTTCCTAATGTTTATGGAATGGGATTGTTTAGTGATGGGGGAATTTTTGCAACCAAACCGTATATTTGTGGTTCTAGTTATTTTATGAAAATGATGGATTTTAAAAAGGGTGAGTGGTGTAACACCATGGATGGTCTTTATTGGAGATTCATAGATCGAAACAGAAAATTCTTTTTAAAAAATCCAAGACTGTCAATGATGGTAAGAATATTTGATAAAATGAAATCTGATAGAAAAAAATTAATTTTATCAGAGGCCAATAAATTCATTAAACAAAATACAATTTGATGAAAAAGGAAAATTTACCCACTAAAACATGTCCTGTCTGCAAAAGACCTTTCACATGGCGAAAAAAATGGAAGTTGAATTGGGAGAGAGTAAAATATTGTTCCAAGAAGTGTTCTAAGCTAAGTTAAACTTAGTGAATATAATCGTACTACAGCATATTAAAATAGAAGACCCAGGTTACATTAAAGATTTAATGTTATCTGATGGATTAAATTTAACTACCATTGAGTTAGACGAAGGCGAAAAAATACCAGAAGATTTAACTAAATTTGATGGAATGTTTTGTATGGGCGGACCGATGGATACCTATATGGAAAAGGAATACCCGTGGCTAATTGAAGAAAAGAAAAAAATCAAAGAATTTGTTGTGAATTTAAAAAAACCCTATTTAGGTTTTTGTTTAGGTTGTCAGCTTTTAGGAGAAGTAGTTGGTGGAAAAGTGGTTAAATCCAAACCAGCAGAAATAGGGATTATGGATATTAATTTCTCTAATGAAAAAGATGAAGATAAATTATTTTCAAAATTTCCTAATACGATTAAAAGTTTACAATGGCACTCTTATGAGGTTCAAGGTATTGAAAATAATAAAGATATAACTTTATTAGCTTCTTCCCCAATCACCAAGTATCAAATCTTTAAATATCAAAACCATGCTTATGGAATTCAATTTCATATAGAAATAAAAGATACCACAGTCAATGAGTGGGGGTGTGTTCCAGAATACAAAAAAGCTTTGGAAGATCAGCTTGGCAATGGTGCATTAGAAAGGTTTGATCAATCTGCAAAAGATAATATGAAAGATATGAATAACTATTCTACAATCCTTTATAATAATTTTAAAAAACTTTTATGAATAATAAAATCTTTGAATGGGCAGGGGTTATAACTGCAATATTATATTCTTTGTTTGTTGCTTTAAATATAGGAATAGAATTTTTTGGTTTTTGTCTATTGCTTTTATCAGCTATTTTAATTGGAATTTGGGCTTATAGAGGTGGTCATAAAGGAATTTTGTTGGAAATAATTGATTACCAAGTATAAAAAATAACTTCATAGTTAAATATAACTAATAAAATTTTTTATGTCAGAAAAATATGTAATTTTTGGTGCGACAGGTTCTATTGGATCAAGTTTAGCTGAACAATTAAAAAACTCTGGAAACGATATTCATTTAGTTGGAAGAAATGAAAGAGAACTTATTTCTATCTCTGAAAAACTTGGATGCTCACACACCGTTGCGGATGTTTTAGAGGAGGGATTTATTGAAAAAGTTAAATCAGATATTTCTGAAATTAAAGGCCTAGCTTATTGTGTGGGTTCAATTGATTTAAAACCATTAAGAATGGTTAATGAACAAGATTTTCAAAAATGCATGAAACTTAATCTTTATTCTGCTGTAGAAGCTATTAAAGGATATCAGGAAAGTTTAAAAAAAAATAAAGGTTCAATAGTTTTATTTTCAACTGTTGCTGCTCAAAGAGGTTTTACCAATCATGCAATCATAGCATCTGCAAAAGCAGCTGTTGAAGGGCTGACGGTTTCTCTTGCAGCAGAATTCGCTCCAAACATACGAGTAAATTGTGTGGCACCAAGTTTAACAAAATCTAAAATAGCAGAACCAATGCTAAAAAATAATGCTATAGCTGAAGGTATTGCAAAAGCACATCCTCTTAAAAGATTAGGTGAAGGTAAAGACTCCGCTGCTCTTGCTAAATTCTTACTAACAGAAGATAGTTCTTGGGTAACAGGCCAAATAATTGCGGTTGATGGTGGTAGGTCTAAACTTTCATAAAGTGATCAAATATTTTTTATCGATATTTTTCTTTTTTTTATTTTCATCAAAAAGTTTTTCTGAAAATTTTACTTTTAAAAAATTGGCAGATTTAAATGATCCTTGGGGATCGTCTTTTATAAGTGATGAAGAGCTTATTATCACTGAAAAAACTGGAAAAATAAAAATAGTGAATATTATTTCAAGAGAAGTTTATGAAGTTGAACATAACTTAAATTATTTTGTACACGGACAAGGAGGTTTATTAGATATTATTTATCAAAATAATTACTTATGGATTTCTTATTCAGAAAATCGAGGAGATTGGAAAACAAGCACCTCGATTGCAAAAGCTAAATTAAATAAAAAAAATTTGGATTTCGAAAATATATTTCAAGCTGAACCACCAATAGAATCTGGTTATCATTTTGGTTCAAGATTAGCTATAAAAGATAATTATCTTTTTGCATCTGCTGGAGAAAGAGGTGGAGGTATGATTGCTCAAGATCCAACAAACCATCCTGGAAGTATTATCAGAATTCATTTAGATGGTAGTATTCCAAAAGATAACCCTAAGTTTGAAGGAAAATCAAACTGGTTACCAGAAATTTATCAAATTGGTGTTCGTAATCCTCAAGGTCTAACCTATTCCTCTTTTGATGGAAAAATTTATGCAAGCAACCATGGTGCAAAAGGTGGTGATTGGTTTGGTGAAATAAAAAAAGGCGAAAATTATGGTTGGAAAATTTTAGGTTGGGGTGGAACAAATTATTCAAGCTCAAAGATTGGACCTAAATGGAAACCAGGTTTTACCAAGGCAATCCAATATTGGGTGCCTTCAATAGCAGCAAGTGCTATAACTATTTATAAGGGAAAAGAATTTAATGAATGGAATGGCGAAGCGTTAATTACTTCTTTAAAAGATAAATCAATGAGAAAATTAAACTTTCAAAATTTGTCTAATATTGAAGAAACAATTATTTTCAAAGATAAAATTGGAAGAATAAGAGATATACAAGTTCATCCTGTTAATGGAAAAATATATTTTCTCGCTGGAAATAGCTTATGGTTGATGGAAAAAACTAACAACTAAACTAGTGAAGATTTAAAAAGTTTTGTTATTAATTTTATTCACATCTTTATTTGAATGTAGTCATCTTCAAATACTCTTCTAAGTTATTCTTAATCCATTTGAGACGTTTATCTTTATTTGTCTGCAAATCCGAACGCCTCAATATTCCAACCAATCCATGAACAGATGCCCAAATATTGACTGCTTTTATCATGACATCTTTATCAGATGCATCGGGCATAAAAGTTTTAACTCCTTGAATTACCCCATCAAAAGCTTCATCAAATAGAACTTCTATATCGGGATAAAGAGATATATCTAAATCCGTATTCCCAAAAATTAAATCGTAAATATATGGATACTTTAATCCAAATCTTATGTAATGAGCTCCGTAACCAGAAAAGTTATTGGCTAAATTTTTCTTGCCCTTATTTATTATTTCAAATCCTCTTCGAACCAACTCTGCTTTAAGATCATTTTTGTTTTTTAAATGTCTATAAAAAGCAGTATTTGAAACTCTAGCTTTCTTAGCCACTTCTCGCATATTAACTTTTTCCCAAGACTCAGCGACACAAATATTCCATGCAACTTCAACGAGTTTTTCTTTCAAATTTTTTTTGTGATAGCTCATATAAAATTAATGTTTACAAAGTAAACATTTTCCTATAGTAATCATGTTATCTTAGTAAACATAATAACAAGTTTTTAAATATAATGAAAGATAAAGGATTTTCTCAAATATCAATGATTAAAAATCAAAAGTACAAAAAATTATTTCAAACAGAATGACTTTGTTGTTCAATGAAACTCACCCCATCCCACTTCACGCTATAATGGCAATGATTGCGACAATTTTAGGTGGCATTCAACTTTCTATGAAAAAAGGTGGAGTTATTCATAAATTGTTAGGTCGTATATGGATAGGCATAATGATGTTTGTAGCAATTACTTCTTTTTTTATAAATGAAATAAAATTATGGGGCGCTTATAGTCCTATACATTTGTTGAGTTTGTTGACAATTTTTTTACTGGGTGTTGGTATTTATTATGCACGTGTTGGAAATATTAAACGTCATAAAGAAACAATGATAGCTTTATATTTTTTTGCGTTAATCGTAGCAGGTTTTTTTACCCTTATGCCAGGACGTGTAATGCATCAAATTTTAATTAGCTATTAAATTTATGTCTTTTGATACAAGTTATCCTATAAGACAAATTGGTATCTTAGTGCCGTATTTTAAAAATAGAGTAAGATTTTAGTAGAAATAATGAAAAAATTAATATCTTTACTATGTATCATTCTTTTTTTTAATATAGAGCTAATTGCAATGGAAAAACGACCTTATCATCATTTACCAGATGGAACTTTTAGGAATCCTGAAGGATCTCCAGTTCGATCAAATGATATAAAATTTTCCTATAGAACATTTATTAAAGAAAAAAAGAAAATTGATATTACTGTTCCAAAAGATCATGTCATCGATAAAAAAATTGTTAGAGAAAATTTAGAAAAATTTAAAGATGATAATTATATTGCTTGGATAGGACATGCTACATTCTTAATTAAATTAGGCGAAACAACAATTATTACAGATCCAGTTTTTTCAAAAAATGCTGGGCCTTTGATATTTGGTCCAAAAAGATATGTTGACCCAGCTATTCAATTGAAAGAAATTCCAAAAACAGATGTATTTCTGCTTACTCACAATCATTATGACCACCAGGATATGTCAACTATTAGAGGATTTCCTTATAAAGACGCAAAGGTTTTACTCCCTCTTAAACTTGGTAAATATTTCAAAAGATACAAAGATGTTAACGAAATGGATTGGTATGACGAAATACAAATTAATAATGATTTAAAGATTACATTATTACCTGCGGTTCATTGGTCAAAAAGAAGTCTGACTGATGCTAACAAAACACTATGGGGTAATTTTTTAATTGAGTATAAAAATAAAAAAATATTTTTTGCGTGTGATACTGGATATGGAAATATTTATAAAGACCTTGGGGAAAAATATGGTCCTATTGATTTATCGATGATTAACATTGGAGCATATGATTTTAGACCAATGTTTGAAAAATCGACTTATCACACTACTCCTGAAGAAGCTCTTAACATCGCACAAGATTTAAAAAGTAAAAAAGTTTTGGGAACGCATTGGGGAACATTTGTTTTGTCATTAGAGCCGATTATGGAACCCCCAATTAGATTTAAAGATAGTGCTGAAAAATATGGTTTTAATAAAGAAGATGCAATTATTTTTAAAATTGGAGAAGTTAGTCCTCTAGATAAATTGTTATAGAGTTAAATACTTAATTGCAAAAAATATAGTTCCTATAGAAGCAATAGTAGAGACAAAAATTGCTTTAATTATATTTTCGGGACTTACATTATAAGCAGCACATAAAACTATAGAAGTAACTCCGCAAGGTGCAACACTCACAAAGAAAGCACCTGGTATTTCAGCTGGTAATCCTGCATTAAAAAACAATAATCCAATTAACAATAAAATTATCGGGGAAATGACTAATTTTAAAACTGAAATAGAAATGGATAATTTGTTAATTACATTTTTAGTATAAAATGAAAGAGTTATGCCAATTGCAAACAATCCAACTGGAGAAACACATGCTGCAAGTTTAGACAAAGTGTATTCAATCGGTGTTTGATCAATATTTAAATTTAATAATAAAAATAATAAACCTATAATTATTGAAAGAATAAATGGGTTTAAAAATAAATTTTTAATAAAATTAAATAAATTTACATTTTTTTTTGTAGATAATTCTAGAAAAAAAGCAATTACAGATAATAAAATTATCCCATCCATTAATATGATACTTGCAACTTGTGTGATTACATCTTCTTGAAAATATATTTCTGTTATTGGCAAAAGCAAAGTCACATGGTTTGATAGTGCAACTGTTAAAGCCCAAATTATAGACTCTGGGATTGATCTTTTAAAATATTTGGAAGTAATTAAATAAGCGATAATTCCACATATCGATTGCATAATTAAATAAGAAAAAATTTGTTTAAAATCTACTTGTCCAATTTCATTTTGTGCTATTAGCTTAATTATCAATGCTGGGACTGCGATATAGAACAAGAAAAGATTTAAAATTTTAGCATGACTAAGGTCTAAGACTTTTAACTTACCAAATATAAAACCTAAAAAAGTAATAAATATAAATGGAGTTAGTCCTAAAAAAATTGTGAACATAAATTATTTAATCGTTATCCTATGCATTATTCTATTTCCTTTGAAAGGTGTTGCTTGATGAAGCATAGATCTGTTATCCCATATAGCCAATTGATTTTTTTCCCAAGGCAATGAAAATTGAAACTTCTTCTTAATTTGATGGTTAAATAAAAATTTTTTTAACTTTTCTTGATTTTTTATCTTTGAACTAAAACCAACAAAATGTCCTGGGCTGCAATAAATCGAATAATTTGTACTGATTTTCTTAATTATTTTATGTGAAGATTTAAGTTCTTTAATATTTTTTCCTTTTTCTTTTACTCTTTCTTTTGTTGTAACCGAAATTGGACCCTCAGAGGAATATTTAGCTTTAATATTTTTAAATTTTCTTTTTATTGAATTTGGTAATTCTTTATAAGCAAGATATTGAGAACAAAATTCTGTATTAGCTCTTCCCTTTTTTGGTACAAGTTTAGAAAGCAACATTGTAAATCTTGGTGGCTTTTTTGTATA
The DNA here is from genome assembly GCA_902558835.1 of uncultured Pelagibacteraceae bacterium. Lineage (GTDB taxonomy): Bacteria > Pseudomonadota > Alphaproteobacteria > Pelagibacterales > Pelagibacteraceae > Pelagibacter. The sequence continues at coordinate 7,479 of CACEFK010000001.1, forward strand.
AATAGAGTCTGTGTGAAATTGTTCACCAAAACTTGGACCTTTATCGGTAATCTTTCTTTGAACAACAGTAATCTGTGGGTATTTTTTGCTCAATCCTTTTAAGCGCGGATATTTATCAATTCTACCGAAATTTTTTGCAAATTTTATATAAAGCTTTGAATTTAATTTTTGGTTTTTAAAATAAATCATTCCATATTCAAAAAGAGCTTTTTTAATAGTTGCCAAATTTCTTTTGGACAAATTTTTTAAATTAAACTTAACCTCAGCGCCAATTTTTTTTTTATTTGGAATAATTTTTATCATTAAATAATTTAATTTCTTTTGAACAAAAAACTAAAGGATTCTTGCCAAATTAGTTTATATTTTTTTTTTATCAAAAATCTGTAAATTTTATGTTTTCTAAAATTTTTCTGATGGATTTCTACACAAATTAATTTTGGCTTACGTTTTGAGAAATTTAGGCCTTTTAATACTTGTAAATCAGCTCCCTCAACATCTACATCTAAAAAATCAATTTCATAATCTTTGTATTTACCCCAAGACAAAATTTCTTCTAAAGAAGAAGAATTAATTATTTTTTTTTTTAACTTACCCTTAATAAACTTTTTCGCTGTCAATTTGTTAATAGAAGTAAGCTGACTATGTTCCTTTTGATAATATAAATTTACTTTTTTGTTAGTTTCAGATACTGCACATTTATAATTTAAATCATCTGGTCTCATAAATTTGAATAAGTCTATCGAAAATTGACTCACATCTATATTGATCCCATTCCACCCTTTTTTATAAAGTAAATATGTATTATTGATGTGAGTTGGATGATAACAACCAATATCAACATAAAATCCTTTTTTTTTATTTTTAAAAAATTTTAATGCCGCCAAGTCTTCGCCAAATAATGAATAAGTTTTTTTATTTAAAAAATTTTTGTGTTTAAAGTAGATATTTTGAATTATATGAAGATTGTTATAAATTCTATTGAACAACATGTTTTCTTATATTTAAAAAAAAGTTTTTAAGGTGTTGGATAGTTTGTTTAGGATTTTCCTCTGGAATGAAATGATCTGAATTAATTTCTGTTCCATAAACTTTTTTGTTTGTATATTTTTGCCAAATCTTAATTGATTTGAATTGCTTTCCAACTACCCCCCATTTTCCCCATAAAACTTGAATAGGAATATTTAATTTTTTATTTCTATCTTTTTTATCGTGCTCTAAATCTATAGTAGCCGCTGCCCTATAATCCTCACATGTTGCATGAATTCTTTTTTTTTGTTTAAAAGCTCTTAAATAATCATCCTCAACTCTTCCAACTGCAAGTTTGGATGACCTATTAAAACGACTTTTTAACCATCTTTTAGGATCTGCCATGATCATTTTCTCTGGCAAAGGTGCTGGCTGTATTAAATAGAACCAATGAAAATATCCTGCTGCAAATTTCATATCTGTATGCTCATACATATCCAGAGTTGGACAAATATCTAACACGCTCAAAGCTAAAATTTTGTCTCTAAAATCTTTCGCCATTCTGTGTGCAACTCTTCCACCCCTATCATGACCTGCAACATAAAATTTTTTAAATTTCAATTTGCTCATTAGCTGAACCATGTCTTTAGCCATTTCTCTTTTAGAATAATTTTTATGATTAGTTCCACCAGATAAAACAAAACTATCTCCATATCCCCTTAAATCTGCAACAATTACTGTAAAATATTTACTAAGCTCTGGAGCAGTTTTGTGCCACATTACATGGGTTTGAGGGTATCCATGAAGTAGTAACAAGGGAGGACCGTTCCCTTTAAATCTACAAAAAATTTTTCCTTTATTTACTTTTACAAATTTTTTTTTAAATCCACTAAACATGATTAAACTATTAATTATTTAATAGTTTGTTTTTCGCCTTTTCAAAATCTTCCTGGGAGATAATCCCTTTTTCTTTTAAATCATTTAACTTTGATAGCTCTTCACTTAAATTTATACTCTGGCCTGTGGTTTCTAAATTAGTCTGATTTTCAGTTTCCTCTTTTTCTACTCTATTTGCCTCCTTTGCTGAAAATCCTTTCATAATTGCAGTACCGCCTAGATAAAGGACATATGCTAAAATTGGAATTGCCAAGCCAAAAAATATTATTTTTTCCATAAACTAATCCTCATCCTCTTCTCTCCAATTTTTTTCATACATTAAGTATGCAGCGTATATTACTGATACTGTACCTACAATCATACCATAGTCAAAACCAGTTTGCTTGTCATGCAAATACCAACCCAGCTGGGTTGCTCCAATAGGTGGAACAGTAAGAAGTAAAAAAATTATACCAAATCTGTACGGTCGCTTAGGTTTTTTCATCCTAATAAATTAACAGATTACAGCTTATGGTTTAATTATTAAATTTGCGATCTTTTGAAACAGTCAATCGTATTTTTAAGCAAACAAGCAATAGTCATTGGTCCAACTCCACCTGGAACTGGTGTAAGTGCTTTTGCGTTTTTTGAAACTTCATCAAAATGAACATCACCAACTATACCTTTGTCAGTTTTATTAATGCCAACATCAATAACAATAGCATCTTTCTTTACCCAGTCTCCTCTAACAAGTTCGGGTATACCTACAGCTGCAACAATTATATCTGCCTCTAAACATTCAGCTTTTAAATCTTTAGTTTTTGAATGAGTTATAGTTACAGTGCAATTTTCTTTTAAAAGAAGTTGTGTCATTGGTTTACCATTTAAATTTGATCTACCCACAACTACAGCTTTTTTGCCGCTTAAATTAGGTTCAATTTTTTTTATTAATAAATAACAACCAAGTGGCGTACAAGGTATTGAACTTTCATAACCAGATGAAAGATTGCCTACATTCATTGGATGAAATCCGTCCACGTCTTTTGAAGGATCAATAGCTTCAATAATTTTCTGTTTATCAATATGCTTGGGTAAAGGAAGTTGAACTAAAATTCCTGAAACAGTTTCATCACTGTTTAGTTCTTTAATTTTTTCTAGAACCGTCTTTTCTTCAACTGAGTCTGGATATTTAATAACCTCAGATTTTAATCCTACCTCATTTGCTGACTTCTCTTTATTTCTTACATAAATCTGACTAGGTGTTAAATCACCAATCAATATAACTGTTAAACCTGGTACTTTATTATGTTTTGATTTTAAATCTGCAACTTCTTCCTTTAACTCTGCTCTTAATTCTGCGGCTGCTTTTTTTCCATCAATTAAAATCATATTTCTCTCTTAAAAAATCATTGGTGCGATGTACAGCTTCATACACATTTCGATAAACCAAATCAATAAAAGAAGAATGATTGGAGAAATATCTAGTGAACCTAAATTTGGCAAGAAACGTCTGATTTTATTCAAGAAAGGCTCAGTTAATTTGTAACTCAACTCTAAAATTGCATACACAAACCTATTTTGAGTATTAAGAACGTTAAAAGCTATTAACCAACTTACAATAACATTGGCAATCACTATGTAAGAATACAATTTTAAAATTTGTAAAACTAAATAAAAAATAGCTATCATTTTTTCTCAACATAAATCGACTGACTTGGGAAAGCAAATGAAGCACCATTTTTTTCTACAATTTCCTTGATCGCAATTGCTAATCTTTCTTTTACATCAAGCCAATTATTCCAGCTTCCTGTTTTTGTAAAGCATCTTACATACATGTCTATTGAACTATCAGAAAATTTATCAACTCTTACCGCAACACCAATTGAGGTATTATAATCTTCACTTGAATTAATATGACTTTCAATTTCATCTCTAATTTTTTTTAACTGATCTACCGTAGTGTCATATTGAAGTGTAATAATCCAACTAATCAACCAATTAGAAGTTTCACTTACATTTACAACTGCGTTTTCGGCAAATTGAAAATTTGGAATAATAGCAAGAGATTTATCAAACTTTCTAATTGTTGTTGATCTAAATCCAATCTTTTCTACTACACCTTCAATAATACCTTCGACTGCTATCCAGTCTCCAATTTTAAATCTCTTTTCAACTAAAACTAAAATTCCTGATATTAAATTTTTAAATAAATCTTGTGCCCCTAATGCTACAGCAACACCAAACAATCCAAGACCTGCAATGATTGGACCTATTTTAATTCCCCACAATTCTAAAACTGCTGCTAAACCTAAAATAAAAATTAAAATTTTTAGCGATTTAATTATCCAGCCAATAAGTTCTCTTGTTAACAATTTGTCTAAACCACTAAGTATGTATGAGATTGGTTCTATGATTTGGTGAATTACCCAAAAAATTAAAATAGTGATCAACGTTCTATTAATTGTATCTACCACTTCTCTTCCTTCTAGTGAGAAAGTCATGTAGTAGCTTGCAATAAAAAATCCTAGTACAATTGGTAAAAATCTTGCTGGACCTACAAGTGATTGCACAAAAGTATCATCTAATTTGTTCGTTGTTCTTTTCGAAATAATTTCTAATTTTTTAATAACTAATTTGCTTATTAGACCTCTAAAAATTAAGAATAGTAAAAATATTCCAATACCAATTAATATTTGAAAAATATCAACACCAAGAATTCCTTTATTCCATACTGATAAAAATATCTCTGAAAAATTATTAATTAATTCCATTTTTTAAATTTTATATAACAAAAACTCTTCTTCTCCAGGATTAAAAAGAAAAATCTTTTTCCATTTGATTTCGTTCAATATTGACGAGGTTTTTTCGCCTATACACATCAAATTTGTATTCATCCATAAATTTTCAGTTTGGTAAATCTTTATGAAATTTAAGAAACTTGATGCACTATTTTGGGAGTAAACATAGACCATATCAGGCATATTTAACTTTAATTCATTAACAAATTTCTCATCAAATTTTTGATTATAATCTACTCTGTAATTAATAATTCTTTTTACGTTAAAACCTTCACTTAATAACTGTTGATCTAAATCAACTGATATTGTTTCACCACTAACATAAAGTAATTCTTTATTTTTAGAATCATAACTTTGTATTATTAACTCCTTTAAGTTTGTAACATTTCCTTCAGCCGCAATTGTATTTTGAAAACCAATAACTCTTGCTTTATTTTCTGTGGCGTTACCTACACAAAAGCATTTAATATTTTTATCTAATCTTTCTGTGTTTAAGAATTTTACTGCATTTGCGCTAGTAAAAACAATTCCACCATATTCAGAAAAGTTAATTTCCTCATAATTAACTTTTTCAATTCTTATTAATGGAAGATGAGAAACTTGATGTCCCAACGATTGAAATTTCAATATCATTTCAGAACAATCTTCCAATGGTCTAGTTAATAAAATATGCATACTACCGTTTATATGAATTCTTTGATTTTGTTTTTAAAAGTATCCCAACTTCTTTACCAAGTTCTTTAAATTCATTCAAATTACCAACTTTTTTTTCATAAAACCTTTGTTTACCATCTAAAGAAAAAAGTTCAGCCTCCACTATAATCTTATCTCCATCAACCACTGAATGAGCTCCGATTGCTGTTTCACAATCTCCATCTAAAACTTTTAAAATATTTCTCTCAAGGTGAGCTCTTTTATGTGTTTCCTCATGATTAATTTTGTTTAAAATAGAAATTGTCTCGTCATCATTCTCTCTGCACTGAAGAGCAATTACGCCCTGTCCTGCACTAGGAATTATTTCTTCAGTTAAAAAAATTTCTGAGATTTCATTTTCAAATTTTAAAAATTTGATACCTGCATAAGACAAGATAATTGCATCATACATTCCTTCATTTAATTTTCTAATTCTAGTATCTACATTTCCTCTAATTAATTTGCAGTTTAAATCTTGTCTAATTTTTTTTATTTGAAATTCTCTTCTGTATGATGAGGTTCCAACAATTGATTTTTCATCTAAGTCTTTAAGTTTTTTTTTATCCTTGGTTATTAAAATTTCCCTAGGGTCATTTCTTTCAAGAAAAGAGTCTGTCCTTAATCCTTCTGTCTCATTAGCGGGCATATCTTTCAGTGCATGAACTGCAATATCAATATTTTTTGACTGAAGTTCTTTTTCAATATTGCTAGAAAATAAACCTTTGCCACCAACCTCAGATAATCTTATATGCTTAACTTCATCACCTTTGGTTGTGATCGATTTAATCAAAATATCATCATTGTTTAAATTTGTATTTTTAATAATTTTATCTTTAGCTTGTTGAGCATAAAGTAAGGCAAGCTTACTACCTCTAGATCCAATTATTAATTTTTTATTCATAAAAATTTATTTCTTACTTGTATTAAGATTGTACAATTATTAAAAACAATTTGAATGAGCAAAAAACCCTTAATTCTTGGAATAGAATCTAGTTGTGATGAAACTGCAGCTTCTTTAATCACTGAAAATGAAGAAGGATTCCCAGTAGTTTTATCCAACATTGTTTCTAGCCAAGTGGAGGTTCATAGGGAGTTTGGTGGTGTAGTTCCTGAACTAGCTGCTCGTTCGCACATTGAAAAAATTGATTGGATTGTCAAAAAAGCTATTGATGAAAGTGGAAGAAAAATTGAAGAAATAGATGCGGTTGCTTCTACAGCTGGTCCTGGATTAATTGTTTGTCTATCAGTTGGATTAAGTTTTGGTAAAGCTTTCGCAACAGCAATGAATATACCTTTTATTGCTGTTAATCATTTAGAGGGACATGCTTTAAGTCCAAAACTAAATACAAACTTAGATTATCCATATTTACTTCTTTTAATTTCAGGTGGGCACTCACAATATTTAAGTGTTCAGAACCTTAGTAAATATAAAAGATTAGGAACAACTATTGATGATGCATTAGGTGAGGCGTTTGACAAAACGGCAAAGCTTTTAGGAATAGAATTTCCAGGAGGACCTCAAATAGAAATTTTAGCTAAAAAAGGTGATCCAGAAAAATATGATTTACCAAAACCAATTTTCAGCAAAGGAGGATGCAATCTTTCTTTTGCAGGTCTAAAAACTGCAGTGTTGAAGATAAGCAAAACAATTAAATCAGAGCAAGATAAATATGATCTTGCAGCATCTTTCCAAAAAACAATTGAGGAAATTTTATATAAAAAAACAAAGATTGCTTTTACAGAATTTGAAAAAATAAATGAATTAAAAGAAAAAATTTTCGTTGTTGCTGGAGGAGTTGCAGCAAATAAAAAAATTAGGTCTATGTTAATTAATCTATGTGAAGAAAATAATTATAAAAGTATTTTTCCACCTATAGAGTTTTGTGGAGATAATGCAGCAATGATTGCAATGGTAGGTTTGGAAAAATTTAAAATAAATCAATTTGATGATTTAGATTATCCAGCAAAACCTAGATGGCCTTTAGATGAAGATGCAGCTTTTCTCAAAGGTGCCGGAGTTCAATTATAATGAAGTATTGGTTGATGAAATCTGAACCAGATGTTTGGTCAATTGACCAACAAAAAAAGGCTGGAATTAAAGGTGCACCTTGGGATGGTGTCAGAAATTATCAAGCTGCAAAAAATTTAAAAAGTATGAGTAAAGGAGATCTTTGTTTTTTTTATCATTCAAATATTGGAAAAGAGATAGTTGGAATAGTAAAAGTTATTAAAGAATCGTATGTAGATAAAACAGACAAAACAGGGAGATTTGTTGCCGTTACTGTTCAATTTAAGTCTAAATTTTCAAAACCTATAACGCTCGAAAGTATTAAAAAAAATAAGGATTTAAGCCATTTAGCGCTGATAAAGCAAAGTAGACTTTCTGTAATGCCTGTTGATTATAAAAGCTGGAAAATTATAAATAACATGAGTAAAATTTAAAAAAAAAATTGTCCTATGCCAAAAAAAAAGAAAAAGAAAAGCAAGGTAAGAAAAAAAAAGTCTAAAGTTAGAAAAAAAACTTCAAAAAAAGTGAAGAGAAAATCTAAAGTTAGAAAAAAATCTTCAAAAAAAGCAAAAAAAAGAATTAAAGCAAAAAAAGAAAACGGAAATACACCTCCTGAAGTAGTTATTAAAACAAAACCGGAATGGGTTAAAAGTAGCTTAGCAAATAAAAGTAAATATCAACAAAAATATTCTCAATCTATAAAGAGTAATGATGAATTTTGGAGAAAAGAGGGAAAAAGAATTACTTGGATAAAACCTTATAAAAAAATTAAAGACGTAAAATACAGCACAAAAGAAGTCAAAATTAAATGGTTTGAAGATGGTACTTTAAATGCTTCAGCAAATTGTATTGATAGACATTTAAAAGATAAAAAAGATAAAACTGCAATTATTTGGGTAGGAGATGATCCAAAAGATAGTCAAAAAATTTCTTATAAACAACTTCACCAAAAAGTTTCAAAAGCAGCAAATGGTTTAAAAAAATTAGGAATTAAAAAAGGAGATCGAGTAACAATTTATTTAACAATGATACCAGAGTTAGCAATTTTAATGTTAGCTTGCGTAAGAATTGGTGCAGTCCATTCAATTATTTTTGGAGGTTTTTCAGCAGATTCTATTTCAGGAAGAGTGAATGATTGCGAATCTGAATATATAATTACTGCTGATGAGGGAGTGCGTGGTGGAAAAACTATACCACTGAAATATACAGTTGATGAAGCTCTAATGAGTTGTCCAAATGTTAAAAAATGTATTGTTGTTAAACGAACAGGTAATTATATTAACTGGGATCAAAATAGAGATGTTTGGTATCATGATTTAATCAAAGATGTTCCTAATCACTGTGAACCTGAAGAAATGAACGCAGAAGATCCTTTATTTATTCTATATACTTCTGGTTCAACAGGTAAGCCTAAAGGAGTTCTTCATACTACTGGTGGTTATATGGTTTATGCCTCAATGACACATCAATATATTTTTAACTACAAACCAAAAGATATTTATTGGTGTACTGCTGATATTGGCTGGGTAACTGGACATAGTTATATTATTTATGGGCCACTTTCAAATGGTGCAACAACTATAATGTTTGAAGGAATTCCAAATTATCCTGATAGTTCAAGATGGTGGCAAATAGTTGATAAATATAAAGTAAATACTTTTTATACTGCACCAACTGCAATTAGAGCTTTAATGCGTGAAGGTGATAAACCTGTTAAAAAAACATCTAGAAAATCACTTAAACTTTTAGGAACTGTAGGAGAACCAATAAATCCAGAAGCTTGGATGTGGTATTATAAAACTGTGGGTAATTCTAAATGCCCAATTGTAGATACATGGTGGCAAACGGAAACTGGAGGTATAATGATCGCTCCTCAAACAGGTGCTATTCCTCTTAAACCTGGGTCTGCAACAAAACCTTTCTATGGAATTAAGCCCGTACTTGTTGATAAAAACGGCAAAGAGATAAAAGGTGCTGGTGAAGGAAGACTTTGCATAGCTCAATCATGGCCTGGGCAAATGAGAACTGTATATGGAGATCATCAAAGATTTATTGATACTTATTTTTCTCAATTTAACGGAAAATATTTTACAGGTGATGGATGTAGAAGAGATAAAGATGGTTATTACTGGATCACGGGTCGTGTAGATGATGTAATTATTGTCTCAGGACACAACCTAGGAACTGCTGAAATTGAAAGTGCATTTGTTGCTCATCCAAAAGTAGCTGAGGCCGCTGTAGTTGGTTATCCTCATGATATTAAAGGTAATGGATTATATTGTTATGTGACCTTGAATGCAGGAGAAAATGAAACTGGCGAACTTGAGAGAGATCTTAAACTTTGGGTAAGAAAGCAAATTGGACCTCTTGCAACTCCAGATCTAATTCATTTTACTCCAGGTCTTCCTAAAACAAGATCAGGAAAAATAATGAGAAGGATTTTAAGAAAAATTGCTGCAAATGAACATGGTCAATTAGGAGATACAACTACTCTAGCAGATCCAAGTGTTGTTGATAGTTTGGTTGAAAATAGAAAAAATATTTAAAACTGAACTAAATCTTTAAACTCTTGTTTAACAACATCCCATTTTAAAATCATAGAATTTAAAACGATCTTTCGATCTAAGGTTTTTAATTCATCTGCAATCGGAGCCCATTTATATAAAGAGAGTGCACTAGAATTAAAAGGTAAGTCTTGATAATAAACATCCCAATTTATTTTATCCAATCTTTCATCAAAACTTTTCCTAGCTTCATCAATAATATCTAACGGCATCTTATTAGAAATTTCATCATCTAAAATTTTATTGAAAATTTCGTTAGCTTTATGAATATCCTGATAATTAAAATTAACTTTCAAATAGGAAAAAGTAAAAAAAGTTAAATCTTGTAATGCAACTGAATAAATATTCCATTTAGCAAGATTTACTGATGACATAAATTCGTCATTATCAAAATGAAGAACGTATCTTGTTCCCATTCTAGTTTTTAGATAATTATATAAAGTAACTTGAGTGGCCCACGCAGATTTTGTTTGAATAAATTGTTCTAATTCATCCAAATTTTTTATTTTTTTTTTGGGAATAAACGCCTTAAACATGGCGAATAAATATGTTTTAAAATCCTCAAATTTTACGTCTCTCCAAGTTAATTTATATTTTCCCATGTTAATTTGTAAGTGCGCCAATTATATCTTAAAAAAGTAAGTAAATAAGTACCTAATATGATCAATTTTTAGGGTTTTCAAAGCTCTCATAATGGTTATGGTTTTACCTAGTTATAACTAAAAAGAGAGGTATAAATGTCAAATCAACAAAAACACTGGGAAAAAACCAGGTCATTGTTATTTATAACATTGGCAATTTGGTTTGTTTTCTCAATTGGCATCTTTCTCTTTGGAGCTGAAATGAACAAGGTCACAGGACCTTTCGGTTATCCATGGACATATTGGTTTACATGTCAGGGATCTCTTGGTGCTTTCGTAATCCTAATTTTCTGGTTTGCGAACAGACAAGAAAAAATCGATGAAGAGTTCGGCTTTAGCGAAAGAGAGGACGAATAATGAAAGGTAATTTCATAGATAATTTGCCTAAGGTTTATGGAATCTATACTGGAGGATTTATAGGTTTCATAATCATCATGGCAATTGCTGAACAGATGGGTATGACTGCAAAAGCGATTGGTATCGCTTTCGTTGCATTTACTGTATTCATCTATGCATTAATCGGTTGGCTATCAAGAACAGCCCAAGCAGATGCATATTACGTAGCTGGTAGGCAAGTACCAACAGTCTTCAACGGAATGGCGACTGCAGCAGACTGGATGTCTGGTGCTTCATTCGTTGCAATGGCGGGTGGTATTTACTTTAAAGGTTACGGCTATATGGCTCTACTTGTAGGTTGGACTGGTGGTTACGTGCTTGTTGCATCTTTATTAGCACCATACTTAAGAAAATTTGGCTGTTATACAGTTCCAGATTTTATAGGTACTAGATACGGTGGTAATTTAGCTAGATTTAGCGCAGTTGTAGTTTTAACTGTTGCTTCATTTACTTATGTGACTGCACAAATTAACGCTACGGGTACTATTGCATCTGTTGCACTTGATATCCCATTCCAATACGCAGTTTATGTTGGACTAATAAGTATTTTATTATGTTCAATGTTAGGTGGTATGAGAGGGGTGACTTGGACACAGGTTGCACAATATATTGTACTAATTATAGCTTACCTACTTCCAGTATTCTGGATCAGTAACAAAATGGGTGCGGGTTTCTTCCCTCACTTTATGTTAGCTGACGAGGTAGCTAGAATTGGTGAATTAGAACAACAGTTTGGTTTTGTTAAAAACGCAGCTGCTGATCTAAAATCAGTACCTAAAGGCTTAGCAGGAATAACTAAAGCTCACTCTGCAGTGAACGCTACACCTTGGGCATTTATTTCATTAGCACTAGCGATGATGATGGGAACAGCTTCATTACCGCACGTGATGATGAGATACTTTACTACTCCAAGTGTAAAAGCAGCTAGAAAATCAGTAGGTTGGTCATTATTCTTTATCTTCCTACTTTATTCTTCTGCTCCAATGTTAGCTACATTATCTAAGTTATCATTGATCGACCCGAATTTACCAACAGGTATTATCGGTAAGACATTTGCAGAAGTGGAAGCGATAGATTGGTACCAAAACTGGAACCAAGCAAACCTAATGTTTATCAGCGACTTTAACGGAAATGGAACTCTTGAATTGAATGAGTTCTTCATGGGTGGTAAAGCCGTTGTATTAGCAACACCAGAGATAGCTGGATTACCTTATGTAATTTCAGGTCTAGTTGCTGCAGGGGGTATGGCAGCTGCCATGTCAACTGCTGATGGTTTGATTCTAGCAATTGCAAACGCTATATCACATGATGTTTACTATAAGATCATTGATCCAAAAGCGGAAACTGCAAAAAGACTACTTGTTGCAAGGGTATTACTTGTAGTAATTGGTTTTGCTGGAGCGACTATTGCAGCAATGGAGATACAAGGAATCTTAGGTTCGGTTATCTGGGCTTTTGATTTTGCGATGTCTGGATTGTTCTTCCCACTTGTACTTGGTGTATGGTGGAAGAGAGCTAATAGACAAGGTGCGATTGCTGGTATGCTAGGAGGTCTAGCTGCTGGTACTTGGTACTTAGTTTGGGTGCGAACTGGTGGAAGTGGATTCCTAGGAATTACACAGTTAACATTTGGTATCTTCGGATCAGCTGTTAGTTTAGTTTTAATGGTAGTAGTTAGTTTAATGACTACAGAACCAGATAAAGCTACTCAAAAAATGGTTGATGATGTACGTGTACCGAGTGGTAAAACAATTCTTGGTAAATCACACTAAATAATCTTTTAAAGGGGCGATTAATTTCGCCCCTTTTATTTCATTACATTTTCCAATATAAATTTTAAATGTCAGCAAATTTTCACCCTTTAATATATTTTATTGATTATTTGCTTGGGATCATAATGTGGACTCTTATTGGAAGAGTGGCGATGAATATATTCCAGAAAGAGGACTCCCAGTTTTTTTTTATGAAGGTATTCGTAAAATATACTAATCCTTTAATAAAATTATTTAAACCAATAACACCCTCATTTATCATTGGGCCATTGGTGCCTTTGTATGTTGCTTGGTTCTTTTACATGATTAGATTTTATCTAATGCCTTGGATCTTAGGCTATTCGGTGATGGGAATGTTGTCATTTCCTTTGGAGAGTGAAATTTCTAGACAAATTTATCAATTTTTTAATTCATTTTAATTTTTAAAATTGATACTAGTTAATCTAGCAATCAATGAAAAATATACAAATTTCACCATCAATTTTAGCAGCTGATTTTAGTCAATTAGGTTCAGAAATTAAAAGACTCGAAGAAGGTGGAGCTGATATGATTCATGTGGATGTCATGGATGGTCATTTTGTTCCTAATTTAACAATTGGGCCACCTGTAATTAAAGCTCTTCGAAAGCATTGTTCATTAAAATTTGATGTTCATTTAATGATATCACCAGTTCATAAATATATAGATGCTTACGCTGATGCGGGAGCAGATATAATTACTATCCATCCTGAGGCAACCGATAATTTAGAAAATTCAATTAAAAAAATAAAAGAAAAAAATAAAAAAGTTGGAGTTTCGCTTAATCCTGAAACTAAAATTGATTTAATATTAGATTTATTAGATCAAATAGATTTAGTGTTAATTATGAGTGTAAATCCTGGATTTGGTGGCCAAAAATTTATGCCAGAAATTTTAGATAAAATTAAAAATTTAAAGAAAATAAGAGAACAAAAAAAGTTAGATTTTGACATAGAAATTGATGGTGGAATAAATTTTGATAACTGTAAAAGCGCAATTGATGCTGGTGCGAATATTCTTGTTTCTGGCACTACAGTATTCAAAAGTAATGATGGAGATATAAAGAAAAATATTAATTTATTAAAATTAAAATAAGTTAATGATAAATACGAATTCCTTAGGCATTTTAGGTCAATTTTATTTTAATGTAAGAGATAGTTTTAAATCAATTTATAAAAATTCAAATTTTTACGAAAAAAAAATATCAAAAACTTTCGAAAATAGTTTTGAATACAAACCTAGTCCCCATTTACTTTCAGCTGTAATTAAATATCAAAATAAAAAATATAAAATTGAAGATTTTGCTATTGAGTCAATTTGGCAAAATAATTTAAATCCTAAAGATTATGAAAAATTAAATAATTTTTTTTGGTTTTTCAGCCTAGATTTAAGATCATCTAAAAAAACTACACAAAAAGTAATAAAAAATTGGATTCTTAAAAATGCTAAATATCAAAAAAAAAGCTGGGAATTTGATTTGACAGCAAAAAGAATTATTTCATGGTTATCAAACCATCAACTAACTTATGAAGATAGTGATCAAGAATATAGATCCTCCTTTGACCACATGATCCAGAAACAAACTAATCATTTATTATATGAAATAAAAAATCCAAAAGAGGTAGAAAATAAAATGATTGGATGTGCTGCAATAATTTTGACCGGGTTAGCTTATAAAAATGAAAAACAATATCTTATAAATGGATTAAATTTATTAAAAAATATTATTAAAAATTCAATTGACAATCAGGGTTTTCCAAAATCTAGAAATATCAGACAATTAATATTTTATTTAAAATACTTTATAATTATTAGGGAGTGGTTTAAAGAATCGCAAAGTTTGATACCTGAATATATTGATGAAACCATTTATTATTTAGGGTCAAGTTACGCTTTTATATGGCAAAATATTAAACAAGATATTTTTTTTAATGGCAATTATTCTTCTGAAAATACAGAATTTGATCAATACTTGAAAAGATTTGGTTATACTTTTAAAAATCAAATCAATGAACTTGGTGGATATGCAATACTAAAAAATAAAAAAATTATTGTTGCTGCTGATATTGGATCTAGTCCTAGCAAAATATTTTCTAACGACTATCAGGCAGGAGCTTTATCATTTGAAATATTTTCTAATGATAAAAAATTAATTTCTAATGCTGGTTACTATTCAGATAAAAATAATAAATTTAATAAATTATCAAGAAGCACAGCTTTACATTGCGCTTTAACCATTGAGGATTATTCTTCTTGTAATTTTATTAAGCATCAACAAAATTTGATTACTGATAAAGGAGTGAAAGTATCAAAAAAAAATGTAGTTTTTGAAAATAACTATTGGAAAATATCAGGTACACATGATGGATATTTAATTAAATTTGGAACCATTTATGAAAGACAAATTGAGTTCTACCCAGAACAAATGAAATTTATTGGCTATGATAAGTTATTTAGAAAAAGTTTAAATAAAGAAATTAAATTTGATATTAGATTTCATCTTGATCCAAACTCAAAAGTGATGAAAACACAAGATAACAAATCTATACTAATTGAATTAGGTGAGGAAGGATGGAAATTTAGTTGTGATAACTTTGATATTAATATTGATAATGGTTTATATTTCGGTAATAAAAATTCATATAAAGAAAACCAAAATATTTTTATCTCAGGTATAAATAATGAAAAAGAACAGATAATAAAATGGGAAATAAGTAAATTATAATGAAGAAAAAAATCAAAACAGCTCTCATCTCTGTATCTGATAAAAATAACTTAAAAGCATTATTAAATATTTTAAAAAAGAACAAAATTAAAATAATTAGCTCAGGTGGAACTTATAAAGAAATTAAAAGATTAAAATTTAACTGTTTAGAAGTATCTGATTTTACAAATTCACCTGAGATTTTGGAAGGTAGAGTAAAAACTCTTCATCCAAAAATCCATGCAGGAATTTTAAATAAAAGAAAAAAAAAATCTCACTTAAAAGATCTTAAAGATAATAATTTTGAGAATATTGATTTAGTCATAGTTAATTTTTATCCATTTGAGAACACTCTTAAAAAAACAATTAATCATCAAAAAATTATAGAAAATATAGATGTAGGTGGTCCTACTATGGTTAGATCTGCAGCAAAAAACTATAATGATGTAGCTGTAATAACATCTTCAGATCAGTATGAGGAATTAATTCAAGAACTAAAAAAATTCAAGGGATCTACTTCTTTAAATTTTAGGGAAAAACTATCTAGAATAGCGTTTGCTGAGACGGCTTATTATGATTCTATAATTTCAAATTATTTTAATAAAAAAACAAATACTATTTTCCCTAGGAAAAAAATTTTTCATGGAAATCTTATAGAACAACTTAGATACGGCGAAAATCCTCACCAACAAAGTGCAATTTATTCAAGTAATTCAAATATGAATTTAAAACAAATTCATGGAAAACAGCTTAGTTATAACAATTATAATGACATATTTAGCGCTCTAACTATTTCAAAATCTTTGCCGAAAGACAAAGGAACGGTCATAGTTAAACATGCAAACCCTTGTGGAGTTTCTGTTAAAAATAATCATTTAGAAAGCTATAAATCTGCTCTTTCTTGTGATCCTCTCAGTGCTTTTGGTGGAATCGTTTCTTGTAATTTTAAAATTACAAGGAATTTAGCTGTTGAGTTAAATAAATTATTTTTAGAAGTAATAATTGCTAATGGATTTGATAGTAATGCTATAAAAATTTTGAAAACCAAAAAAAACCTAAGACTGATAGATGGAACAAATTATAAATTAGGAGAGCTCATGAAGTTTATGTCCTTCAACCAAAATATATTGGTACAATCAGAAGACTTAAATATGTTTACAAAAAAAAATTTTAAAGTTGTCTCAAAAAGAAAACCAAACTCAAAACAGCTTAAAGATCTTATTTTTGCTTTTAATGTATGTAGGTATGTCAAATCAAATGCAATCGTAATAGCATCTAATGAAACGACTGTTGGTATTGGATCTGGCCAACCTAGTAGGTTAGACAGTTGTAAAATAGCAATAAATAAAATGAAAAAATTTAATTTAGAAACTGATAATTTAGTAGCTGCCTCAGATGCATTTTTTCCATTTGTAGATGGAATTGAAAAATTAGTACAATCGGGTATTAGAGCCGTAATTCAACCATCTGGATCAATAAAAGATAAAGAGATAATTAATTTTGCAAATGAAACTGATACTGTCCTTCTTTTCTCAAAGACAAGACACTTTAGGCATTAGATATTTGATCTATTTTTGCAGCAAGAATAAAATCACTCTCCGCTAGTCCTTTAATTGCGTGTGTAAATATTTTAATTCTCGCATAACCCCATCCATACCATAAATCTGGATGGTGACCTTCTGCTTCAGCAATTTCTCCAACTTTATTTACAAATTCTTGACTCTTTAAAAAATCATCAAATTTGAAATTTTTAATTAGGTGAAATCCATCAATCTTGTCCTCTAAAACTTCCCAGCCATCAACTTTCTTTAAATATTTATGAATTTCATCAACACTAAAAGGAGGAATATTTCCTTCACAAGGGATACATTTTTTGCTTGCTAAGTCAGTCATTTGGAAAAAATAATTTATAATTATTAGAATAATTTTTTATTAAATAGAAGTTACCTATTGTTTTATATCTTTTGTTTAAATTATTTAACATTTCTAAAACTTCTTCTACATTTTTTTTTTTATAATTCATATCAAATATTGAATAATCATATTTAATTAAGAAGTTTTTTAAATAGTCAATATTGTCTAAATTCTGGAACATATATTTAGAAAATTCTATAATGATTAAAGGATGCGATTTTTTTATAACCTCTAAAGCACCTTTAATCGCGTTAATCTCATTCCCCTCTATATCTAATTTTATAATTACATTATAGTCATCTAAAAAATACCCTTTTAATAAACTATCTATTGTAATTGAATCGACCATAATTTCTTTGCTGGTTTTAAAATTTCTATGTGTTTGTGAACTTTCCCAGTCATTTATGCTTTCATGGAATAAAACATCTTCACCAACTACACTTGAAACCACATTGTTAAAGAAATTAATATTTTTCAAATTATTTAAATTTAAATTTTTAATGAATTCTTCTAGAGTATTTTTTGATGCTTCAACTGATAGAATTTTATTTTTTTTAGATAGTGAAGCAGTGTATAAAGAGTAAAATCCATAATTACACCCACAATCAAGAAATAATAATTTACCCTCTTTTGACAGTTTTTTTATTGTATTGAGTTCATGATAATCGCCAAATTCACATTTTTTTAGTAAAAAATATGATGTTTTATTTTTTTTGATACTTCCATAAATTTTAAAATTGTAAATTCTAAGTATTAAATCATGTGATAAAAAATTTCTAATAATTCTAAAAAATAAATAATAAAAAAAATTATTTTTAAATTCTCTAATATCTTTCTTTTCAAGATATATTTGAAAAATTTTAGTTAAAGTATTAGATTTAATCACTACAATTAATGGAGCGGGCAAAGGGGGTCGAACCCTCGACCTTCTCGTTGGCAACGAGACGCTCTACCACTGAGCTATGCCCGCTTTTATTACAAATATTTAAAGTAGTGCCTTTTTAAATATTAAGCAATAGACAAATTAATTTAAAAAAAATAAATTAATTATTACCTTTGTGACAAAGTTAAATATTATTTAATAAATTATATATGATATGTTTCAAGTTATGAAAAATGATGATCTTCCAAAAATAATTCCGGTATTTCCTTTAAGTAATTTTATAATTTTCCCTAAAACTACTGTGCCTCTAAATATTTTTGAACCACGATACCTTGATATGGTCAATGATAGCATGAAGTCAGATAAATTAATTGGGATGATACAGCCAAAAAATTCTAAAGATGAAAATAATATACCAAAATTACACAATGTTGGTTGTCTAGGAAAAATAACTAGTTTTAGGGAAACGGAAGATAGTCGTTATCTAATTGAATTAAAAGGAAAAATCAGATTTCAAATTTTAAGTGAAATAAATACAGATAAAAAATACAGAAGTGTTGAAGTAAACTATGACGATTATTCAAATGATTTGAGCGAAGAAAAGGAGAAATTAAAATTTTCTGATCTTGAACTAATTTTCAAGGATTTAAAGTCTTTATTTGAAAAAAGAGGTTTTATCATCAATTGGAAAGCATTAGAAAAACAAAGTTTAAATGAAACTATTAATGCTTTAGCTATGGCATCACCATTTTCACTTGAAGAAAAACAAATTTTACTTGAAGCTAAAAATTTGGATATAAGAAAAAATAAAATTGCAGAAATTCTTAAAACTTACATTTTTGATGATTACGAAAATACTACACTGCAATAAAAACTGATTAAAATAAAAGACCTTTATCTGCAATTTTTATAAAAGTTTTATTAATACTAGAATTTTTATTAAAATATTGAATTGATTTACTTAAAAAATTATTTTTAGTTTTTCTTTCTAAATTAAAAAATTCGTGAATTAAGTCAATAGCTGAGAAAAATATATAATTTTTATGCTTTTGATTTTTTTCAAATTCTGTATTTAATTTTGAATCTAAAGGCAAACCAAGATCAATTTTATTTTGAATTAAATTATTTAAGATCTTTATATCTCTAATTGTCATATTAAAACCCTGCCCAGCAAGAGGATGAATTCTATGGAGTAGGTCCCCAAATGCCAAAATATTTTTATGAAAATAAGATCGCAAGCTCAATCCTTTTAGCTCAAAAGAATGAATTTTATTTATTTTTTTTAAATTATATTTAACATTATAGTTATTAATTAATTTATTTATTTCTATCTCACCTTTCAAATAATTATTAATTGAGTACACAACTGACGTTTCATATTCTGAGATTGGCAAAAAGGCTAAAGGACCATTTTTTGTAAATATTTGTACAGCAATGTTATTGGAAATTTTATTATGTTTTATAATTGTAGTATAAGCAACACTATTATATTTTTTCTCTATTTTTTTATTAAAATATTTTTTTGTAATTGGGTGATTGTAATCAGTAATAAAAACTAAATCATAATCCTTAGAATAATTTATATTTGCTTTATAATTAGTTTTTTTAAAATACTTGTTTTTAAAAAGATTTTTTTGCAAAATTTCTTGAAGTTTATGATTTTTGACAATCGAAAATAAGTAATCGCTATTGTTTCCAAAACTAACTAACTTTTGTTTTTCTAAATTGTCACTGTAAATTTCTATTTTATTTAATTTATAAATAATTTTTTCAATATTAATTATTTTTTCGTTAAAAAATTCTATATTACTTTTGGAAATACCTATTGTACGAGTTTTATTTACTGGATATATTTTTTTTGAGTATAAAACATCGACATAAATTTTTTGATTAACTAAAGATTTTGCTAAAGTTAAGCTCGATAAACCACTGCCAAGAATACAAACTCTCATATTATTTTTAATTTTAACAACAAAAATTAGATGATACAAAGTGGTATAATTGATTCATATATATGGAAATTAAAAGAATAGCTAATTTGTTCATTGATTTTGCAACAAAACGATTGGCTGAAATTTCTGGTGTAATTCTGTTTTTTTTAGGTTTAGCTTTATTTATAGCATTATTTACTTATTCACCAGAAGATCCGAACTTTATTTTTCCAGATAATACAGAAATTAAAAATTTTTTTGGTTTTAAAGGTAGTTTTGTTTCTGACTTATTTTTTCAATCAGTTGGATTGATTGCTTATCTAATTTCTTTAACTTTTATCATTACAGGTATCAATTTATTGAAGATTAAAGAATTTATTTTAATTATTGAAAACCTATTCTTTGCTGTGCTTTATTGTATTTTTGGAACTCTTTTTTTAACACATTATTATTCTGATGCGTTTACATTATATATAAATGGCAATGGTGGTTTTATAGGCAATTTTCTTAATCAAACTTATTTAAATCAGATCTTACTTATAAATAACCAAATATCATATTATTTTCTAATTATTATAATTTTGTTCTTATTCTTAAAAAGTATAAATTTTAATCTATTTAAATTTTATGAATTAATAAAAAAATCTTTAAGTTTATTGAAAAAAAAAGAGGAAAAAAATTATACAGATAAAAGTGAAATAATAAGTGAATATATACCACAAGATGAAATTAAAAATCTAATACAAGAAGATTTGCCTTTTATAAAAACCGAAAATAAAAAAGATAACAAAATTAAATTTAGGCTCCCGGGCTTAGAGTTACTAAAAATACCTTCTAAAAAAGAAAAAGAAGGATCTGAGAAAAATGAAAATAAAGATCCAGAATTTTTAGAAAAAATCTTATTAGATTTCGGGGTCAATGGTAAAATTAAAAAAGTAAGTCATGGGCCTGTTGTGACACTAAACGAATTTGAACCTGCTGCTGGAGTAAAAGTGTCAAAAATTATTAATTTATCAGATGATATAGCAAGAAATACTAGTTCAGAATCTGCAAGAATATCTACAATCCCTGGAAGTAATACTATCGGTATCGAGCTACCAAATAATTCTAGAGAAAATGTTTATTTAAGTGAAATTTTAAATAATACTGATTTTAAAAAAAAGGACATCAAATTACCTATTGCGCTAGGTAAAAGTATATCGGGCAATCCAATAGTTGGTGATTTATCTTCTATGCCTCATTTACTCATAGCTGGAACTACTGGGTCTGGTAAATCAGTATGTATAAATACAATTATTTTATCACTTCTTTACAGACATACTCCTGATAAATGTAAATTTATTTTAATTGATCCCAAAATGTTGGAGTTGTCTACTTACGAAGGAATTCCACATTTACTGTGCCCAGTTATAACAGAAGCAAAAAAAGCAGCTTCAGTACTTGGCTGGGTGGTTAAGGAAATGGAAAGCAGATATAGATTAATGACTAAAGAGGGAGTTAGAAATATTGATGGTTACAATGCTAAACACAAACTTCCAATGCCTTATATTGTAGTCGTTGTTGATGAAATGTCTGACTTAATGTTAGTTGCGGGTAAAGAAATTGAAAATTATATTCAAAAACTATCTCAAATGGCAAGAGCAGCAGGGATCCACATTATAATGGCCACCCAAAGACCTAGTGTAGACGTAATTACAGGTACAATAAAAGCTAATTTTCCTACCAGAATATCTTTCCAAGTAACCTCTAAAATAGACAGTAGGACTATTCTTGGAGAACAAGGAGCTGAACAATTGTTAGGAAAAGGAGATATGTTATACATGTCCTCAGCTAATCGTATAGTTAGAATTCATGCACCATTTGTTTCTGACGGAGAAATTGAAAAAATAAACAATTCTTTAAGATCTCAAGCAGAGCCAGATTATGTTGACGAAATTTTAAATTTCGCTGATGAGAAAGAAATTGGTGATAGTCAAAATCAAGGTGAAAAGGATGAACTTTATGAGCAGGCTTTAGATATAATTAGGTCTGAAGGAAAAGCATCTACATCATTTTTACAAAGAAAACTTCAAATTGGTTATAACAGGGCAGCGAGAATTATTGACATGATGGAGGCAGAAGGCATTGTTAGTAAAGCAAATCATGTTGGCAAAAGAGATGTACTTTAATGCTACGATATTTTCTGATATTTTTTTTTATTATATCCGGCTCTATCTCAAATGCTGAAATCAAAGACAAAATAGTACAAAATTTAAAAGATACAGAAAATCTTGATTTCAAATTCGAGCAAAATATTAATGGAAAAATAGAAAATGGAAACTGTACCATTAAGTACCCAAAAAAAATTTTTTGTGAGTACGCAAGAAGTAATAATAAAATTTTGGTATCAAATGGAAAATCTTTAGTAATAAAAACAAGAAGTAGTTACTACAGATATCCATTAGAAAAAACTGCTTTAAATTTAATTTTAGATAAAAATTTTCTAATAAATAAAATTTACGATCTTGAGGAAAGAATTGTTGATAACAGTTTAATTAATTTTACAATTTTTGATGGAGATAACGAAATTGATATTTTTTTTGATAAACAAACTTATGATTTAGTCGGCTGGCAAAATGTAGATCTTTATCAAAATTTTAATATTACTTTTCTCTCTTCAATAAGAAAAAATAGGGTTCTTCCACAAAATCTTTTTAAAATCCCTAATCAGAATTAAATATTTATAATTTCAGTTTTAAATATTTTCATACCTCTAGAAATATAATTTTTTAAAGCATTTTTGTGATCCAAGGAGCATGTGTGAACCCAAACACGATTAACTTTATTTTCAAAAGATTTCTTAATAGCCTCAGATAATAAATAGGAACCTAATTTTTTATTTTGATATTCTTTTAATATGCCAAAATAAGCAATTTCAATCTCATTTTTGTCTTTATGGAAAATTAATTCGAAAAAACCAACTAAATCATCTTTAAATTTAAATACAAATGTTTTAACTTTTTCAGAGGAAACATAAGTAATCCATTTTTCCTCTGACCAAGCAAGTCTGTCTACCCATTTATGATTTTTACCAATATTTTTGTAAAAAAATTTATTTAATTGAAAATTTATTGGATCAATTAAACTTATAGAATAATTTTCTGAAGGTTTTTTTCCCTCTTTAAGATCCTTGAGTGAATAAATTTCAAGATAATTTCTTTTAACTTCCTCGGTCACTCAACCATTTTTCCTAATCGTTCACCTCCAAACAAATGAAAGTGTAAATGGGGCACTTCTTGTCCACCATGATCACTGATATTTGCTAAAGCTCTGTAACCCTCGCCTACTTCTGTTGATATCCCAAGCTTTTTAGCAACTATATTAATGCCTTTTAATAATCCAACCATCTCATCTGAAGAGGCATTCAGACTAAAATCATCTAAATCAATATATTTACCTTTTGGAATAACTAAAGCATGAATTTTTTTTTGTGGATTGATGTCATGAAATGACAAAACAAAATCATCCTCATAAATTTTATTACAAGGTATTTCTCCACGTAAAATTTTTGCAAAAATATTATTATCGTCGTAACTCATTTTTTTCTTTTTTCTAGCTCTGACATTACTTCTTCAATTTTAATTTCATTTGCCTCAAGATACATTAGCAAATGGTAGAATACATCTGCAGCTTCATGGATCTTATTAGAATTTTCCTCCACAGCCTCTATCAATTCATTAACTTCCTCTAAAACTTTTGCCTTACTTAATGATTTATCAGTAAGCAGCTTATTAGTGTACGAACCTTCAATTGGTGAAGATTTTCTCTCTCGTGCAAGTTTTATTAAGTTTTCTAATGTGTTAAGCATATTAAATTCTAACAGGAATTCCTTTTGAATCCAAATACTCCTTAGCTTCTTTCACAGAATGTTTACCATAGTGAAATATTGATGCAGCTAATACTGCGCTTGCATTTCCTAATTTAATTCCATCTACTAAATGATCTAGATTTCCAACTCCACCAGAAGCAATAACTGGAATATTTACCATAGAAGATATCTTAGACATAAGCTCTATATCATAACCAACTTGGGTACCATCCCGATCCATAGAAGTAACTAGAAGTTCGCCTGCTCCACTATCTTCCATTTTTTTTGCAAATTCTATAGCATCAACTCCAGTATTGTTTCTTCCACCATGAGTAAATATTTCCCATTTGTCCCCATTTTTTTTAGCATCTATTGCTAGAACAATACATTGTGAGCCAAATTTTTTAGAACTTTCTTCTACTACTTCTGGATTTTGAACTGCAGCAGTATTGATTGATACTTTGTCTGCACCACAGTTCAGTAGTTTATTGATATCCTCAACACTTCTAACACCGCCTCCAACTGTCAGAGGAACAAAGCATTTCTTCGAGGTTTTCTCTACTACATCGTAAATAGTATCTCTATTTTCATTTGATGCAGTAATATCTAAAAAGCAAATTTCATCTGCTCCACCGTCTGAATAAATTTTAGCTTGTTCGACGGGATCACCTGCATCCTGCAGATCAACAAAGTTAATTCCTTTTACAACACGTCCATTTTTAACGTCTAAACATGGTATAATTCTATTTTTAAGCATCTAATTCTTTCACTAATTCTTCTAATTTAATATCACCATCATAGATAGCTTTTCCAACTATAATGCCTTCAATGTTATTATTATTTAATTCTTTGGCCCTTTTAATGTCATCTATTGAAGAAACTCCACCAGATATAATTACTGGGCAATTAGAAGTATCTGCAACCTTTGCTGTCTCTTCGAAATTGGGACTTTGCTTCATTCCATCTCTATTAATATCTGTATAAATCAATCTACTGGCACCATAATCGTTAACTTCTTTCAAATAATCTAAAGTCAATTGATTGGAATTTTCCTTCCAACCTGAAACCGATAAATATCCATCTTTAGCATCTAACCCTAAAGCAATTTTATTTGGAAATTTTTCACAAGCTTCTTTTAAAAAATTTTTATCTTTAATAGCTGCACTTCCTAAAATAATTTTTTCAACACCAGCATCAGTGTATTTATGAATACTTTCAAAGTTTCTAATACCTCCACCAATTTCAATTTTAAGATCAAATTTTTTTACTATTTCTTGAATAATATCTAAATTAACTGTTTCACCAGTTAAAGCTCCATCTAAATCTACAATGTGTAAGTTCTTAAAACCATGATCCTTGTATTTCCCGGCTTGTTCAACTGGAGATATTTCATATTCAGTTTTTTTATCAAAGTCTCCTTTAACTAACCTTACACACTTTTTATCTTTAATATCTATTGCTGGAAATATTTTCATTTATAAACTTATAAAGTTGTCGATTATTTTAAGTCCAGTTTTATCACTTTTTTCTGGGTGGAACTGTGTTCCAAAAATATTTTCTTTTTCGACAGAACAAACAATATTTGAAGAATAATCTGTGGTAGCCGAAACTACATTTTTATCTTCTGGCACAAATTCATAACTGTGAACAAAATACATGTGAGAATTATTTTCTATACCTTTAAAAATTTTACTATCTTTAACAATGTTAATTTGATTCCAGCCAATATGAGGTAGTTTATATTTTCTATTTTGATTATCTATTTTTGATACTTTTCCAGAAATCCAACTTAGACCCTTGGTTTCAGTTTCTTCGAAACCAACGTCTGCAAACATTTGTAATCCAACACAAATACCAAGAAGTGGTTTTTTATTATTAATTGCAAACTCATTTAAAGTGTCTACCAGACCACTGATGTTATTTAAGGCATCAATACAACTTTTAAAGGAACCCTGTCCTGGTAAAACAACTTTATCTGAAGATTTAATCTTATTTAAATCTGAAGTTACATCGATATTTACTTTGTCTTTAGCAACTTCCTTAAAGGAGTTTATCACCGAGCTTATATTGCCCGAATTATAATCAACAATTGTGACGTTCATTAAACTTATAATGAGCCTTTAGTGGATGGAATGCTCTTTTTGTTTCTTGGATCCATCTCTAGTGCAGCTCTTAATGATCTTGCTAATGCTTTATAACAAGACTCAATTATGTGATGACTATTATCACCATAAATATTTTCAACGTGCATTGTGATGCCAGCTGATTGAGAAAATGCTTGGAACCACTCTTTAAATAGCTCAGTATCCATTTCTCCTAGTTTCTCAACTTTCAGTTTTACTTTCCATATCAAATAAGGTCTGTTTGAAACATCTATTGCAACTCTGGTTAATGTTTCATCCATTGGAATAACTGTGTGCGCATATCTTTTTATTCCTACAAATTTTTTAGCAGCTTTCTTTAAAGCCTCACCAATAGCAATACCTGTATCTTCAGTTGTGTGGTGAAGATCTATATGAGTATCCCCTTTTGCCTTAACTTTTAAATCAATTAAGGAATGCTTTGATAGTTGCTCAAGCATGTGATCTAAGAAACCTATACCAGTGTCAATTTGGTACTTACCTTTACCATCAATATTTACTTCAACATTGATGCTGGTTTCTTTTGTTTTTCGAGATACTTTTCCTTTTCTGGCCATATATTTTTAATGGTATACATACATAATCGAACTATATCAATATCAGTCTGAACACTTGAAGTATCAAAAATAGTTACCATTTATTAGTTATGACAACAATTGTACTGGTTAGAAAAAACAATGAAGTAGTAGTTGCTGGTGATGGACAAGTAAGTATGGGTAATACTGTTGTTAAAAGTACAGCTTCAAAAGTCAGAAAAATTGAAAAAAGAGATGTGGTTGCTGGTTTTGCAGGGTCAACGGCTGATGCATTAACTTTATTTGAAAGATTAGAAGGAAAATTAGAAAAACATGCTGGCAATTTATCAAGAGCCGCAGTTGAATTAGCTAAAGATTGGAGAACAGATAAATATTTAAGAAGACTAGAGGCCTTAATGGCTGTTGGAGACAAAAATAATAGTTATATTATTTCTGGAACAGGTGATGTACTTGAACCTGAAGGAGATGTTATTGGCATAGGATCAGGTGGAAATTATGCATTAGCAGCTGGAAAAGTTTTAATGGAAGGTAATATGTCAGCTGAGGAAGTTGCTAAAAAAGCAATTAAAGTTGCTGCTGATATATGTGTTTTCACAAACGATAATGTTAAAATTGAAAAAATATAATGGATAAATCAAACGTAACACAACTGCACCCTAAAGATAAAAATCAAAAAGAAGAGGCTTCTTTAGTAAGTTCTCTATCTCCAAGAGAAATAGTCTCTGAGTTAGATAGATTTGTTGTAGGCCAAAATAAAGCAAAAAGAGCTGTTGCTGTTGCACTAAGAAATCGATGGAGACGTCAAGCTCTTAAAGGTGAAATGAAAAATGAAGTTTTACCAAAAAATATTTTAATGATAGGACCAACAGGAGTGGGAAAAACAGAAATTTCTAGAAGATTATCAAAACTTGCTGAAGCTCCTTTTGTAAAAGTTGAAGCTACGAGATTTACAGAAGTTGGTTACGTAGGAAGAGATGTTGAACAAATCGTCAGAGATTTAATTGAGATAGCAATCTCAATGGAAAAGGTAAAAAAGAGAAAAGAGGTTCACGCTCAAGCTCAAAAAGCAGCTGAGGAAAAAGTGTTAGATGCTTTGGTTGGAAAAAAAGCAAGTTTGGCTACAAGAGAAAGTTTTAGAAAAAGATTAAGAAATGGTGATTTAGATGACAATGAAATTGAGATAGCGGTTAGTGATAGTGGCTCAAGTGGTGCTTCTTTTGAAATACCAGGAATGCCCGGAGCTAATGTAGGAATGATAAACATTGGTGAAATGATCGGTAAATCAATAGGCAACAAAGAAAAAAAGAAAAAGATGACAGTTAAAGAGTCTCATGAAATTTTAATCAATGATGAATCTGATAAATTAATCGAACAAGATAAAATTATTAAAGCAGCAAAACTTTCAACTGAGAATAATGGAATAGTTTTCCTAGATGAAATTGATAAAATTTCAGCAAGGACTGATAGAGTTGGAGGTGATGTTTCAAGAGAAGGTGTTCAAAGAGATCTATTACCTTTAATTGAAGGAACAACAGTTAACACAAAACATGGTCCTATCAAAACTGACCACATCTTATTTATTGCATCAGGTGCTTTCCAACTTGCAAAACCTTCTGACCTTCTTCCTGAATTACAAGGGAGATTGCCGATTAGAGTCGAACTTGAGGCTCTAACCAGTGAAGATTTTAAAAGAATATTAAGAGAACCTGATTTTAGTTTAATCAAACAGTATGTGGCTCTTTTGAAAACGGAAAATGTTGATCTTGAATTTTCAGATGATGGCATAGACGCAATAGCCAATATCGCGTCAGAAGTAAATGCTACAGTCGAAAATATTGGGGCTAGAAGATTGCATACAATTATTGAAAAAATATTAGATGAAATAAGCTTCACAGCCACTGACAGAGCTGGAGAAAAAATTATTATCAACAAAGATTATATTAATAAAAATTTAGATAACCTAGTTAAGGATACAGATCTTTCGAAATTTATTTTATAAATTTATTTTTTTTTAAGAAAATATAAAACGCACCTGCGCCGCCATCTTCGATTTTAGCATCTGTTATTTCATTTATCATGTTCATTAAATTGACATTATTATTAATGAATTCAGGAACAGAATATTTTAAAATACCAAGGTCTTTTGAAACATATGGGTCTTTTTCATTTTCAGAGTGAAGACCTTTTCCTGTAACAATGATTAGTTTGTTAATATTTTCAGAAAAAGCTTTATTTATAAAATCTTCTATAGTTTTATTTGCTTCATCCAAGGTGTAACCATGCAAATCTATTGATCTTACTTTTGCATTTTTGTTTTTTTGATGTTTTAAATCCTTATTAGGTAATTTTTCAGCGCTATTTATAAATTTGTGCCAATCTTTTTTATCTTTGTCTGAAATATTATCGTTCAATTATGTTAATATATTTACAAGCTGCCAATTTGGATTTGCTGACGTTGTATCTCGTGAAAAAATCCACGTATCATAAATTTTTTTAATTTTTTCAGGATCTCCAGATACAATTTTTTTATCTTTATCTCTTATGCAAGTAATAACCTCTGCTATAAAATTCACTGTTACATTTAAAATGTTTCCAATTTTTTTATGTTCCTTAATTTCAGCTTTATTAACTCCTATAAATGTTATTTCTGCAAAATGACCTCTTTTTGCTCTTTGTTTCAACGCATCATCAAATTGATTATATATATCTTTATTTAACAGAGTTTTTGCAGTTGTGATCTTATTATCATTATCACTGAAATCAGTAATAATTGTTTCATAAGCAATTTTTGCACCTTTTAAAAATTCTTTTTGGGCTTCATCATCGAACTTCTCTTTTGGTTTAGTTGCTTGATCTACCTTAATATTTTTTAAAACCTCTTTAAATTGTGCTGGCGATTTTCCCTCAAAACCAGTTCTTTTGCCAAGAATTCCTCTTAATCTTAAAAAAATAAAACCAGCAATCATTGCTAATAAAATAATGTCGATGTATTCGAAGCTATAATTCATGATATGATAGTAATTACTCTATTGATTAATTTCAACCAGCAATTTAGATTAAGGACAAATGAACTCAATTTTATTATTAATCATTATAATTCCAGTAGTAGAAATATATCTTCTAATTAAAATAGGTTCAGAAATTGGCGCAATATCTACAATTTTACTAATTTTTACAACTGCTATTGTGGGTATTTACTATGCAAAATATGAGGGTTTAAATACATTAAAGTCTGGATTCATTCAGCTTAGAAACAACGAACCTCCAACATTCGAAATGCTATCTGGAGCAGCAATAGCGTTTGCTGCTATATTATTAATTATACCAGGTTTTATGACAGATGTTTTTGGTTTTTTATTAATTTTTCCTCCAAGTAGAAGATTTATTTTTAATACTTTTTCAAAAGAAACTTTTCGAAAAAAAAATAAAAATAATGATTTTATTGAAGGAGATTTTGAAGATATAGAAGATAATGATGACAGAAAAATTTAAGATTTTAAGTAAGTTCATTAAAGATATGTCAAGCGAAACAAAAGATGTTGTTACTTATATGTATGTTAAAGATAATATATCAAAATATGAACTTGATATTAATATAAAATCTATACCTCTCAAGAATAAAATAGTTGAAGTTAATACTATTTTAAAGTTTGAAGACAAACAAAAAACTAAAACAAAATCTTATTTTGAAATGACTTATGCAACAGTGATTCAGATTAACGCTGAAATCAAGGATAAAAGTGAATTAGAAAAAATTATTTTATGCGACGCACAAATTAAAATTTATCCTGATTTGGAAAAATCTTTTTTGGATATGCTACATAACTCAGGCTATCCTGATATTAAAATTGAAAAAAGAATTGATTTCGAAAAACTTTATAACCAAAGATTTAACTAAAATAATTCTTTTTTAATTCTTTTTTAAGGTATTTTTTATGTTGTTCAATTTCTTCTTTGGAAGGTGCAACTATCTGTTTATAGTAGGATGCATCTAAAACTTTAGTAGCTTCAAAATCATTATTATCATTTTTAAAATTTAATGTTGGTTCCCTTTGATCAATTAAATTTATATAGACTTTTGATAACAAATCACAGTCAATTAATGCTGTATGCTGAACTCTTTTAGAATTATCAATTCTGAACCTTTTGCATAATGCGTCAAGACTTACAGAAGATCCAGGATATTTATCTCTTGCAAGAATTAGGGTGTCAATAACATCATTATTTAAAAAGTTTTTTCCATGTAAAGATAATTCATTATTTAAGTGTGCTAGATCAAATTCAGCGTTATGAATTATTAATCTTGTGCCTTTGATGAAGTTTAAAAATTCCTCCAAAACTTCACTAAATTTCTTTTGTTTTGACAAAAATTCATCAGAGTAACCATGAACTTCAAAAGCTTTTTCTGATACTTTTCTCTCTGGATTTAAATAACAATGAAATTTTCTTTTAGTAGGAATTAAATTTTCTAGCTCTATACACCCAATTTCAACTATTCTGTGCCCCTCTTTTACAGAAATCCCTGTGGTTTCAGTATCTAATACTATTTCTCTCATTTATAAAATTTTTTTTAAGATTTTTTTAATACTAATTTTAATCTTATTCTTGGTAAAATCATTTTTGATAATAAAGTTTGATTTACTTTTCTTATATCCAACCTTAAGTTGAATTTTTTTAAATTCGTTAAATAATTTCTTATTAAAGTTTATTCTCTTCTTAAGTCTTTTTAGTCTATCTGATTTTTTAGAATCAACAAAAATTAATATATCTGTTTTATTATTAATTTTATTTTCTAATAACAAAGGTATATCCATTATAATTATTTTTTTATTTTTGTTCTTTTTTAAAAATAATTTAAATTTTTTTCCAATCTCTTTATGAACTATTTTAACTATTAATTTTAAGTTAGATTTATTTTTTAATATTGCGTTTGTAATCTGCTGTTTATTTATTGGAAAAGAATAAATATACTTGGGTAGTTTTTTATTTAATTCTTTAAATATCTTCTTATCTTTTTTATATATTTTTGAAACTTCATGGTCTGCATCAAATACGGGATAACCAAAATTTTTTGCAACATAGCTTTTTCCTGAACCTATATCTCCCAAAATTCCAATTCTAATCATTGTTTAAAATTTCTAATATCTCGCTATTGATCTTTGGTTCTATTCCATGCCATAATTTGAATGCCTCAAATGCCTGATAAACAAACATCAATTTACCATTCTCTGTTCTATTACCAAGTTTTTTTCCTTCTTTTAAAAAATTTGTTTCTTCAGGATTATAAATTACATCATAAAACAGTTTGTTATTAGCAAACTTTGAAAAATCTAAATTGATAGACTCCTTGTTTAATCCCAAGCTGGTAGCATTTATAATTACATCAAAATCATTTATATCACCCCAATCCAATACCTCTAAATTATTGAATTGTAATTTTAAATCCTCAGCTTTTTGTTTAGTTCTATTGCTAATGAATATTTTTGAAACATTCATTTTATTCAAAGCAAAAATTATTGAGGGAACAACTCCACCAGCCCCTAAAATTAAAATTTGTTTACCTTGCATATCGAAATTTAAATCTTTAATTGCTTTATCAAAACCAAGAATATCTGTATTATGGCCTTCTAAATTATCATTGCTTAAAATTATTGTATTTACTGACTGAGTTTGTTCTGCCTCTGGACTTAATTTATCTAAATAAGGTATTACAGCTTTTTTGAACGGAACAGTAACATTAATACCGTTTATTTTTTTTTCTTTAACTTCAGAAATTATAGTTTGGAGATTTTTCTCCTCAATTTTTTTTTTATCATAAATGGCGTCAATGTTGTTTTCTTTGAGCCAATAATTGTGAAGTTTGGGTGATAAAGAATGATTGATAGGATTGCCAATTACAAAATATTTTTTCATCGCAATGAACTTATGTATTCCTTAATTTTTTTAACAGGGAGTCCCATAATTGTATCTTCGTCACCTTCTATACTTGCAAACAAACTTCTGCCCTCTCCCTCTATTTGGTAGACATTGTATGCATAAAGAGTTTCGTCAGATATTTTAGATAAATAATTTTTTAATTCATCATCGGTAAAATTTTTCATAGTTAATTTTGCTTTATCAGTATAATTCCAAATCATAGATCCATTTTTAGATATACAAACAGAACTAATTAAAAAATGTGATTTACCATTAAGTTTTCTTAATATTTCCATTGCCTCTTCTCTGCTTTCAGGTTTAGATATCAGTTCGCCATCTAAATCTATCACGCTATCTGCCCCTAATACTATTTCGTCATTTTTTTTCATACTAACTTTGTTTGCTTTTAATTCAGCTAAATTTTTTGAAATTATTTCTAAACTTACCTTTTCTTTTAATAAGCTTTCTTTAACAGGCTCTTCATCTACGTTTGAAGGCTCAACAATGCATTTAATATTATTTTTATCTAAGATCTCTTTTCTAACCTCGCTTTTTGAAGCGAGAATAATTTTATTTAACATTGTTTAAATATATTTCGTGAATTTTAATTATAGAAGCTGCCGTTTCCTCAACTGACTTTCTTGTTACGTCTATAAGGGGCCATTTATATTTTTGAAATGTTTTTTTTGCCTCTAGAACCTCTTTTTTAATATTTTCTAAATCTGTATATTCAATATTTTCTGTTTCTTTTAAAGAATTCATTCTATTTTTTCTTAAATCAGCTAATCTTTCCGGCTCTGTACTTAGTCCTACAACACATGTCATTTGTGGATTTTTTTTAAGGGTCTCTGGCAAAGAATTTTCATTTACTAATGGAATGTTTGACGTTTTATAACCTTTGTTGGCTAAGTAAATAGACGTAGGTGTTTTACTTGTTCTACTTACACCTACAAGAATAATATCAGATTTATTTACTTCGTTTATTAAATTTCCATCATCATGATTCATTGTAAATTGAATTGCTTCAATTCTGTCATAATATTCTTCATTCAATATATGTTGACCACTTGGCTCATGTGTTGCTTTTTGATTTAATATTTTTGAAAAATTCAGAATTAAATTTCCTAAAACGCCAAAGCATGGGATATTTTGATTCTCGCTAGCATTCGCAAGGTATTTAGCCAAGTTGTTATCCACGATTGTATATAAGATTATTGAATTTTCATTTTTTTTTGCGTCCTCTAGAATTTTTAAAATTTGATTTTCTGTTCTTGTAAAAGAGTAAGAATGAACCTTATATTCTATATTTAAAAATTGAGCCTTCAGTGCTAAAAATATTCTATCTAAGGTCTCGCCAGTTGAGTCAGAAATTAAATATATTTGATATGTATTGCTCATGAATAAATTGTTAATAAATTTGTAATATTTTAATTAAATTACACAATTTAAAATTTTTTAAATTAACCTTGTAAAAACTGCTATTTATTAACATTAATAATAAATAGGGTAAAACAATCCACAAAAATTAATATGGTTAAAAAAGCTTCATTTTAAACAATTTTATTCAAATAACTTGTTGGTAAATTGTGAATATAATGTTTATAAAAATTAATCACCTTTATTCACAAGATATATTACAACTACAATAATTAATAATACTTATTTATGAAACCTTTAAACAAAGTAATAATTAATAAAGACACCTCATTTAATCCTATATGGATTATGAGACAGGCTGGCAGATATTTACCAGAATTCAGAGAAATAAGAAAAGAAAATCCTAATTTTATTAATTTGTGTTTAAATGATGATTTATCTTCAGAAATAACTCTACAACCATTAAAAAGATTTGATTTAGATGCTGCAATAATATTTTCGGATATCTTAATGCTTCCTTATGGATTAGGTCAAAAAGTAGAATTTGAAAAAAACTTTGGGCCAAAATTAGGAGAACTAAATCTAAATGAAATTGCTAAGATTGATGAAATTGATTTCGTAAAGAAAATACACCGTGTTTATAAGGCATTAAAAAAAGTTAGCTCGGACACCAGCCTAAAAAAAAAGAATACTATCGGTTTTGTAGGTGCACCATGGACATTATTGGTTTATATGATCAATAAACAATCACCAAAAAAAAATTTGAAAAAAGATTTTTTTAAAGATGAGTTTTTAATAAACAGAATATTATTAATTATTGAAAAATTTTTAAAAGTTCATATAAAAAATCAAATTGATAATGGTGCGAATGTAATTCAAATTTTTGATAGTTGGGCAGGCCTATTAGAGGAAAAAGATTTACCTAATTATGTTTATTCTCCGACTTTAAATTTAGTAAATTATGTAAAATCTTTAAATGTACCAGTTATATGTTTTCCTAGAGAAATAAAAAATTATAAAGAATTTTGTGATATTGTTAAACCTGATGCTGTTAATATCGATTATAATGTTGACCCAAAAAAAATACTTAGAGATATAAGCATACCCATACAAGGAGGATTAGACCCAAAAATTTTGTTAACAGACAAAGAAACATTAAAAAAAGAAGCTTTTTATTATTTAGAAATTTTTCGAGATCATCCGTATATCTTTAATCTTGGCCATGGTATTTTACCTGAAACAAACCCAGAAATGGTTGAAAATTTAATTAAAATTGTAAAAGATTTTAAATGATTGAAAAAAACCACCCACCTATAAAATATGGTAAGACAGGCGTGCTTATAATTAATCTAGGTACTCCAGATTCTACTAATTGGTTCGATATAAGAAAATATTTAAGAGAGTTCCTTTCTGATAGAAGAGTCATTGAGGTAAATCCACTGGTTTGGCAAATAATATTGAATTTGTTTATTCTTAATTTTAGACCTTCTAAAACTGCTAAAGCTTATAAAGAGATTTGGATGAAGGATGAAAATATTTCGCCACTTCTTTATTATACAAAAAAGCAAACTGAGAAAGTTTCAAACTCACTATCAAAAGAAAACATTATTACAGATTTTGCGATGAGATATGGAAATCCTAGTATTAAAAGCAAGATTCACAAATTGCATAAAATGGGTTGTGAAAACTTAGTGATACTTCCCCTTTATCCCCAGTATGCAGCAGCTACAACAGCAACAGTTTGTGATGAGGTATACAGAACTTTAATGAAAATGAGGTGGCAACCTTCTTTAAAAATAATCTCTCACTACGAATCCGATCCACTTTATATTGATGCACTCGTTAATTCAGTTAATAAAAAAATAAATGAAATTAGTTGGAAACCAGACCTAATTATAGCCTCTTATCACGGAATACCAAAAAAATATTTTGATAAAGGTGATCCCTATCATTGTTATTGTCATAAAACGACAAGACTAATTTCAGAAAAATTTAGCTCAGTTAAAATTAAAACTACATTTCAGTCAAGATTTGGTCCACAAGAGTGGCTGCAACCATATACTGATAAGACTTTAGAAAGCTTGCCTAAAGAGGGCATCAAAAATGTCCTTACAATCTGTCCAGGTTTCGCGTCCGATTGTGTTGAGACTTTAGAGGAAATACAAATTCAAGCTAAAGAAAGTTTTTTAAATTCAGGAGGAGAAAATTTTGAAATGGTCCCCTGTTTAAATGATAATAATGATCATATCATTTTACTAAAGTCCTTAATTGAGAGAAATGTTTAATATATGAATTCATATTTATTATTTAAATCCTTACATTTAATTGCTGTCGTTTCTTGGATGGCCGGTCTTTTATATCTTCCAAGAATTTTTGTTTATCATGTTGAGAACAAACAAAAGAAAGAAGCAACTGATATATTTGAAGTGATGGAAAAAAGATTATTTTTTTACATTATGCGTCCTGCAATGATTTTCACTTGGATTTTTGGATTAATATTAATTTATATAAATGGAATAGACATATTTTCTCAATTATGGTTTCAAATAAAGATTGTTTTGGTGATATTGTTATCAGCATACAATGACTATTTGGGCAAATGTCTTGTTGCTCTAAAAAATTCTACAAACACAAAATCTGCAAAATTTTTTAGAATTATTAATGAAATACCGACGATTATCTTAATTATCGTTATATTTTTAGCTATTTTTAAGCCAAACTAGGGTTGAAATAATAACAGCAGTATATATATTGTGGATATCTGATAAGTCCTTATCAAAAAATTAATCATGAATATTCAAGAACTAAAACTAAAATCATCTGAACAGCTTATAACCCAAGCTGAAAAGCTTGGTATAGAAAATGCTAGTACACTCAGAAAGCAAGAAATACTTTTTGCTATTCTTAAAAAAGTTGCTGAGAAAGAAGAAATTACTGGAGTAGGTGTTTTACAGTTATTGCAAGATGGCTTTGGTTTTTTAAGGGCAATGGAGTCAAATTACCTTCCAGGTCCAGATGATATTTATGTGAGTCCGAGTCAAATTAGAAAATTTGGTTTGAGAACTGGAGATACGGTTGAGGGACCAGTAAGAGCCCCTAAAGAAGGTGAAAGATATTTTGCATTATTACAGGTTAGTAAGATAAATTTTGAGGAACCAGAAAAAGCAAGACACAAAATTGCATTTGACAACCTAACGCCGCTATATCCTGATAAACAATTGGTGATGGAAGTTGAAACCACAAAAGTTGAAAAAAAACAGGATTTAACCCCAAGACTTATTGACCTAGTAAGTCCAATAGGTAAAGGGCAAAGATCTATAATTATTTCTCCACCTAAAGCTGGTAAAACAATGATTTTACAAAGTATCGCAAACTCAATAGCTAAAAATTATCCAGAATGTTACCTGATGGTGCTGTTAATTGATGAACGTCCAGAAGAAGTAACAGATATGCAAAGAACTGTAAAAGGTGAAGTAATTAGTTCTACTTTTGATGAACCGGCTCAAAGGCACGTAGCAGTAGCAGAAATGGTTATTGAAAAAGCCAAAAGACTAACTGAGCACAAAAAGGATGTTATTATATTATTAGATTCTATAACAAGACTGGGAAGAGCATATAATGCAGTTATACCAAGCTCAGGCAAAGTTTTAACTGGAGGTGTAGACG
This sequence comes from uncultured Pelagibacteraceae bacterium, assembly GCA_902558835.1. Taxonomy (GTDB): domain Bacteria; phylum Pseudomonadota; class Alphaproteobacteria; order Pelagibacterales; family Pelagibacteraceae; genus Pelagibacter. The sequence goes on from CACEFK010000001.1 coordinate 45,126, forward strand.
CAAATGCACTTCAGAGACCCAAAAGATTTTTTGGTGCTGCAAGAAATATTGAAGAAGGCGGTTCATTAACAATAATTTCTACAGCTTTAATTGATACAGGAAGTAGAATGGATGAAGTAATTTTTGAGGAATTTAAAGGAACAGGTAATAGCGAAACAATACTAGACAGAAAAATTGCAGATAAAAGAATATACCCAGCAATTGATATAACAAAATCAGGCACAAGAAGAGAAGAGCTTTTATTTGATAAGAATGATCTTCAAAAGATGAATGTTTTAAGAAGAATAATTGCGCCTATGGGCACTATGGACGCAATAGAATTTATAAACTCAAAACTTAAAGATACTAAAAATAATGCTGAGTTTTTTAACTCTATGAATAAACCTTCATAAAAACTATTTTAAAAAAAATTTTAGTTTATAATAATTAAGTCGATGTCAATGCAAAAAGCCAACATAGGAGATCTCTTTATTCAAAAAAAATATAATGAAATAATTAATATAATTGAAAATAAAATAGAAAAAAAAGATTTAACCTCTCAATTATTAAATATATTAGGTGCCTGTAAACTTTTTAAAAAAATTATTAATAAAAATGATTTAATTGATGCTATCAAAATTTTTAGAGAAGCTTATACAAAAGAAAAATTAAACATCCACACTGTTGGTGCATTTAATAATTTTATACATTCTAATGTAAATCTTTATGATATGGATAGTTCAGAGAGGAATCGAACTTATTGTAAAGAAAATTTTTACGAAGCAATAAATTTTTATAAAAAAAATAATAAATATTTTGATACAAATAAAACAATTTTGCTAGCTATTACGAGAATTCACAAGCGATTTGCTGATATAGATAAAATTATCTTAAATTTACAAAAATTAACGAATCTTGATAAGAATAATCCATTAATTTTATGCTCATATATTTATCATAATAGTTTTAAAAATGAGTGGAAACAAAATAAATTTTTAGAAAATTCAAAATTATTGAATGAAAATTTGAAAAAATTATCCGATATTAACTTAGTACCGCTAAAAAAAGAAAAAGGCGATAAAATTAAAATTGGTATTCTATCTTCAGATATTAAAGGTAATCATGTAGTAAATAATTATTTAAGATCTATTTTAGAAAATTATAATAACAATAAATTTGATATTAATTTGTTCCTAAATATAGATATCAAAAAACAAGATCAAACAACTAGGGAATTTAAAGAATTAGTTTCCAATAGTTTTGACATTAAAAATTTGAATGATTTAGATGCTATTAATTTAATTAGAAAACAGAAGATAGACGTAATCATTGACACCATGGGTTTACTTTCAGAAAATAGATTGGCTTTGTATAAAAACAGAATAGCTCCAATACAAATAAATTGGTGTGGATATTGTAACACTGTCGGCATTAAAGAGATGGATTTTATTTTTGTTGATAAAAACTTAGTTCATCCTGATGAAAAAAATTTCTATACTGAAAAAGTTGTTTATTTAAATGATATTTGGAATGCACACTGTGGATTTAAAAAAGAAAGAAAAAAATACTCACCCCCTTTTTTAAAAAAAAATCATGTTACTTTTGGAAGTTTTAATAATTTTAGTAAAATTAGCGAGGATACCATCGAAGCATGGTCAAAAATTTTAAAAGCGAACAAAGGCACAAGATTAATTCTTAAGTCTGGTTCTCCACGAGATTTAGAAATTTTGTCTGAAAAGTTTAATAAATATAGTGTTTTAAACTCAATAGAGTTAAAAACAAAAATAGAATCTTTCGAAGAACATTTAGATTTGTATCAAGAGATAGATTTAAGCCTAGATACATTTCCGTATAACGGAGTTACAACAACCTTTGAATCTTTGTGGATGGGAGTTCCGGTATTAACAATGAAGGGATTTAATTTTAATTCTAGATGTGGCGAGTCAATAAATATTAATTTAGGTATGCAAAAACTTATAGCGAGAGATTTAAAAAATTATATAGATATAGCGTCTTTTTATACATCAAACACTGATAGATTATTAGATTTAAGAAATGAAGTTTATGATAAATTATTAGATACTTCTTTGTTCGATGTAAAAAAATTTTCTACAAATTTTTATAACTCTATACAAAAACTCTATAAAGATAAATTTAACTAACTTAAAATTAATTTTAAATAAATCTATAAATAATTTAGTTCTTCCATTTCAGCACTAAAATTATCTTCAATTTTTTTTCTTACATTATTGGGGAGATTTTTCTTCCAATCATTATCAGGACCTAAATTAAAAAACTTTTTTTTTTTATTTGTAATGTCATCAGTTGGAGCCTCATCAAATCCGAATTTTTCTTCTGATTTTTTTAAATTTTGAAAAGAACTTTTCAGTATGGCTTCCTCTACATCTATGTCTTCAATTTTAATTTGTAATAATTTACTTAAATATTTGCCTATTTCTTTGAATTTTTTTTTTGGGTTAGTCATTAGATCCTCATATTTTATTAATAAGTAATTTTTCTTAAAATTTTTCCATGCTTTATAATGGTTATTCCAATTTGAAATATATGTAGGAAACTCAGTCTCTCTTATATAATTATTTTTTTTATCTAATTTTCCTGAAAACCTATCCTTATCTAGCATAAACTCTAAAGCTTCATCATAATTTTTCAGAGAGTAGTGATGTTTTAAAGATGTAATTACATTTCTAGGATCTCTAACTATATAGATCGCTCCTAATGAGTTCTTATAAGTAGTAAAAAAATTATTATTTATTGAACAAAGAATATGGTGAGTCTTTAAGAATTTTATTTTTTTATCTAGATTCAAAATACTTTGAGATTTTTCCCAATTTTCAGAAATTTCTTTAAAATTTTCAAAATTATCGATTATATGATAAAAATCTTTGCTTAAAGGATAAGCATGGATTTGTCTCAGTTTATCTAATGAGTTAAGATTTTTATCTTTATAAAGTAAAGAAGTAATAAATGCTCTTAGCCATGTATTTCCACTTTTGGGATATGACGCTATCCAGATAATCATAAAAAAATATATAATTTTAATAATATAAATTATAATATTTAATATGACTATTTTTGCTTTATCATCTGGTCCTGGTATATCAGGTGTGGCTGTTATAAGACTTTCAGGACAAGACACCTCAAAAGTAATTAAGCTTTTAACTGGCAAGGAACCACCAAAGCCTAGAGTAGCAACATTAAGAAAAATCAATAAAATCAACACTTCTGAGCTGATTGATGAGGGGCTAATTCTTTGGTTTCCTGGGCCTGAGAGCTACACAGGCGAAGATATGGCTGAAATTCAAGTACATGGCAGTAAAGCTGTTGTGGATGCCCTACACTCTTCTCTTTCAAAAATAGAAAACTGTAGATTAGCTGAGCCAGGTGAATTTACAAAGCTAGCATTTCAAAATGGAAAAATAAATCTACTTAAAGCTGAAAGTATTGCTGATTTAATTTCATCAGAAACTGAAATTCAAAGACAACAAGCAATTAAAATTATGAATGGAAAATCAGCGGACAAATTTAATTTTTTAAGAGAAAAACTTTTAAAAATTTTATCACATGTTGAAGCTAAAATAGATTTTCCAGATGAGGATTTGCCAAATAATATTTTAAATGAAATTCAGAATAGTTCCGATGAGGTAATAAATAAAATTAAAAAAATATTAAATGATCAAAAAGTTGGAGAAAGAATTAGAGAAGGTTTTAAAATTGCTATCCTAGGACCAACTAATGCTGGTAAGTCTAGCGTGATGAATCACTTATCTAATCGCGATGTTGCAATCGTCTCTGAAATTGCTGGTACAACCAGAGATGTAATTGAGACTCATCTAAATATAGATGGTTATCCAGTTATAATCTCTGATACAGCCGGAATAAGAGATTCTAAAGATGAGATAGAAAAAAAAGGTATTAAATTATCTTTAAATAGAGCTGAAGAGGCAGATTTAAAACTTGTTGTGATTGACGCAAAAAGGCTTGATTTTACTGATGTTTTGAAGGATTTGTTACATGAAAATGCAATTTTAGTTATAAATAAGTCTGATCTTTTAGAAAAAGATATTGATCCAGAAATTAAAAAAACAAATCATGTTTTAATTTCAATAAAAGAAAATAAAAATATTGAAGAATTAATTTCAAAAATAAAAAATAATTTAAATAATAAATTTATTACAAGTGATAATATTTTAATTACAAGAGAGAGACACAGACAACATCTGCAACAGTGTTTGGATCATCTAAATAACTTTAATCAAAAAAAAGAAATCGAAGATTTTGATAAAGCTGCAGAAGATTTAAGATTAGCTACTAGACATTTAGGCATGATAGTTGGAAAAGTTGATGTAGAGGAGATATTAGGTAGTATTTTCAACGATTTTTGTATAGGTAAGTAATACCCTATTATACTGGTTTTTTACACTTTTTTTATCAAAAAACGTTGATAAATGAGGCTTATTTACAAAAAAAATAAGCCTATCTTGTAAATTATTTAATCACCTATAAATTTGGCTTATGAAAAACGATTTGTCATTTGATGTAGTTGTAATTGGAGGTGGTCATGCTGGATGTGAAGCTGCAGCAGCTTCTGCTCGTCTTGGAGTGAACACTGCCCTATTTACTCATAAAATAGAAACTATAGGTGAGATGTCTTGTAATCCGGCTATAGGAGGGTTGGGTAAAGGACATTTGGTTAGAGAAATAGATGCCCTTGATGGTGTTATGGGAGATGTAGCAGATAAATCAGGTATACAATTCAGATTGTTAAATAGAAGTAGAGGGCCAGCAGTAAGAGGACCCAGAACTCAATCTGACAGATCACTTTATCGTAAATATATGCAAGAAAAACTCTTAAACTATTGTAATTTAAGCGTTTTTTCAGATCCTGTATTAAAGTTTATTTTTAATAAAAATACAATAAGTGGATTCCAAACTAAAGAAGGTAAGAAAGTTCTATCTAATAAGATAATACTTACAACAGGTACTTTTTTAAATGGTCTGATACATATAGGTGATGAAAGAACTCCCGCTGGTAGATACGATGAAAAACCTTCTACAGGTTTAAGTGAGCAATTAGCAAAATACGATTTTAAAATTGGAAGATTAAAAACTGGAACACCACCAAGGTTGGATGCAAGAACAATTAATTTTGAAAACTTAGAGGAACAATTCGCAGATGAGGATCCTTATTTTTTTTCATTTTTAACAAAAAAAAATTTGAACAAACAAGTGTCATGCAGAATGACATATACAAATGAGAAGGTTCATAAAATTATAGAAAAGAATTTATCTAAGAGTGCTATGTACTCAGGTAGCATAAAAGGAGTAGGCCCAAGATATTGTCCATCTATAGAAGATAAGATAGTAAAATTTGCAGATAAAGTTCGTCACCAGATATTTTTAGAACCAGAAGGTCTAAATGATAACACAATTTACCCAAATGGGATCTCCACATCGCTTCCAGCTCAAGTTCAGCAAGAAATATGTAATAATATCAATGGTTTAGAAAATGTTACTATATTAAGACCAGGATATGCAATAGAATATGATTATGTAGATCCACGTGAACTATTCTTAACACTTGAAACAAAGAAGATAAGCAATCTTTATCTAGCCGGTCAGATTAACGGGACAACAGGATATGAGGAAGCTGCTGCACAAGGCCTTATAGCAGGAATAAATGCTGCTTTGTCCGTTAAAAAATTAGAACCGTTCATACTTGATAGATCCGATGCTTATATCGGAGTCATGATTGATGATTTAGTTACCAAGGGAGTAGCTGAGCCATACAGAATGTTTACATCAAGAGCAGAATATCGATTGAGTTTGAGATCAGATAATGCTGATCAAAGATTAACTGCTAAGGGAATAGATATTGGTTTAATTGGTGATCAGAGAAAAGCTAAATATTTAACTAAATTTGAACAAATCAGCCAAATTAATATAAAAATGGTCGAATCCAAGATCTCACCATCAAAAGCCGAAAAATTTGGAATAAAAATAGCAAAAGATGGAATATTGAGATTATCTAGCGAAGTTTTAACTCAAAAAGGTGTAAATATGAGTAAAATTAGGGAAATATGGTCTGATATACCTTTTTTTTAGCAAAGAAATTGATGAACAAGTGGAGATTAACGCTCATTACAGAGGATATTTAAAGAAACAAAAAGCTGATATTTTAGCATTTAAGAGGGACGAAAACCTAATTATTCCAGATAAAATCAATTATGACGGGCTATCAGGTTTATCTAATGAAGTAAAAGCAAAATTTAAAGAAATAAAGCCCAAAACAATGGGTCAAGCTCTAAGAATTGACGGAATAACTCCTGCCGCTGTATATATTTTGTTGTCACACGTCAAAAGAAAGTCTATTAAGCATATAGCTTAATGGATCAGGAAATTTTAAATTCTTATTCTAGAATCAATCACTTAAATGTTTCACGTGAAACATTTTTGGACTTTGAAAACTATATATCTATGATTCTAGAAAAAAATAAAAAAATAAACTTAATTAGCCAAAATTCAGCATCAAAAAAGGCTATAATAGACCGCCATATTATAGATTCTGCACAAATAATTGATTTTGTTGACTTAAATAGCAGTACAACTACAGATATAGGTTCAGGTGGGGGTATGCCAGGTATAATCGTGGCAATTATACTAAAAAATATGAAAAATAATATGAATGTGCACCTTTATGAAAAAAGTTATCATAAAAGCCATTTTTTAAAGGAAGTTTCACAAAAATTAAATTTAAACACAAAGGTTTTTCAAAAAAATATTTTTGAAATAAAAAATTTAGAAACAGGAACGATAATGTCCAGAGCATTCAAACCAATGCCCGTAGTTTTAGATTTAGTATATGAAAATTTTTTAAAATATAAAAACTTAATTTTTTTTATGGGGAAGAGTGGAAAAAAAATTTTTGAAAATTCCAAAAAAAAATGGGAGCTTGAGTATACAGAAAAAAAAAGTTTAACAAGTGAAGACTCATTTTTAATAAATATTAAAAAAATAAAAAAAAAAAATTAAATGCAAGTTATATCTGTGATAAATCAAAAGGGTGGGGTAGGAAAAACTACTACAGTAATAAATCTTGCAGCTGGCTTATCTCAAATAGATAAAAAAATTTTAGTAATTGACTTAGATCCTCAAGGAAATGCTACCACAGGTCTGGGATTATCTAATATGGATAGCTCAAGTGACACAATTTATGGAGTATTAAATGGAACGAGAGAAATTAGCGAGGTAATTAAAAAAACACAGTTTGAAAATTTAGATGTTATTACATCAAATGTAGATTTATCAGGCTTAGAAGTGGAAACAGCTGACGATACCAACAGGGCCTTCATATTAAAGACTAAATTAGCCGCGTATTTAAACAATTCTAGAGGGCTATATGATTATGTATTGATCGATTGTCCACCTTCATTGAGCTTGTTGACGGTAATGGCACTTGTAAGTTCAAACTCATTATTGGTACCACTTCAAACTGAATTTTTTGCTTTAGAGGGTTTAACCCAGCTAATGAAAACAATCGAAAGGATAAAAGTAAGTTTAAATCCAGATTTGAAAATCAGGGGTATACTTTTAACTATGTATGACAAAAGAAATAAGCTTTCATCACAAGTTGAGAAAGAAGCTAGAGACTATTTTAGTGAAAAAGTTTATTCAACTGTGATACCAAGGAATGTAAGACTGTCAGAAGCACCATCTCATGGTATGCCAGTATTAATTTATGACAAGACTTGTCCTGGTAGTAAATCCTATTTTAGCTTTACTGATGAGTTTATGAGTCAAGAGTCAAAAATTGGGAGCGCTGCTTAATGGATAAAATTAAAAAAGGACTGGGTAGAGGTCTATCATCATTGATTGGAGATACAAAAGTTGAGACTCAAAAAAATCAAGTATCAATTGGTGACCTGGTCCCAAATAAGTATCAACCAAGGAAAATATTTGATGAAGCTAGTTTAGAAGATCTAACCAATTCGATTAAAGAGAGAGGTATGATACAGCCTATTATTGTTAGAAATTCAAATAATGATAGATCAAAGTTTGAAATAATTGCTGGTGAAAGACGATGGCTGGCAGCACAAAGAGCTGGTCTTCATAATGTACCTGTTGTTGTTACAGAAGCAGATGATTTAAAATCTTTAGAATTTGCTATTGTAGAAAATGTTCAAAGACATGATTTGAATCCACTTGAGGAAGCACAGGGTTACAAACGTTTGATAGACGAATTCTCTTATGATCAAGAAAAAGTATCGAAATTTATTGGTAAAAGCAGGAGCCATATAACAAACTCTTTAAGGCTACTTACTTTACCACAAGATGTTATAAAATTAATTGAAACACAAAAATTGACGGCTGGTCATGCTAAAATTTTAGTTGGACTTGAAAATGCAAGCTTTGTCGCAAATAAAATTATAGAAAAAAAACTTTCTGTAAGACAAGCTGAAAATTTTGTTAAAATTTTTAAAAGTAAAAAACAAAAATCTAGTTTATCAAAAGATACAAATATTATTGCACTTGAGTTATCAATTTCAAATAAAATAGGATTAAATGTAGATATTAAAAATAATAAAAGAAACAAGGGCAAAATCAGCTTTGAATATAAAGATTTAGATCAATTAAATAAGATAATTGATATAATTAAGTCTAATTATTAGTTTTTGGTGAACTTTGCTCAATTAAAAAGTCTGTAACCAAATTAACAGAATTATTTAAATTTTTTTTGATAAGTAGTTCAATTTCGTTAATTTTGAAAATTAATTTTTTAATATTATCTGGTTTCCATTTAAAAATTTGTTGTTTTACGATCTCCTTTTCTTTCCAAAAAATTGGTGGTTTTGCTGAAGAAATTGTCAGGTCTATATTATTATTATTTTTATAATCATATGAAAGTTTAAGTACTCTTTTTGATTTATTTAATAAAGTTCTTATAATTGTTATACAATCTTCATTACTAAAATTATTTTCATTTAATATATGTATAATTTTCTTATTATTCATAGCCAAACAATTATCAATCAGTTCTGATATGCTATAGTTCTCAGATAAATTAGTTAATTTAGCTATGTGCTCTTCTGTTATTTTCTTTTCAGTCTTTGCATAGTGTTCAATTTTATTTAATTCATTAATAAGGTTTTCTCTTTCCCCGCTAGATTTACTAATTATTAAATTTATATTTAAAGTTGAAATAGAAATGTTTTTCTTTTTAAAAAAATCAAATGCAAATTTAAATAATGTTTGTTGATTATCTGGATAAAAAGGTACACATATAAATTGTTTTTGTTTTTCAAATAAATTTCTTAATTTTGACCTTTTTTCCAAATTATATGAAGTTACTATCAATTTTATATCTTCAATTTTTTTTTCTTGGAGTATTTCAACTATTTTTACAAATTTATCTGTAGCTCTCTTGATTATAATTATTTTTTTTCATCAAAAAGTGATTTAGATAACATATTATCAATAAACTCATTTTCATTATCTAAAATTTCTTTTTCATCATATTTAAAAACTTTTCCATTTTTCTTTAAATTATCAATTATTTCGTTTTTTAATCCTTCATTATTACCGTAAAGCAAAAAAAAATTATTTTTATTTAATAAATCACCATTAAATTGAAAATGTTTTACTATCATTATTTTATTATCAATTGCGAAATAAATCTTTGCACTATTATATTTGTCATATCATCAATAATATTATTTTCATATTTCTCTTCCTCGAAAATAGTATCACCCTTTTTCATGTCAAATTTTTCAGTAAATTTAAATTCTTCCATATTGTCATTTATTTTTGTGATAAATTGTACCTTTACGTTTAACCTAAAGTTTGTTGCATTGCCTGCAGCATTTTTAGTTAAAATTAATTTCTCATAATTAGAATTTATTTTTACATTATAAACCTTTTCTGAATTTTCAGATTGATATCTTGATAATTTTTGAACAATTAATTTGTTGATATTTTTATTTCCATTTACTTTTTCAATTTGGATATTGATATTCTTATTATTTAAATTTGAGTAGATTGGTGTATAGCCACAACCTGTGATGAAAATTAATAAAAGAGTATATCTTAAAATTTTTAACATTATTTAATTATACTATAATATTAATTAATTTTCCTGGTACAAAAATTTTTCTCTTTATTTCTTTATTGTCTATATATTTTTTTATAGAGGAATTATTTGATATTAACTTTAATAGATTATCTTCGGTAATATTTTTATCTGTTTCTATTAACGCTCTTTTTTTTCCATTTATTTGCACAACATAGGCAATATTTTCTTCAATTAAAATTTTATCATTATATTTTGGCCAAACTATTTCTTCATTTAAATTTAGGTTTTCTATGATCTCGCTACTCAAGTGAGGTAGAATTGGAGTTAAACAAAACATAATTTTTTTATAATTTTCTATCCATGTTTTTTTTGTATATTTTTTAATAATTTCTTTATTTAATAATCCATATAACTCGTGAATATTGGCAATCACTATGTTGTAATTAAAATTATCAAGATTATTACTTATTTTTTTTATAAATAGATTTGTAATTTTTTCTAAATCTTTATTTTCATCCTCTGGGTGATTTTCACCTACTTCACCTATTATTTTATTATTTAATGTCCATAATTTTTGAATAAATTTATATGCCGCTTCAATTCCTTCATCTGACCATTGCACGTCTTTTTCTGGTGGACTATCAGATAATATAAATAATCTAACAGCATCAGCCCCAAAATTTTCAATAATTTTAGCAGGGTCAATTGTGTTTCTTTTTGATTTAGACATTGACTCTATTGGTCCAACTTTTATTGGAATTGAATTATCTTTTTTAAGATATCTTTTTCCGTCTAAATTTACAGTTTCGTCAGGACTAACCCAATTATTGTTATTATCCTTGTATGTTTCGTGACAAACCATTCCTTGTGTAAATAATCCTTTAAAAGGCTCTTTAATTTTTATTCTTTCATTTTTGTATGAAATTGCCTGCATAAAGAATCTTGAGTAGAGAAGATGTAAAATAGCATGCTCAATACCACCTATATATTGATCCACTGGCATCCAATATTTCACTTCATCTTCATCAAAACCATAGTCTTTCTTGTTTGGTGAGCAAAATCTTAAAAAATACCAAGATGAATCTACAAATGTATCCAAGGTATCAGTTTCTCTTTGAAATTTTTTTCCATTTATTTTTATATGTTTCCAACTATTTGCTTTATCTAAAGGATTTCCTGTTGGTTCAAGCTGATCTATTTTTGGAAGTTCTACTGGCAACATGTCTTTAGGAACTTTTTTAGGATTATTGTTTTCATCATAAACAATTGGAATTGGACAACCCCAGTATCTTTGTCTAGATATACCCCAATCTTTTAATCTAAAATTTATTTTTTTTTGTCCTAGATTTTTTTTTTCTAAATATTCTATTGTTTTAGTTATAGATTCTTCTGGGCACTTTAAACCATCTAAAAAAGATGAATTAAAAATATAACCAGGGCCAGCATATGCAGCATCAACTGTTTCAAATTTTTTATTGTTTAATTCAGGAGTTACAACAGGTTTTATATTTAAATTATATTTTTTTGCAAAATCAAAATCTCTTTGGTCATGTGCTGGACAACCAAATACCGCTCCAAAACCATAATCCATTAAAACAAAATTTGCAAAATATACTGGAACTTTTTCATTATTCAGTGGATTAATTGCAAAAAGATCTGTTTTGAAACCTATTTTTTTTGCATTTGCAATAGCCTCTTCCGTCGTTCCTGTTGCAGAACATTCTTTTTTGAAACTTATAAAATTTTCATCACTTAAATAAAATTTTGATAATGGATGGTCTATGGAAAGAGCCAAGAAAGACATGCCAAATAAAGTGTCAGGTCTGGTTGTAAAGCATTTAATTTCCTTTATTTTATTTGAAGGCTCAATATTAAACTTTATTTCACATCCAAATGATTTACCTATCCAATTTTTTTGCATAACCTTAACTTTATTTGGCCACTCTTTGAGGTCATTTAAATTTTCTAATAATTCATTTGAAAACTTTGAAATATTGAAAAACCATTGATTAAGTTTTTTTCTTTCAACAGTAGCTCCAGATCTCCAACCCTTGCCGTCTATGACTTGTTCATTGGCCAAAACAGTTTGATCAACTGGATCCCAATTAACATATTGCTCTTTTCTATAAACTAGTCCTTTATCGTATAACTCTAAAAAAAATTCTTGTTGATGTCTGTAATACTCTGGTTTACATGTTGAAATTTCTCTATCCCAGTCAATTGAAAGGCCAAGCATTTTCAATTGAGACCTCATGTTAGCAATGTTTGTTTCAGTCCAAGTTTTTGGATCTAATTTATTTTGTCTAGCAGCATTTTCTGCTGGCATACCAAAAGAGTCCCATCCCATTGGGTGTAGCACATTAAATCCATTAAGAGATTTATATCTAGCTAAAACGTCGCCTATTGTATAATTTCTTACGTGCCCCATGTGAATATTCCCAGAGGGGTATGGAAACATTTCAAGGCAATAAAATTTTTTTTTCTCTTTATTAATTTTGGCAGAAAAAGATTTATTTTTTTCCCAAAATTTTTGCCATTTACTCTCGGTTTCTTTAAAATTATATCTTTCTGAGCTCACTTAATTTAGGTTGCCTATTTTTAATCTTCTATATCTGGACGTTTTTGAAAATCTTTTTTGTCACTTTGTTTTTTATAAATAGTTGCTTGTTTTAAAATAGACTTAGTTAATTCATTTTTAATTTTTCCATCCGTTTCGGTAATTTTACAATCTAAAACTGTTTCACACTTTTTATAAAAAACTTTTACATTTAAAGCATCTGATCTGACTTCATTTGTTAAAAAACGTATTGTAATTTTTATCGACTCACCTGCATTTTGATTTTCAGAATACCAGTCAGTAACTATAATACCACCATTGTAATTAGCTGTTGTTAAGGGCATAAAATCTATAACATCCAAAGATGCTCTCCATAACTCATTTGAAGATGCAAATTCATACGTCGTGCCTGATTTTTGTTTTCCTAAATCATTTAATCTAAATCCTTTACCCTCTTCTAAATTTTTTTTGACCCTTTCTTTTGGATCAGGTGATACCTTTCTGGCATCAGCACCTGGAAATTTTCCTCCACACCCAGAAACTATTAGAGAAGTCAGAATAATCAGAAATAAATTTAAATTTAAATGTTTAGAAATCATTGGCTTAAAAATAAACAACCTTTACACTAGTTTTTAATATTTTGAACAAAATTAACATAAAAAGGTATTAATTATGTTGTAAAAATATCACATTTTTGAAATTTTTATAAAGAATAAAGGAATTTTAACTAAAATTTTACCAAAAATGTTAAAAAACCTACGTTTATTATTAATAATAACAATTAATAAAAAGGAGTAATTAATATGAACATTAAAAAAATAGGTTTCTCAGCATTAGCGGGATCTCTTGTTGCATTTTCAGCAAATGCAGGTGAGATGTCTGTTACTGGTGGTGCAGGACTTTACATGACTGCTACTGATGAAACAGGAAAAACTACATTTTCTAACAGTGACCAAGTGAATTTCAGTGGTTCAACTGAATTAGATAATGGAATGACTGTAACTTTCGCTTTAGAATTAGACGGTGATGAGTCTGATGATGGTGCAATCGACAGTCACTCAGTTACAATCGATACTGACGGTATGGGAACTATCAAGTACGTAGGTCACGGTGGAGGAGCTGTGCTAGGTTCTTGGGATGACATGACTCCAAATGCTTATGAAGAAGCATGGGATGGTTTAGCTCCATCTGGTGGTGCTGACGAAGTTGTTAATGGTTTTGATGCAAATGATCAAATCAGATACACATCTCCATCAATGGGTGGTGTAACATTCGAAATGTCATTCTTACCATCAAACGCTACTCACCAAGGTGGTGTATACACTGATATGGGTATTAAGATCGCTCCAGAGATGGTAGAAGGCTTAACTATCTACTATGCAATGGGTGATGAAGAAGCAACTGCAGGAACTGAGTTCAATCATGACACTCTAGCTTTAGTGTATGCTTATGGTCCAGTAACTATTGGTTACCAAAACTCAAACACTGACGCAACAGCTGCAAATGCTACTGATGAAACAACAACTCTTGGTGTTTCATACGCTGTAAGTGATGAGTTCTCAGTATCATACAACGAGCATACTTTTGATGCTGGTGACTATACTGCAGATGAAGAATATACTGGTATTTCAGCTTCGTACACTATGGGTGGTATAACTATTGCTGGTCATATGAATACGAAAGAAAATGCTGGTGGTAGCGCAAATGCTGCTGATGTAGATGGTTACGAAGTAGCTTTAACTTTTGCATTCTAATTTAATTAGAAATACATAATTAGAAAAGGCCCCTTTATGGGGCCTTTTTTTTTATAAAATAACTAATTCCAGCAAATCCTTCGACGCCTAACAATTTTAGTTTTTTGATGTTTTTTTTATTTATCCCGCCAAGTGCAACAAATTCATTTTTGTAATTATTAATGAAATTTTTAAATTTGTTTATACCTAAATAATTTTTTTTTTTTTTAAAAATTGATGATAAAAAAATTTTATTAACTTTTTGTCTCTCTTTAATTTTAATTTCTTTTAAGTTGTGAGCTGAACCTAACAAGATAAAATCTTTTTTAAATGAATAGGAAAGATGTTTAAATTCACTGTTAAATGATGGTAAATAGGCACCGTCCAATCCCAATTTAATAGCTAATTTTACATCATTAGCTAAAATCAATTTATATTTATATCTTTTACAGATTCTTTTTAATTTGAATATGTCATCTAAATAATTTTCTTTGTCATAGTTTCTGTAAATAATAGATGTATTATTATCTTGGCATTTTATTAAATTTGCGTCAAAATTATTGATAAATAAATATTTTTTAAAAAAAAGTATATGCATTATTCTGTAAAAAATTTGGATGTTATAAAAAAAAACATAAATAATAAATTAAATGATCTAAAAAAAAGTGATAGTCCAAAGATCATAGCAGTTTCCAAAACATTTGCTATTGATAAAATTAAACCTTTAATTGATAGTGGTCATTCTGATTTTGGAGAAAATAAAGTTCAAGAAGCTTTAGATAAATGGACAGAAATAAAGTTAAAGAATAATGACATCAAACTTCATTTAATTGGAAAACTTCAAACAAATAAAGTTAAGCATGCAGTAAAAATATTTGATTTCATCCATTCAGTAGATAGTGAAAAACTTGCAAAAAAAATTTCTGATGAAATAAAAAAAAATCAAAAAAATATAAAAATTTTTATACAAGTCAATATTGGACAAGAAAATCAAAAATCAGGTGTAGATATAGATAATTTAGAAAGTTTATTTTTGTATTGTAAATCAATTAACTTAGATGTTATTGGATTAATGTGTATACCTCCAGTTGGAGTTGACTCTAAAGAGTATTTTAAAAAAATGCAGGATTTAACTAAAAATCTAATGTTAAAAGATCTAAGCATGGGAATGTCTTCTGATTATTTACAAGCTCTAGATTATTCATCTACATACTTAAGAATAGGTTCTAGTATCTTTGGTGATAGAAACTAATTAATTAATATTTTTGTGTCAGACTTAATTAATTTAAGTAGAATTAAAAAATCGGTTTTGCTTAATGCAATGCACCCTTCGGTTGGTTTATAATCATTTGTTAAATGTAAAAAAATGCAACTACCATTTGGAACTTTTGGTTTGTCAAAATTATATTTAATTGGAATTAAAAGATCATATTTATTATCATCTCTGTGCAATTTTTCATGTCTAATCTTATTATTTACTGTTATTTTTTTGTTGTAATGAGATGGAAAGTTTACATCATCACACCATCCATCTTCTTTCTTAATTTTAATAGTTTTTAATTTAGTTAAAGGTTTTTCTAATCTATCTGATCTATAGTATAGCTTATCAATTGAATATTTACCTTTTGGTGTTTTTTTATCTCCTTCTTTTTTTAGATAAGTTTTACCATTTTTTCCAATACTACACCTAAATTTGAATTCATCTACAATAAGTGTGTGTTTATTTTTTAATAAAATTATCATAATGTTAAAATCATGATTAAACAAAATTTAATTATTTATTCAAATCCAATTTTATATGAAATTTTAAAAGAAATAGAGAATGAAATCGAATACAATGTTGAGGAATTTTTAAGTGATAAACAATTAAGAAGTGAAGAATCTTCTCAAAGTATAGTTTTAACAAATAAAAAAAAAGGTAAAATCTTAAATTCAATTGAGTTAAATTTTCCTTTAAAAGTATCAAAATTAATTGAACAAGTTAATATACAATTTATTAAGTTAAAAACTAAAGAAAAATCAAGTTTATCTTTAGGAAAATATGAAATTAATCTTAATTCTAGATTATTAAATTTTAATTCAAATAGCATCTCCCTAACAGAAAAAGAGATTAATTTAATTTTATTTTTAAATAATTCGAAAGACTATGTGAGTATTAATAAACTACAAGAGGAAGTGTGGGGCTATAGAAGTGAAATGGAAACCCATACTGTTGAAACACATATACATAGACTCAGAAAAAAAATTCTTAATGCATTTAGTAGAGATGATTTTATTTTAAGCAATAAAAGTGGTTATTATTTAAATAAATGACCTATTTTAATATATCAATGTTAAAACTAACAATGACTCTATCTTCGTTCGATTTATTTTCCTCGACAGAATGTGGTAAATAGGCTGGAAAGATTAATAAATCTCCCTCATTAATTTTTATACTTGCTGAGTTAGAGTTAAGTTCATTAGCTTCTTTTGTTTTTGCACGAATATGTCTACTTAATATGTTGGGATTTGTTGCTTTAAAGTTTCCACAATTATCTGGAGCCTTTACATAATATGCTGCACTTAAATAATTATTTGGATGAGTATGTTCTATATTGAAATTACCTTTTTTATTTATAATTGCCCACATTGATGTACATTTAACTTTTGTTTTATCATACTCCCATCCTAACTTACTAAAGACATCTTCAATATAGCTATTGATATGAGAATAGAATTTATTTGGAATATTTTCCTTTTCATTAAAATCAAAAGCTCTTGAATGCCATCCATTTATGTTTGATTTATTAACACCAATATTGTCTTTTTTATTTAATTCATAAATATATTTTGTTAATTCTACATTGATTTTTTTGTAATTATCAATTTGATATTTAAACACAGGTTGGGGAAAAAGTTTAAGGATATTATTATTTGACATAAATATTTATTTACTTTTATCTAATCTAGCTCCGATTTGCTGAATTACTTTTGAAGACATATCAGTTCCATGAGCTAAACATTTCTTGAATGATAGGTTATTTACTACTCCATGTAAATATCCTGCTGCAAATAAGTCTCCAGCCCCAGTTAAGTCAACAACGTTCAAGTTTTCTTGTGCACTAAATTCAACAACATCTTGATTATTTATTGCAACTGAACCTTTCGCCCCTCTCGTAATTACAATATTTTTATTTAAATTTTTTGCAAAAGAAATAGCTTCATCTATAGATTTACCATCAATCAAAGCTAAGATTTCCTGTTCGTTAGCAAAAATAATATCTAGTTTATTTTTAACTAGGTCTAAGAAATGTTTTTTATGTCTTTCTACACAAAATAGGTCTGATAAGGTCATAGCAATTTTATTTGAGTATTTAATAGCTTTATCAAAAGCTTTTTTTGGATCTCCTTCGTCCCATAGATAACCTTCTAAAAAAGTGATTTCAGATTGTTTAACTGCATTGCTATCAATATCTTTATAATTTATTTTTCCAGCTGTTCCTAGAAATGTACACATTGTTCTCTCTGAGTCTGGCGTTATTAATATTAAACATGTCCCTGTCGGTAATTCCTCTTTTTTTTTAGAGTAAAAGTAGTCCACATTTTCTTTTTTTAAACCTTCCACGTATTTACTACCAAATTCATCATCAGAAACTTTACCTATAAAACCAACTTTATCGCCAAGTTGAGATAATCCAACTATAGAGTTTGCTACGGATCCACCCGATACAGTTTTTTCAATTTTAAGATTTATTAATAAATTTTTGAACTCATTTTCATCAAAGAATAATTTCATTGTACTCTTTGTAAGATTATTTTCAGTAATAAAATTTTCATCTACTTTACAAATGACATCTACAATTGCGTTTCCTATTCCTAAAATTTTCATATTAAGCTTTTTTGGTAATAACAGGTTTTTTTCTGTTTGGGTAGCAAGTAGTACATATTTTACAAGTTAAACCATAGCAATCTCTTGCTTTACAATATTCTCTCCCATAAAAAATTATTTGTAAATGAAGTTTAGACCAAGTTTTTTTTGGAAATATTCTTTTTAAATCTTTTTCAGTTTGAATTACATTTTTTCCATTTGTTAAACCCCATCTTTGTGCAAGTCTATGAATGTGTGTATCTACGGCAAAAGCAGGATATCCAAAACCCTGAGACATCACCACGCTAGCTGTTTTATGACCTACACCAGGTAGTTTTTCCAGTTCTTCAAAAGTCTTAGGTACTTTACCGTTGTGCTTTTCTAAAACTTGTTTTGACATTAAGTAAATACTTTTAGCTTTAATTCTAAAAATACCAATTTTCTTTATTAATTTTTCAATTTTTTTTCTTCCTAAATTTATAAAGTGTTCTGGTTTATAGTATTTAGGATAGATATTCTTTGTTACATTGTTAACATTTACATCAGTACATTGAGCAGAAAGCAGTACAGAAATTAATAACGTAAAAGTATTTTTGCTTTTTAATGGAACAGGTGCTTTCGGGTAAATCTTATTTAGAGTCTTAATTATAATTTTTGCTTTTTGACTTTCATTCATTATGAAAAGTTAAGCAAGTCTCTCATGGAATATAATCCTGGTTTTTTTTTCATTAACCATTTAGAAGCAGTCAAAGCTCCGTCTGAATAAAGCGCTCTATCAAAAGCTTCATGGTTTAATGTAATTATTTCTTTTCCACTCGAGAATTTTACTTCATGTTCACCAATAATTTCACCTTTTCTAATTGAGTTAAAATTAATTTTTTTTCCATAAGGAAAAGATTTTCTATTCAAGAATTTTTTACCAATTAAATTATATAAATTTTTATTTTTTCCATCGGCAATTCCTTTACCAAGCATTAACGCAGTACCAGATGGATAGTCTTTTTTATGTTTGTGGTGTACTTCAAATATTTTACTTAAGTATTCATCGTTCAGTGATTTTGATGTAATCTCAGTTAAATACATTAATAAATTTACACCTAAGCTCATATTACCAGCTTTTAAAATTGGTATCTTTTTTGAGTATTTTTTTATTTGATTTTCTTGGCTTCTAGTAAAACCTGTAGTGCCAATAACTACTTTCTTTTTTAGTTTTGAAGCTATTTTTAGTATTTCAAGTGTACAATTTGGTACTGTGAAATCAATAATCACATCTGTTTTTTTAAAAGCTTTATAAGAGTTCAACTGAGGTTTAACACCATTAAACTTTTTATTCACTAATCTATTTTCCGTAAGTGCCACTAATTTAAAATTTTTATTTTTCTTTGAGGATTTGATAAGTTGTTGCCCCATTCTTCCAATACATCCAGAAATTCCTAAATTAATTTTTTTCATAGCTATAGATATCCTAATTCTATCATTTCGTGTTTAAATTTTAAATTTATTTCGTCAACGATTTTACTCTCAAGCTTAGATTTCCAATTATTTTCAGGACCTTGATAGAAAAAATTAATTTTTTTATTTAAAGACTCTGTATAGGCATTTTCATTAAATGACCCTTCTTCTTCCATTTTTTTTAGATTATGAAAGTTAGTTGTATTTATAATATTTTGTAATTTTCTATCATTAACATCAAAATCAATATATTTTTTTAAAAATACAACTATTTTTTCTAATTCATTATCAATATTTTTCAGTAAATTTTCATATTTTATTAATAAAAAATTTTCGTTATTTTGTTTCCAAAATTTATAGTTTTCTGACCAATTCCCTATTAGTGTAACCACCTGACCAGTTTTTAAATTATGAATGCTTTTACTTGAACCTTGTGTTTTAGGGGTTATTAAAAATTCCTTAGCATCTTCAACTGACTTATCATAATGATTAGAAATAGAATTTACAAGACTTCTAGGATCTCTAACTATATAAATTGTAGCAAGAGTGTTTAATTTATTAGTGAAATTAAAACCATCAATTTTACAATTAATTTGATGTGTTTTAAAAAATTTTATTTTATTATCTAAATTAATTTTATTTTGAGCTGCTATCCATAATTTTTTAATTTCATGAATATTAGTAAAATCATTTGTGAATTCTTTAAAATATTTTTGTGATGGAAATTGTGGGATTTTATTTAATAATTCAAAGCCAAATAAACCATCCTCAGTATAAACAAGCGATGAAATTATTGATCTTAACCATGTGTTACCACTTTTAGGATAAGATGCTAACCATATAATCATTTTTAGTTTTTCCAGAAATCTTTAGCTTTTTGAAAAAATTTCTTAATACTTGGATTTGACTTATCGTTTTCAATTTCTCTAAATTGTTCAAGTAATTCTTTTTGTTTTTTATTTAAGTAAACTGGTACTTCAGTTTTTACTTGAACATATAAATCACCAAAATCTCCTCTTCTCATAAACGGCATTCCTTTGCCCTTTAATCTGAATTGTTTTCCATTTTGAGTGCCATCTGGAATTTTTATTTTTGCTTTTCCACCATCTATTGTTGGTATTTCGATGGTTGTTCCTAAAGCAGCATCAGCCAAGGAAAGAGGGAATTCAAAAAATAAGTTTTCATCTGACCTTTTAAATAAATCATGAGAATTAACGTTAATAAATAAATACAGATCTCCCGTTGAACCTCCTCTAGTTCCTGCTTCACCTTTCCCTGCTAATCTAATTCTTGTTCCATCATCAACACCTTTTGGAATTGTTACAGAAATCTTTTTTGACGCTTGTTTTTTACCATTTCCATTACAATCATTGCACGGGTTAGTAATTTCTTCCCCATTTCCATTACATTGAGGACATGTCTGTTGAACAGTAAAGAAACCTTGGTTAGATCTTATTCTACCATTTCCTCCACAATATGAACATCTGTCAGGTGAATATCCAGGTTTAGAACCATTTCCCTTACATGTTCCGCATTGTTCTGTTGTTGAAAATTTTATATCTTGCTTCTTTCCACTGTAAGCTTCTTCAAGAGAAATTGATAAATCATATCTCAAGTCAGAGCCTCTGTTATTTGATCGTCTATTTCTTGATCTTCCACCACCACCAAAATCTCCAAAGAAATCTTCAAAAATATCTGAAAAATCTGCTCCACTAAAGCCACCAAAACCTCCACCAGGTCTACCACCACCATTTTCAAACGCGGCATGACCAAAATTATCGTAATTTTGTTTTTTTTCTTTATCTGAAAGTATGCCGTAAGCTTCGCTAGCTTCTTTAAATTTTTCTTCAGCTTTAGCGTCCCCAGGGTTTTTATCTGGATGATATTTAACAGCTAGTTTTCTATAGGCAGATTTTAATTCTTCAGGACTCGCGCTTTTGTTAACGCCTAGGACATCGTAATAGTCTCTTTTAGCCATCAAATTACCCCAGACAATTAAATGTCAATTTAAGCGCTTTTTTCTTTATTCTCGTCTTTTACTTCTTCGAAATCAGCATCAACAACATTTTCGTCTTTTTTACCTGCATCATCTCCACCATCATCTTTTCCAGACTCTGGTTTTGCACTTTGTTGTGATTTATAGATTGCTTCTCCAAGTTTCATTGAAGCTTGGACTAAAGCCTCAGTTTTCTTTTTAATATCCTCAATATCTTCACCTTTTAAAGCTTCTTTTACAGCAGTTGACGCATCCTCAATTGCTTTTTTCTCTGCATCAGAAATCTTTGATCCATGCTCTTTTAAATTTTTATCAGTAGAGTGAATTAGAGTATCTGCTTGGTTTCTAACATCTACTGACTCTCTTTTCTTTTTATCAGCTTCTTTATTAGCCTCTGCGTCTTTAACCATTTTTTCAATCTCATCATCGCTTAGTCCACCAGAAGCTTGTATTTGAATTTTTTGTTCTTTACCAGTTCCCTTATCCTTAGCTGAAACATTTACGATACCATTAGCATCAATATCAAATGTGACTTCAATTTGAGGCACTCCTCTTGGTGCTGGCGCAATACCTACTAATTCAAAATTACCTAAAACTTTATTGTCAGCTGCCATTTCTCTCTCACCCTGTAAGACTCTAATAGATACAGCTGGCTGATTATCTTCAGCAGTTGAAAACACCTGACTTTTTTTAGTTGGTATTGTTGTGTTTTTATCAATAAGTTTTGTTGAAACTCCCCCAAGCGTTTCTATACCAAGTGATAGTGGTGTTACATCTAACAGAAGTACGTCTTTGACATCACCCTGTAAAACACCTGCCTGAATAGCAGCACCCATTGCAACCACTTCATCAGGGTTTACACTTTTATTAGGGTCTTTTCCAAAAAAGTTTTTTACTTCTTCAATTACTTTTGGCATTCTAGTCATACCACCAACCATTACTACTTCATCAATTTCACTTGCAGAAATTCCAGCATCTTTTAGAGCTGTCTTACATGGAGGTATCGTTCTTGCGATTAAATCTTCAACCAAAGCTTCAAGTTTTGCTCTAGTCATTTTTAAATTAATGTGTTTTGGACCTGTTTTATCTGCTGTAATGAATGGCAGATTTATATCTGTTTGCTCAGCAGAAGATAATTCTATTTTTGCTTTTTCAGCGGCCTCTTTTAATCTTTGTAAAGCAAGTTTATCTGACTTAAGATCAATTCCATTATCTTTCTTAAATTCAGAAATTAGGTAATTAACAACAGCATTATCAAAATCTTCACCACCTAAAAAAGTATCTCCATTAGTCGATTTAACTTCAAATACACCATCGCCTAATTCTAAGATAGAAACGTCAAATGTTCCTCCACCTAAATCATATACAGCGATTTTTTTATTTTGTTTTTTATCTAAACCATAAGCTAGAGATGCAGCAGTTGGTTCATTGATAATTCTTAAAACTTCTAATCCAGCAATTTTTCCTGCGTCTTTCGTTGCTTGTCTTTGTGCATCATTAAAGTATGCGGGTACAGTAATTACAGCTTTAGTTACAGCTTGACCTAAATATTTTTCTGCGGTTTCTTTCATTTTTTGTAAAATGAATGCAGATATTTGAGAGGGTGAATATTTCTCACCTTTAGCTTCAATCCAAGCATCACCTTTTTCTGAATTAACTATTTTAAAAGGTGCAGCCTCTACATCTTTTTTTACTGTTGGGTCATCAAAATTTCTTCCAATCAATCTTTTAACTGCAAAGATAGTATTTTCTGGATTTGTAACAGCTTGTCTTTTTGCTGGTTGTCCAATTAATTTTTCGTTTTCATCTGTAAATGCTACAACTGATGGAGTAGTTCTTGCCCCCTCAGCATTTTCTAAAACCTTAGCTTGTGTCCCTTCCATTATGGCGACACATGAATTTGTTGTTCCTAAGTCTATTCCAATAATTTTACTCATAATGTTAATATCTCTCTTTCGTCATATAGGGTTTAATTGTGAAACTACAAGTTGATCTCATAATTATTTATTTTCTGGTTTTTCCTGATTTTCCTCAGTTTTTTCTTCTTTAATTGTAACCTTTTTTGACACTCCTACTAATGAGGGTCTAAGCAATCTGTCTTTTATAGTAAAGCCTTTTTGAATTTCTTGAATTATTGTTCCAGGTTCTTTCGTGTCGTCTTCAATTTCCATCATTGCTTGATGAAAGTTTGGGTCTAGTTTTTTGTTAAGACTATCAATTGGTTTAATGTTATTTTTTTCAAATATTGAGATTAAATCTTTTTTAATAATGTCTAAATGTTCTAATGTCTTCTTTAGTGCTTCAGTTTCTTTTAACTTGTCGTCGCTTTCAAGAACATGTTTTGACCGATCCAAGTTATCAATCAAATTTAATGCTTCTTTAGCAAAACTATAACCACCATATTCAAAAGCATCCTCTTTTTCTTTTTCAAATCTTCTTCTTTGATTTTCCATCTCAGCTAAAGTTCTTGCCACTTTATCTTCAAGTTCAGCAATTTTTTCTTCAGGAGTTGGTTCTTTAATTTCCTCTTTAGGTTCTTGGTCTGTTTCTTGTTTATTTTCTTCGACTAAGTTTTCCTCAGATTTTTTAGTTTCGTTTACAGTGTCCTGGTTTTGATCTACAGAAGTGCTTTTTTGGTTTTCCTCTTTTTCCATAACCTCATATATGGTAAGGATTTTGATAATTTCTAGATGTTTAAACAAAAAATTGATAAATTACTCATTGGCACTAATAACAAGGGTAAATTACGTGAAATCAAGAGTTTATTGCCAAAAAGCATTAAAATTTATTCTACGTCGTTGTTTAATCTTAGGAGCCCAGTTGAAAATGGTAAGTCATTTACAGAAAACTCATTAATTAAATCTAAATATTTTTCAAAGAAAACAGGATTAATGTGTTTGGCTGATGATTCAGGTTTAGAGATAGATTTTTTAAATAAAAATCCTGGAATTTATTCTGCAAGGTGGGGAGGGAAACATGGAAATTTTGATAGAGCTATAAAAAGAGTTTATAAAGAGCTAAATAAAAAAGATAAAAATTGGAAAAATAAAAAAATTAAAGCAAGATTTATTTGTGCTCTTTCTATTTCCTATTTAGATAAAAAAATTGCTTGTGTGACAGGAAAAGTAGAAGGATATCTTTCAGACAAACCAAGAGGTAAAAATGGATTTGGATATGATCCAATTTTTATACCTTTAAAAAAGAGAAAAACTTTTGGGGAAATGAGGCCGTCTCAAAAATATAAGATAGATCATAGATTTCAGGCTTTTAAAAAAATTAGAAAATTTCTATAAGTTTTTGATTTTCAATTTTATAAAAATTTAATCTGTGATTAATTTTATTATTTTTGATATCAAAAATTCCTATTTTTCCTTTGAATGAATTTTTTCTCTTAAAAATTTTATTCAAGTTTTCTTTATTTGAGTTTAGCGATAAATAATAAACTAAGCCAACAAGATCATAACTCAATAAAGACAAATGGGTAGGATCTTGGTTAAATGCGTTAAAGTATTTTATTTTGTAACTATCAAAATTTTCTTTATTTATTGATGGATAATATAAAGGCTGGATATCAGTTTCGTTTAACAAGCTTTCATCGAACCATTGATTTAAAGTTATAAAATATTTATTCTTAGGAAGTACGTCAGTGTATAAGAGTGATGTAGATACACTTTTTAGACTTTTGTCAAAATCTGCAATTACTACAGCATCAAAATTTAGACCACCTAAAGTATATCTTTTTTCTAGTCTTTTTATTTTTTTTTCTTTATTTGGATCATTTGAATTTTTTATTCTATTTATTTCATCCTCTAAATTTTGCTTTCTTATTCTGTAGTTTGTAATTTCTTCTATTTGTTTTGTTAATTTTGTAGGTTCTGTATTATATTCATAATCTTTATAAATTTTAATTTTTGAGTTTTTCATTCCACTTTTAACTTCAAATTCATAATCTTGGATTGGTGTTAAAAAAATAGTTCTTTGTATTTGATTAGTTTCTAAAAATTTTTTTATTGTTTTAAATTGTGATGTTGAATTTATACCAGCAGAGATTACATTTTTTGGAAGATCTAAAGTTTTATTTGTTAAAGACAAAAAAGTTAAGTCCTTCATTTCGTCTAAATAAGTTAAACTTTCATAGAATACCGGACCAATAACAACTTTTATTCCCATTTCACTTAATTCAAATGCTGATTTTAAAGTCTGGTTAGCTTTAGTTGCTGTGTCTTTAGGGAATATTTCGATTAAATCGTTATCAATGTCTTTAACAGCCAACCCGACTGCTTTAATGATTGACTCTCCTATCTCTTTATTATCTCCAGTCATAGGCACTAATAAACCTATTTTGATTTTTTCTTGAGCATTTACCGCTGAAAAAAATAGAAAGTGAAAACTTAAAAAAATAAAATAAATAATTTTAATTAATTTAATCATTTTGGTGCTAGTATAATATTTTTTAAGCTAAATTATGATCATAAAACCACAATTTAAATTAAAAGAATACGAAAATGGTCTTTATTTGGTATCAACTCCTTTAGGAAATTTAAAAGATATAACTTTAAGAGCAATTGAAGTTTTGCAGCAGTCTCATTATATTTTATGTGAAGATACTCGTGTTTCAAAAAATCTTTTAGATAAATATCAAATAAAATCAAAATTAATTTCAAATCATAAATTTAATGAGAAAAAAAATGTAGTAAAAATTATTGAGTATCTAAAATCTGGAAAAATAATTTCTTTGATATCAGATGCTGGTACTCCTGGTATTTCTGATCCTGGTTCAATATTAGTTAATGAGTGCATTAATAATGAGATAAGAATTTTTCCTATCCCTGGACCTTCAGCTGTTGCTGCGGCTGTTTCAATTAGTGGTTTTTCAGATAAATTTTTGTTTTGCGGTTTTTTTCCAGACAAAAAACAGCAATTATCTAATGAATTAAAAAAATTCTCAGAATTTGAAAATTCCTTAGTTTTTTTTATTTCTCCAAAAAAAATTAATAAAATCATACCTGAAATAAAAAAGAATTTTGCAGGAAGAAAGATAGTCTTTTGCAGAGAAATATCAAAAATTTATGAAGAATTTATTAGAAAAAATATAGATGAAATGGAATTATTTGAAATAGAACCAAAAGGTGAGCTTACAGTTGTTATTTCTGAAAAAAAAATAAACAAAAATATATCTGAAAAATTAACTGAATCAGATATTAATATAATTAAAAAAATGATTAATAAATTATCTACTAAAGAAATTACTGAAATTTTAAGTCAGAGTACTAACGTGCCTAAAAAAGAAATATATAATTATTGTTTAAAATTAAAAAAATGAAAAATAAATTATTAATTTTAATATTTGTAAGTTTTATTTTAACCGGATGTGTTGGAGTTGGTTCCAAAGGTCTTTTCGGAACTGGTGTTTCAGTTGCTTTAGATCCAAGAACAGTTGGTACTCAAATAGATGATTCTATTATGCAAAAAAGTATAAGTGCGAAAATTTTGGCAAAAGATAAAAAATATTTGTTATCTGTCAAAACTAAAGTTTTAGATGGGAGAATTTTTGTTACTGGAAAAGTAGATAGTCCAGAAGAAAAATTAATGATTACTAAATTAGCATGGGAAACCAAAGGTGCCAGATCAGTAAGGAATGATATTAAAATCAAGGAAGAGTTTAATTTCAAGCAATCTGCAAAAGATATATTAATAACATCTCAGCTTAGAACAGCTATAATTGTAAATAAAAATATTAAGGCAACCAATTATCAAATAGATACTTATAAGAAGAAAATTTATATTTATGGAATTGCTTTAACCTCAGAGGAAAAAGATTTAGTTATAAGTGAAGCAAAAGAAATACTTGATGTAGAAGACGTGATTGCAAGTATAATACTTGTTGAAGACTTAAGAATTCAAAGAGAGTAATTATTTTTTGTAATCAATCACTTGAGAAGAATAAGCTGCGATTGATGCTAGGTTAAGTATTTCAGAAGTTGATGATCTTAAAGGTGCAATTTCTATTGGAAGCCCAAGCCCAATTAATAATGGTCCAATAACTTTTGTGTCTCCAATTGTTTTCATCAGTTTATATGAAATGGCAGCACTATGTTGTCCAGGCATTATTAAAATATTTGCTTTACCAACTATCTTTGCAAAAGGATAAAGGTCCTCATACTCTGGATTAAGAGCAACATCAGGCTGCATATCTCCATCAAATTCAAAGTCTACTTCTTTTTCTTTTAATATTTCAACAGCGTTTCTTATATGTTTTGTTCTACTAGTAAGAGGTTGTCCAAATGTAGAGTGGGACACAAAAGCAACTTTAGGATCAAATCCAAAAAGTCTAACTACTCTTGCTGTAGATATGGCAATTTCAGCCATTTGTTCAGAAGTTGGATATTCATGGACGCTTGTATCACCAACAAAAATAGTTCTCCCTTTATGAACGATCATGTTTAAACCAAACATAATTTCACCTTTTCTTACATCAACAACTTGCTTAATTTTTTCAAATGAAGCACCAAATCGTCTTGTATTGCCTGTTACAGCACCATCAGCATCGCCACAGGCAACCATACTAGTAGCCCAAACAACTCTATCATTTCTGATCATTCTGTCACAATCTCGTTCTAATAATCCTTGCTCTCTTTGTAATTTTTCAAATAAATGTTTAACGTATCTTTTTCTTTTTTCCTCATCTTTTGAATTAACAATTTCAATATCAAAATTTTCACTGTAACCAATATTTTTAATTTGTTCTTTAATTTTACTTTCTTTCCCAACTAAAATTGGAATACCTAATTTTGAATTCTTAAATGCAATTGCAGCTTTTAAAGTATTTTCATCTTCACCATCTGCAAAAACAATTCTTTTCTGATTTTTCTTGATAAATGAATTTATACCTTGCATGATGGTTACTGTTGGGTCTAGTCTTTGTTTTAATTGATCTTTATAAGCATCAAAATCATCTATATTTTTTCTAGCTACTCCACTATCTATAGCTGCTTTTGCTACCGCCGCTGGTATCACACTAATTAATCTTGGATCAAATGTAGATGGAATAATATAATCTTTCCCATAATGAGGTCTTTCTCCACCCATAGCTGCAACCACTTCATCAGGAACATCTTCTCTTGCAAGCTTAGCTATTGCTTTTGCTGCAGCAACTTTCATTTCTTCATTTATCGTTTTGGATCTAACATCTAAAGCCCCCCTGAATATATAAGGAAATCCAATTAAATTATTTACTTGATTGGGATAATCTGATCTCCCCGTTGCAACAATTGCATCATTTCTAACCTCACTAATTTCCTCTGGGGTAATTTCTGGATCAGGATTAGCACAAGCAAATATAATTGGATTTTTTGCCATGGATTTAACCATCTCTTTTTTTAGAACACCTTTTGCAGATAATCCTAAAAAAACATCCGCACCTTTAACAGCATCATTTAAAGTTCTATGTTTAGTTTTAACTGCATATCTGGATTTCCATTGATCAATTCCCTCAGTTCTTCCTTCATAAATAACGCCCTTTCTGTCTAGCATTATTATATTTTCAGATTTTACTCCTGAGTTTTTAAATAATTCAGTACAAGCTTGTGCTGAAGCTCCAGCGCCATTAACTACAACTTTAATTTTTTTTATTGATTTACCACAAATATCTAAGGCATTAATTAATGCTGCAGTAGTTATAATTGCTGTTCCATGTTGGTCATCATGAAAAACTGGAATATCTAAAATTTCTTTTAATTTTTGTTCTATTATAAAACAATCTGGGGCCGCTATGTCTTCTAAATTTATTCCACCAAAGCTAGGTGCAAAATTTTTAATTGAATTTATGATTTCGTCTGCATCTTTACAATCAATCTCTAAATCAATCGAATCAATGTCTGCAAATCTTTTAAATAATACAGCCTTTCCTTCCATCACAGGCTTTGACGCTAGAGCACCTAAATTTCCCATTCCTAATATTGCTGAACCATTGCTTATTACTGCAACTAGGTTTCCTTTGCTTGTGTAATCATAAGCTGCTTCAGGGTTTTCACTTATTTTTTTTACTGGAGCAGCAACTCCTGGAGAATAAGCTAAAGCGAGATCTCGCTTAGTTGTCATATTTTTTGAAGAAATAATCTCAATCTTGCCAGGTTTTTTGTCTTTATGAAAATCTAAAGCTTCTTTATCTGTGTAATGATCGATTTTTGTTTTTTTCATTTCTGATAACAATAAGTGTACAATTGGGGTAAAATTAAGACTAATATGATTTATGAACTTACTTAAGTCAACAGGGACATTTGGTTTTTATACTATCATTAGTAGATTGCTTGGTTATTTAAGAGATATTTTAATAGCAATTTTTCTAGGAACAGGGATGTTGGCGGACGCCTTTTTTGTAGCATTTAGAATTCCAAATACTTTTAGAAGATTGTTTGCCGAAGGCACCTTTAATGCAGCATTTGTTCCAAGTTATTCATCAGAAACAACTAAAGGTAAAAAACAATCAAATAAATTTGCTAATGATATTTTTAATCTTCTTTTTTTAGGGTTATTGTTTTTAACAATAATAATTGAAATTTTTATGCCTGCATTTGTTTCAATTATCGCACCTGGATTTGTGGGTGATTTAGAAAAAATGAAGGTAGCTATAAATTTAACAAGAATTACTTTTCCTTTTTTATTTTTTATTTGCTTAGCTTCTTTTTTTTCTGCAATTCTAAATTCACATAATAAGTTTGCTGCTGCAGCTGCAGCCCCGATAATTTTAAATATTGTTTTAATTTTAGTATTGATTTTTTCTAAATCTTTAGGTGATCAATTAGTTTATTATTTATCTTATGGTGTTTCTTTTGCTGGTTTTTTACAATTAATATTTTTATATAAATATGTATCAAAATATTACTCGCTTAAATTTAATTACAAATTAAAAGTAAGTACTAAAGTTAAGTTTTTTTTTAAAAAACTTTTACCGAGTATTTTTTCCTCTGGAGTAACTCAAATTAATATCTTAATTGGAACAATAATTGCATCATTTCAAGCAAGCGCAGTTTCTTATTTGTATTATGCAGATAGAATTTATCAAATTAACCTAGCTATAGCTGGTATTGCAATTGGTGTTGTTATACTCCCACAACTTTCAAAACATATTCAATCTAGAAAAAAAAATAAGATTTTGTTTATACAAAATAAAGCTCTTGAATTAAGTTTATTCTTAAGTCTCCCAGCAACTATCGCTTTAATCATAGGATCAGAACAAATTATTTCAGCTTTATTTGGCTATGGGTCTTTCAATGAAAATTCGGTGAGCAACTCAAGCTTAGCTTTATATTATTTTGCTTTAGGCCTGCCTGCTTTTGCATTGATAAAAGTTTTTTCAAGTTTTTTCTTTGCAAACCATGATACCAAAACTCCATTTTATATTTCTTTGATCTCAGTATTAGTTAATATTTTTATAAGTTTGTATTATTTTAGTGAAATTGGTTTTATAATAATTCCAATAGCCACATCTATTTCATCTTGGTTTAATTCAATATTGTTATTTTTATTTTTAAAAAATCGAAAATTATTTTATTTTAACCAAATATTTTTTATTAAATTTGTTAAAATAATTTTTGCATCAATTATGATGGGTTTATTTTTTAACTTTATGTTAAATTTTTTTCAAAACGAATTAGCATTTAATCAATCAATTAAATCTTTTTATTTAGTTTTATCTGTTATATTAGGATTAATGTTTTATTTAATTGTGTGTTATTTCATCAAAGCTTTTCAAATGAATGATATTAAATTAAAGTATTAATTTTATGGGTAAAAAAATATTTTCTGGTGTTCAGCCTACAGGTAATCTTCATCTTGGGAATTATTTAGGTGCCGTAAAAAATTTTGTAGACTTAAATAACGATAAAGATAACAATTGTATTTTTTGTGTAGTTGACCTACATGCAATTACAGTAAGGCAAAATCCAAAAGAATTAAAAAATAATATCCGAGAAACCGTTGCAACTTTTATAGCAAGCGGAATAGATCCAAAAAAAAGTATAATTTTTAACCAATCTAGAGTAGCAGCTCATGCAGAAGGAGCATGGATATTAAGCTGTGTCGCTAGAATGGGTTGGTTAAATAGAATGACCCAATTTAAAGAGAAAGCTGGAAAAGATAAGGAGAAAGCTAGTATTGGATTATACTCTTATCCAGTTCTAATGGCGGCTGATATTCTTTTATATGATGCTACTCATGTTCCCGTAGGCGATGATCAGAAACAACATTTGGAATTATGTAGAGATATAGCTCAAAAATTTAATAATGATTTTGATGTAGAAAATTTTCTTCAAGTTCCTGAACCTCTAATTCAAAAAGAGTTTTCAAGAATAATGAGTTTAAAAGATGGTTCAAAAAAAATGAGTAAATCAGAATTATCAGATTTAAGTCGAATAAATTTAACAGATGATAAAGATCAAATAATAAATAAAATCAAAAAAGCAAAAACAGATCCTTTGCCTATGCCACAAGATATAAAGGAGCTTGATGAAAGATTAGAGGCAAGAAATCTTTTAGGAATTTATTCAAGCTTGACTAATTCTACACTAGAAAATTCAGTAAAAAATTTTGCAGGTAAAAACTTTTCAGAATTTAAAGAACAATTAGCTGAAGAGCTTGTCAAAAAAATTGAACCTATTTCGAATGAGATAAAAAAACTTTTAGGAGATAAAAGTTATTTAGATGATATTCTTCTAGATGGAGTTGAAAAGGCTAACTTGATTGCTTCAAAAAAGATTGAAAGAATTAAAGAAATTGTAGGTTTTTAATAAAAATTTATTATCAAGTTTTAATTTTCAAAATATTCACTATAAATAATTTATGTTTGTTCAAACCGAAGTAACGCCAAATCCAAATTCTTTGAAATTTCTTCCTGGGAAGAAAGTTTCAAATAGTGGTCCTTATGAAATTACAAATAAAGAAGATATGAAAAATGAATTGGTAAGAAATATTTTATCAATAAATGGTGTTGAGGGCATTTTTTTAGGTCAAGATTTTATTTCAGTAAATAAAAAAGAAAACGTTAAGTGGGATGAAATTAAACATATCGTAATTTCTCTAATAAATGATTTTTATGCAGATGGTAAAGAATTTGTAATTGACGAAAATATAAAAGAAGAGGATTTGGATTTAAGCGAAATTGAATCAAAAATTGTAAAAATTTTAGAAGAAAAAATAAGACCTGCTGTTGCTAGAGACGGTGGAGATATAAAATTTAAAGAGTTCAAGGACGGAATTGTTAAGGTACAATTGCAAGGGAGTTGTTCTGGCTGTCCTAGTTCAACAATGACTTTAAAACAAGGTGTTCAAAATCTTTTATGTCATTATTTACCAGAGGTAAAAGAGGTTGTTGCCATACAATAAGTAATTATGAGAAAATTTAAAAAATCAGGATTCATAAAAAACAAGAGTCTTAATATAGTTTCACGATTTTTTTTAAGTTCTTGTTTTGTAATTTTATTTTTTTATACAGCTCCAATATTTATTAATTTTACAGATAAAAATTTTAACAATAAAGAATTTACTAATAATTCTAAAAATATTTTAAATTATACTCTTAACAAAGATAAATCTATTGAGGAAGATTCAGGAATAGATGCTGACGAGAGAGATTTACTTTATGATATTCTGGAAGAAAATAATTCTGAAATTAATCTAGTTAGATATACAACATCCGAGATTGATTCATTATTTAAAGAGGTAAATTATAATTTAAAAGATGTAAGAAATACAAAATTGGTGAAACCAATAGATATTGGTCTGTTGCCAAATGAAATTAAAAATATTGGAAACACAAAAAAAAGAAAAGATATGTTTATAAAAATTGTTCTTCCTTTGATAGTTAAGGAAAACAATAAAATTAGAGTTGACAGAAAAAGGTTATTCACAATTCTAAATAAGAATAGCAATACCGATATAGAAAAAAAATGGTTAGAAAAAAAATATAAACAATATGGTGTGAGAAAAAACGATTTATCTACATTAAAAGTAAGAATGGATGAGATACCAGTTTCATTAGCAATAGCTCAGGCCGCTAAAGAAACGGGTTGGGGTACTTCGAGATTTGCTTTAAAAGGAAATGCTTTATTTGGACAATGGACTTGGTCCGGAGAAGGATTAAAACCTAAAAATGCTGATGAGGGCAAAGATCATAAAGTTATGAAATTTAATAGCTTACAATTATCTGTAAGAGCATATTTAAGAAATTTAAATACACATTCAACGTATAAAAATTTAAGAAAAGCGAGAACAGAACTTAGAAATCAAAATAAACCTTTAGATAGTTTAATTTTGTCTAAACATTTAGATAAATATGCAGAAACAGGAAGCCAATATATAGAGGTTTTAAAAAAGATTATTGAGCAGAATAACTTAAAAGATTTTGATGAGGCGAGATTGTTGCCATCAAGCAAAGATTTAGAAAGTTTGATCTAATTTTCTTTTATAGGGAATTGAACGCCAAACCATCTCCATTTTCCACTATCATTCAGAGAACAATTAATTCTACCTCTTCTTGGTTTGAATGGTTCTCTAAATTCAATTGTTAGAGAGTTATTGGCAAAGCTTGTTTTTGATTTTTCCCAAACGTTTCCCTCATTAGAATAACAATTAATATTAGTTAAATTTTTTTGCTCTTTGAAAAATTCAACTTTAAAATTTGGAGGGTTAGTGTTTACGAATAATTGTTTTTCCTCAGGAAGTATTCTTTTATATTCAAGTGGAAAATAATTTATTATTGATTTAAATCTTTTTAATTCTCCGTATTTTTCATTAATTGGAAACCTAGGTAATTCAAATTTGTCTTTATTTAAATCAATTACACCAGAATGCTGACCAAAAGCATATTTGAAATTTTTAGAAATATAATCTTTCATAAATTTAGAATATTCACCAAATGGATATGAAAATAGACTAGGTACGTAACCAAGTTCTCTTAGGAAAATTTTATCAGCTTTTTCAATATCTAGAATAAATTCTGCATTGCTTACATCTATTAGATATTCATGACTATGGGAATGATGTCCTATATATGCAAAATCACTGCTCTCAATTTCTTTAATTTGTTTCCAAGTCATATAACCTCTTTTTCCAACAGGCTCAGTAGAAACAAATAAAATAAATGGAATTTTATTTTCTTTTAAATAAGGCCATGCTTCAGTATAAAAAGACTCAAAAGCATCATCGATAGTTATAAGAATTTCTTTTTTTGATTTTGTTTTTTTAAACTGTTCATCAAAATTATTTGGATTAAGAAAATTATAATCTGAGTTCATAATAATATTTATATGTTCCTCAAATATATCCATTTTAATATTGGTTGAAGGGTACTTATTCTCATTAAAACGATGATACATTATTGATAGAATTCCTTCATCATTGGAATAGTATTTGATATTATTTTCATCTGATTTAGAACTAATACTAGAAAATAAAATAAGTATGAATAAACTTATAATTGATGTAGCCAGTGAAAAAATTTTTTTAATGATCATTACTAGTAATGATATTTATAATATTACTAAAGAGAATACTAAAATTAATTATGAAAAATTAACTTTGATTATTAATGATTTTTTAAATTCGCATGAATTAAACTTAAAAGATATTAATACAATTTATTTAAATAGAGGGC
Organism: uncultured Pelagibacteraceae bacterium; assembly: GCA_902558835.1. GTDB lineage: Bacteria > Pseudomonadota > Alphaproteobacteria > Pelagibacterales > Pelagibacteraceae > Pelagibacter. The sequence goes on from CACEFK010000001.1 coordinate 80,428, forward strand.
CAGGAAGCTTTGCGGGAATACGAAATTCGCTCTCTATAGTTAAAGCATTTAATTTAACTAATAATATTGATTACTATTGTTATAGTATTCAGGATTTTAAAGGTGAAAAAGACATTAAATACGAAAATATCCCTGATTTGTGTGATAAATTTAATATTAAAAAAAATTTGATTAACCCTATTTATTTAAGTTAAAATTATTTTATGTCAGAAACAATAGAGCAAAAATGTGTAGCAAAAGGGGTTAAATTAACTGATCAAAGAAGAGTAATTGCACAAGTAATGTCCGAATCTACTGACCATCCGGATGTTGATGAGCTTTATAATAGAGTGTCTAAAATTGATCCAAAAATAAGTATTGCAACTGTTTATAGAACGGTAAAACTATTTGAAGAGTCTGGAATATTAACAAAGCATGAGTTCAAAGGCGGGAAAGCAAGATATGAGGAGCTTAATGAAGGTCATCACGATCATTTAATAGATGTGAAAACTGGTGAAATCATAGAATTTGTAGACGAAGAAATTGAAAAGTTGCAAAAAAAAGTTGCAGAAAAATATGGATATAAATTAGTAGACCATAAATTAGAATTATATGGGGTTAAGAAAAAATCCCAATAATTATGAATCAAAAAATATTTATTAAAACTTTTGGATGTCAAATGAATGAGTATGACTCTAATAGAATATATGATTCAGTTAAAAAAATTGGTTATGAAAAAACAGAAAGATATGAAGAAGCAAACTGTTATCTCTTAAACACCTGTCATATTAGAGATAAGGCAAAAGAAAAAGTTTATCATGAAATAGGTAGAGTAAAAAAAATTTTTAGATCTAAAAAAAAACCATTAGTAATTATTGCAGGATGTGTAGCTCAAGCAGAAAATCAGGAAATGCTTAAAAGAGAACCTTACATTGATTTAGTAATTGGTCCTCAAGCTTATCATAAAATTAATGATACAATTTTAAATTATACTAAAAAAAAGAAAAAAATAGAAGAGACAGAGTTTGATGCAGTTTCTAAATTTAAATATTTAAGTAAAATAAAAAATGATGCTGGAAAAGTTTCATCCTTTTTAACTATTCAAGAAGGATGTGATAAGTTTTGTCATTTTTGTGTAGTCCCATACACAAGAGGACCAGAATATTCTCGACCATTTAATCAAATTTTGGATGAAGCAAAATATTTAGCTGATAATGGTGCAAAAGAAATAATTTTACTTGGTCAAAATGTAAATGCTTATGACAATGAAGGATACAGACTATCAGATTTAATATTTAACATTGAAAAAATATCTGAAATTAAAAGAGTTAGATACACAACATCTCATCCAAAAGATATGACGGAGGATTTGATTGAAGTTTATAAAACTTCTAAAAAGTTAATGCCACTTGTACATTTACCTGTCCAAAGTGGATCTAATAAAATTTTAAAATTAATGAACAGAAAACATACTATTGAGGAATATTTAAATACTTTTGATAAATTAAAAGAAATTAACCCAAATATAGAATTTTCAAGCGATTTTATAATAGGTTATCCTGGTGAAGAAGATCAGGATTTTAAAGATACATTTAATTTAATTGAAAGGGTAAAATTTATTAACTCTTACTCTTTTATTTTTAGCCCAAGACCAGGAACGGTAGCTGAAAATTTAGACTTAATTGAAAAAAAAATTTCCATTGAAAGACTAGAAAAAATTCAAGCTATTTTATTCGAAAATCAAATCCAAATGAACAAATCATTAGAGGGTAAAGTTATTGATGTTTTGGTTGAAAATTTAACTGAAGATAAAAGTAAAGCTTTTGGAAGATCTGAGTATATGACATCTGTAATTTTTAATGGTAAAATGAACGACATTGGTAAAACAGTGCAGGTAAAAATTAAAGACAGTAACAGAAGTAGTTTATTTGGTGAAATTATAGCTAATTCAGACAAGAAGGTTGCATAGAATTTGAGCGGAATAACTAAAAAAAATATCGATCAGTCTTTAAAATTTGTTTATTCAGATAACAATTCTTTAAGTGTTATATTTCATGATAATAATTTGTTAATGGGTGTTGTTGGGGAATTTAATAAAAATTTGCAAGAATTAGAAAAAATTACAAATTGCAGCTTATATTCAAGGGGAAATTCAATTTTAATTAAATCAACACCTGAAAAGAATGAAAAAATTAAAAATGCTATTCAATTTTTGGCTAATCAGTTTATTAATAATGGAAGTATAGAGAATAAAGATATACTTTCATCGGTTGATAACTTTATGATTAATGAAAAAGTAAAAAATAATAATGTTACAGATATTATCAAAACTCCAAAAAAATCTATAATTCCTAGATCTGAAAAACAAAAAAGCTATGTTAGAGCTTTGAGGGAGAGTGATATTATAATTTCAGCTGGACCAGCGGGAACCGGTAAAACTTTTTTGGCGGTAGCCGTAGGTCTAACTATGCTTTTAGAAAAAAAAATTGAGAGAATTATTCTTTCAAGACCTGCTGTAGAGGCAGGTGAGCGTTTGGGATTTTTACCCGGTGATATGAAGGAAAAAGTAGATCCTTATCTCAGACCTTTATACGACTCTTTGTATGATCTCTTCGACTTTGAAAAAATACAAAGAATGATTGAGATTGGAGATATAGAGATTGCACCATTAGCATTCATGAGAGGTAGAACTCTTAAAAATTCCTTTGCAATTTTAGATGAGGCACAAAATGCTACGGATACTCAGATAAAAATGTTTTTAACACGTATTGGAGAAAATTCTAAAATTGTTGTAAATGGTGACCCATCTCAAATAGATTTACCAAATAAAAACATGTCAGGATTAGTTCGATCAAAAGAGTTACTAGGGCATTTAAAGGAAATATCCACAGTTGATTTTGATCATTCAGATGTAGTTAGACATCCACTTGTTTCTAAAATAGTCAAAGCATACTCAAATAATGATTAGTATTAATGTCTTCTCTGAGGAGAAGGCTTGGTCGAAAAGACTTAAAAATAAGGACATTTTTTTTAAAAAAATATGTAAAGCTTTTCCAAAAAAATATAAGTTTTTGAATAAAAAAGTAACGTTAACACTATTACTTTCAAATAATCAGAATATTAAAAAATTAAATAAAGTTTTTAGAAAAAAAAATAAATCTACCGATATATTATCTTTTCCATTAGATAAAAAAATAAAAATTTCAAAAAATACTTATCTTGGAGACATTATCATTAGCTATAATTATCTAGACAAACCAAGATCACAAAATTTAAAATCTTTTAAAGAAAAAGTTACTAAATTATTTATACATGGTTTTCTTCATCTTTTAGGTTTTGATCATAAAAAAAATAAAGATTATTCCAAAATGTTAAAAGAGGAAAATCTATTATTTAAATCTGTACAATCAAAAATAAATTAAATTGAAAAATAAATTTTATATTGAATTAATTTATTTAATTTTATTAGGAGTGCTTACTTCCTTAAGTTTGCCTCCATTTAATTATGTTGTAATAAATTTTTTAACTTTTAGTTTATTCTATATATTTTTAATAAAAAAAATTGAGTTTTATAAAAATAAAAGAATATTTTTTCTTTATGGTTGGTTATTTGGGTTTGGTTATTTTGTAAGTAATTTATATTGGATCTCAATATCATTAACGTTTGATCAAAATTTTAAGTTTTTAATACCTTTTACAATAATATTAATACCTGGTTTCTTAGCCTTGTTTTATGCCTTAGTTGCTTATCTATTTGTGGTTTTAAAACCAAATAATAATTTAAGCTCATTTTTTCTTTTTTCTTTAATATTTGGAGTATTAGAGTTTGTGAGAGGATCAATACTTACTGGTTTCCCTTGGAATTTAATTGCTTATAGTTTCTCTAATCAAATAGAAATTTTAAACATTATATCAGTCATAGGCACATACAGCTTTAATCTTTTCTGTATTTCATTATTTACAAGCCCATCAATATTCATTTTAAGAGAGAATAAAAAAGATATTAGTATTTGTGTTGCATTTCTAATTACAACAATGTCATTTTATATACTTGGTTCACAAAATTTAGAAAAATTTAATAATCAACAGGTAAAAAAACTTGATTATAAACTAAGAATTTTAAGTTCAAATATAGGCATAGATAGATTTTATAATAATATTGATCCAATAACTGCAATAGAAGAGCTAATTGAAATCAGTTCTCCTAAAAAAAATCAAAAAATAATTTTTATTTGGCCAGAAGGTATTATTCCAGGTATTTCACAAGACCAACTAAAAGAATACAAATGGTTATTTAAAAATAAATTCAACAAAAATCATTTATTAGCAATTGGGATTAATAGCAAAGAAGATGCAAATAAAACTATTAAATATTTTAATTCATTATCTATTTTTGACTATGACCTTAATGTAATAAATTCATATAACAAAATTAATCTTGTCCCTTTTGGAGAATTTTTACCTTTTGAAAAATTATTAAAAAGTATTGGCTTAAAAACAATTACTAATGACTACCAATCATATTCAAAAGGTGAAGAAAGAAAAATAATTGATCTGAAATATAATAATTTATCATTGAAATTATTACCTCTTATTTGTTATGAGATAATTTATTCAGGTAAAATTTTTACAAACAATAACTTTGATTATATTGTAAATATTTCTGAAGATGGTTGGTTTGGTAAATCAATTGGCCCAGAGCAACATTTAACTCATAGTATTTTTAGAGCGATAGAAAGTGGTAAATATGTTTTAAGGTCTGCCAATAATGGGACAACAGCAATTATTAATCCACTAGGTGTTATTGAGCAAAAAGTTGATATAAATAAATCAGGTTTTATTGATTTAATTGAGTCAAGAAAAATTGAGACAACTCTATTTGCAAAATTTGGAAACAAAATTTTTGGATTTATAATTTTATTGTATATTTTTTTGATATTTTCAATTAAGAAACTTAGAAATGAGTAATTTAAAAGATTATCTTTTCACAAGTGAGTCTGTCTCTGAAGGCCATCCAGACAAAGTATCTGATAGGATTTCAGATATGGTTGTTGATAGTTTTATTTCTGGAGATCCATATTCTAGAGTTGCCTGCGAAACACTAACTACTACAAATAAAGTTGTTTTAGCTGGTGAAGTAAGGGGACCAGAAATTAAAAAAGATGAATTAATTGAAAAAGTAAGAAATTGTATAAAAGATATTGGCTATGATCAAGAAGGCTTTACCTGGAAAGAAGCCACAAAAATTGAAAGTCATTTACATTCCCAATCAGCTGATATTGCTATGGGCGTAGATTCCTCTGGTAATAAAGATGAAGGAGCTGGAGATCAAGGTATTATGTTTGGATACGCATGTAATGAAACAGATGTTTTAATGCCAGCACCAATTCATTATTCTCATAAAATTTTAAGATTGATGGCGGAAGACAGAAAGTCAGGAAAGTTAAAAAATATTGAACCAGATTCAAAAAGTCAGGTAACATTCGAGTATGTTGATGGAAAACCTTCAAAAGTAAAATCTGTAGTTATCTCTTCACAACATTCACCAGATGTTAATCAATCGCAAGTCAGAGATTTATTAAGACCTTATATGTTAAAATCTATTCCTGAGAATTTTCTTAACGGCTTCAGTGAGGATGAGTTTTATGTAAATCCAACAGGTAATTTTGTGATTGGTGGTCCTGATGGAGATTGTGGTCTTACGGGTAGAAAAATTATTGTTGATACATATGGTGGTGCCGCACCTCATGGTGGAGGTGCTTTTTCAGGAAAAGATCCAACTAAAGTTGATAGATCAGCAGCTTATGCGGCAAGGTATATTGCTAAAAATGTTGTTGGTTCAAAAATTGCAGAAAAATGTTTAATTCAATTAGCTTATGCAATTGGTGTATCAAAACCACTTTCTATTTACGTTGATTTATTTGATGGCGACATAGATAAAAATAAATTTGTTGTAGAAAAGATTAAAGAAAATTTTGATTTGAGCCCTAGAGGCATTAGAGAAATGTTAAATTTAAATAAACCAATATATGAAAAAACTGCTGCCTACGGTCATTTTGGTAGAATACCTGAAGAAAATGGTTCATTTTCATGGGAAAAAACCGATAAAATTAACATTTTTTCAAAATAGTTTCTGTTGAATTAAAAAAAAACTTTACTATATTGCAACTACATTATTGAACTTTACAAAATGGGCTTTAGCCCATTTTTTTTTGGAGCAAAACAAAATTATGTTAAATAAAAGGGCAGATAAACTAGAATTATTAAGAATTGCTGAAGCCGTAGCTTTAGAAAAATCAATTGATAAAGAACTTATTATAAGTTCTATGGAAACCGGCATTGCCAAGGCTGCAAAATCAAAATTTGGACAAGAAAATGAAATTAAAGTTTCTATCAATAGAGACAATGGAGATATTGAGCTTTTTAGAAAATTGATAATCGCTGAAAATCCTGAAAATGCAAATACAGAGATAAAATTGGAAGATGCAATTAATTTAAATGAATTAAACAAGGATAAGTCTGTTGGTGATGAAGTATTACAGCCACTTCCTTCATTTGATTTTGGAAGAATAGCTGCACAAACTGCAAAGCAGGTAATTAGTTTTAATGTAAGAGAAGCTGAAAGAGAAAGACAATTTAATGATTTTATTGATAAAAAAGATTCAATTTTAAGTGGGATTGTTAAAAGATTAGAATTTGGAAACGTAATTGTTGATTTAGGAAGAACCGAAGCAATAATTCAAAAAAATGAGATGATTCCTCGTGAAAATATTAAAGCAGGTGATCGTATAAAAGCATATTGTTATGATGTTAGAAGAGAACCTAGAGGACAACAAATATTTCTTTCTAGAGCTCATCCTAAATTTATGGAAAAGCTTTTTGTTCAAGAAGTACCAGAAATTTATGATGGATTAATAGAAATCAAATCTTCTTCAAGAGACCCTGGAAGTAGAGCTAAAATATGTGTTAAAGCAGTTGATACATCTCTAGATCCAGTAGGTGCTTGTGTGGGTATGAGAGGCTCAAGAGTTCAAGCTGTTGTAAATGAACTTCAAGGAGAGAAAATTGATATAGTTAATTGGTCAGAAGATCCTGCTATTTTAGTTTCAAATGCATTATCACCTGCTGAAGTACAAAGAGTTAATGTTGATAGTGAAAGAAAAAAACTTGATGTAATTCTGACGGAAGAAAATTTAAGTAAAGCAATTGGAAGAAGAGGTCAAAACGTCAGACTTGCAACAAAACTCTTAAATTATGAAATCAATATAATGACAGATGCAGAAGATTCTGAAAGAAGACAATTAGAATTTAAAGAAAAAACAGAGAACTTTGTAAAAAATTTAGAATTAGATGAAACATTGGGACAGTTACTAGTTGCCGAAGGTTTTTCAACTATTGATGATATAAAAGATAGCTCGGCTGAAAATTTAATGAAGATTGAAGGTATAGAAAAAGATACCGCTGAAGCATTGATAGAAAGAGCTAAAGAGTTCCACGAAAAAGACCAGGAGGATATTTCTCAGAGAATTAAAGAATTAGGCCTTGAAGATGCCTTGATTAATTTAAAGGGATTAACCCCAGGAATGTTAGTTACACTTGGTGAACAAAAAATTCTGAGTTTAGAAGATTTTGCAGATTTAGCATCTGATGAATTAACTGGCGGTTATGATGTGGTTAAAGGTGAGAGGGTGAAAATCCAAGGTTATCTTGAAGATTTTGCTCTATCAAAAGAAGAAGCGGATGAACTAATTATGTCTGCGCGAAATATTGTCTATAAAGATTGAGTGATGAGGTATGGAGAAAAAAACAAAATTAACAATTTCAGGCACAGCCAAAAAATCAATCAAAAACATTGAGATTGCTAAAACTCAAGGAAAAAACTCTGTAGTAATTGAAAAACAAACCGGAAAATTCTCGAGTAGAGGTGGATCATTTAGATCTAGTACGAATAAGCCAAGAACAAGCTCAACGTTCAACCGAGGAGCTCCATTAAAACCTTCATTTAATCCTAAATCACCCTCTGTAACAAACGATTTTGAAAAGAGAAAACTAGCAGAGCAAAGGGCTACTAAAAGACTTAAAGGAGACGGTGAAAACAAAGATAGAAAAACTTTAAAAACAGGAACAAAGAAGAGGGAGTTAAAGTTAACTGTATCAAGAGCACTAAGTGATGAGATTGATGCAAAAGAAAGAAGTTTAGCATCAGTTAAGAGAGCAAGACAAAAAGAAATTAAAAATGCTACAAAAGATGATTCTCAGGAAAATTTAAAACCGATTAAAAGAGACGTTAATATTCCTGAAGCAATCACGGTAAGAGAATTGGCAAACAGAATGGCCGAACAATCAAGTAATGTAATTAAGCATTTATTTGGTATGGGTGTTACTGTGACTATCAATCAAACATTAGCTGCAGACACTGCAGAGTATTTAGTTAAAGAATTTGGTCACAATCCAATTAGAGAAGAGAAAGCAGAAGAAATAATTCAAAAAATAAAAGCTTCAAGAACAGAAAATTTAAAAAATCGACCACCAATAGTTACTGTAATGGGTCATGTCGATCATGGTAAAACATCAGTACTAGATGTGCTTAGAAGTGCGAATGTAGTTTCAGGAGAATTTGGAGGAATAACTCAACATATTGGAGCTTATCAAATTGAAAGCCAAAATAATAAATTAACATTTATAGATACTCCGGGTCATGCTGCTTTTACAGAGATGAGAGCGAGAGGATCAAAATTAACTGATGTGGTTGTATTAGTAGTCGCTGCAGATGATGGAGTTAAACCTCAAACTGTTGAATCTATAAAACACGCTAAAGCTGCAAATGTTCCAATAGTTGTGGCGATAAATAAATGTGATCTACCAGAGGCAGATCCGCAAAAGATTAAAAATCAATTATTAGAACATGAATTAATTGCTGAAGATTTATCTGGTGATACTTTAATGGTTGAAATTTCTACTAAAACAAAACAAAACTTAGATAAATTAGTAGAGTCAATAATACTACAAGCAGAGATTTTAGATCTTAAAACGGATTATGAATCTAAAGCTACAGGTATAGTTTTAGAGTCAAAAATTGATGTTGGTAGAGGTCCAGTTGCAAATATAATTGTAACAACAGGAACACTTAAGAGAGGTGATTTTTTTGTAAGTGGTTTAAAGTGGGGAAAAGTAAGAGCTATTATTAATGATAAAGGTAAAAATATTAATGAAGCATTACCTTCTACTCCTGTTGAAATTTTAGGAATAAATGGTGCAGCTAAAGCCGGTGACGATTTTATTGTTCTTGATACAGAAAAAGAAGCTAAGACACTGAGTGAAAATAGAACTCAAGAGAGCAAGGATGGAAAAAATCCACTATCTTTTGCAACTCAAGACTCTGCCTTTTCAGATAAATCTACTGAAGAATTAAATTTAATAATTAAATCTGATGTACATGGATCATCTGAAGCAATCAAAAATGCAATTAGTCAAATCAAACATGATGAGGTTAAACCTAAAATAATTTTAGCAGATATTGGAATGGTAACCGAGACAGATGTTACTCTAGCTAAAGCTTCAAATGCAGTATTAATTGCTTTTAATGTTAAACCAAGTAAAGAAGCAAAAAAACTTGCTGAAAATGAGAAAATAAAAATATCTTCATATAATATTATTTATGAAGTTTTAGATTATATTAAACAAAGAATGTCAGGACTATTGTCACCAGATGTCCAGGAAAAAATTACTGGTACAGCACAGATTTTGGAAATATTTAAAGTTTCAGGTGCCGGAAAAGTTGCTGGCTCAAAAGTAACTGAAGGAGAAATTAATAGCACTTCGGATGTTAGAATTATTAGGGATGGTGCTATTATTTATACTGGAAAAGTTTCATCAATATTTAGAGAAAAAGACCAAGTGAAACAAGTAAGCGGTGGTCAAGAGTGTGGAATAACCGTTAAAGATTATATGGATTTTCAAAAAAATGACACAATAGAGGCTTTTAGTGTTACATCTACTGAGAGGTCAATTTAATGGCGGATAGAATAGGAAAACCAGTTTCACAAAGACAGCTTAGAGTAGGCGAAATGATTAAGCAGTCTTTAAGCATGATTTTTATAAGAAATGAGGCTAAGGTGCCGAATTTAGAAACGAACACAATAACGGTTACTGAGGTAAGAATGAGTCCAGATTTAAAAATTGCTAAAGCATATGTTCTTCCATTGGGAGGAAAAGATGCGGAGGAAACAATTAATGTTTTAAAGGAATACTCATTTTTAATTAGAAAAATTTTATCACAAAAAGTGGTTATGAAATTTTTACCAAAATTACTTTTTAGAAAAGACGAATCTTTTGAGTATGCGGAAAAAATAGAAAACTTAATAAAACAAACAAATAAATAGGAAGAAAGAGGCATGAACAAAAAGGCACAAGAATTAGCAATGCACGATAAAGATACTGGATCTTCAGAGATACAGATTGCTTTGCTAACAGAGAAAATTGAAACTCTCTCTAAACATATTAAGCAATTCAAAAAGGATAAACATTCATCTGTTGGATTGTTGAGAGCGGTAAATAGAAGAAAGAAATTGTTAGAATACCTAAAGAAAAATAAAATGGATTCTTACAAAAATGTACTGTCGAAATTGAATTTAAGAAAATAGAAGTCAAGATAGATAGAACGGAATGGAATGGAACGAAACGAACGAAACGAAATGGAAATGAAATGTTTAAAGTATACAAGAAGGAAATTGAAGTAGCAGGAAAGAAGATAAGTTTAGAAACAGGTAAAGTAGCAAGACAGGCAGACGGTGCAATAATCGCAACATGTGGAGAGACAGTCGTACTAGCAACAGTAGTAGGAGCAAAAAAAGTAAATCCTGATATGGATTACTTTCCATTATCTGTAAATTACCAAGAAAAATATTATGCAGCTGGAAAAATTCCAGGTGGATATTTCAAAAGAGAAGCAAGACCAACTGAGAGTGAAACATTAATCTCTAGATTAATTGACAGACCAATCAGACCTTTGTTTCCAGATGAATTTAAAAATGAAGTACAGTTGTTACCAACTGTAATTTCATATGATAAAGAAAATGAACCAGATATTTTATCAATCACTGCATCTTCAGCAGCTTTAGCTATATCAGGAATGCCATTTATGGGTCCTGTAGGTGCTTCAAGAGTTGGCTTTGTAGATGGAAAATATGTTTTAAACCCATCTAAAGCAGAATTAGAAAAATCAAAATTAGATTTAGTTGTAGCAGGTACAAAAGATGCTGTACTTATGGTTGAGTCTGAAGCAAGTGGTTTAACAGAAGAAGAAATGTTAAATGCAGTTAAATTTGGTCATGAGGGATTTGTTCCAGTGATTGAAATGATCGAGGAACTTGCAAAAGAATGCAGGAAACCTGAGTGGACTGTTGAAAAGAAAGATCTATCAGAAGTTAAGAAAAAACTTGAAGAAAATTTTACAGAAGATCTTACGAAAGCTTTTGCAACTAGAGATAAACAAGATAGATCAAATCAAATTTCAGAGATTACTGATAAAGCCAAAAAGCTTTATGAGGAAGATGAAAATTACACTGATCTAGATGTCAACAGTCAGTTAAAAAATCTTGAAAAATCAATTGTTAGAACTGATATTCTAAAAAACAAAAATAGAATTGATGGTAGAGGCTTATCAGATGTAAGGCCTATAGAATGTGAAGTTGGTGTTCTACCAAGAGCACATGGTTCTGCATTATTCACTAGAGGTGAAACCCAAGCAATTGTTGTAGCAACTTTAGGAACATCTGATGACGAGCAAAGAATTGAAAGTTTAGATGGATTACAAAGAGAGCGATTTATGCTTCACTATAATTTTCCACCTTTTTCAGTTGGAGAAACTGGAAGAATTGGAACAGGTAGAAGAGAAATTGGTCATGGTAAATTAGCTTGGAGAGCAATTAACTCTTCATTACCAACCAAAGAAGCATTTCCGTATACTTTTAGAGTAGTTTCAGAGATTACAGAGTCTAATGGTTCTTCTTCAATGGCTACTGTTTGCGGAACTTCTTTAGCATTAATGGATGCTGGAGTACCAATAAAAGAGCCAGTTGCTGGTATTGCAATGGGATTAATTAAAGAAGGTGATGATTTCAGTGTTCTATCAGATATTTTAGGTGACGAAGATCATCTTGGTGACATGGACTTTAAAGTTGCTGGAACTAAGGATGGAATTACTTCTCTCCAAATGGATATCAAAATCACAGGTATTACATTTGAAATTATGGAGCAGGCATTAAGTCAAGCTAAAGACGGAAGAGTTCATATCTTGGGAGAAATGAATAAAGCATTATCAGCTTCAAGATCTGATGTTGGAAAACACACTCCAAAAATGGAACAAGTCAATGTAGATAAAAAAGACATTGCTGCCGTAATTGGAAAAGGTGGTGCAACAATCAGAGAGATAGTTGAAAAATCAGGTGCGAAAGTAGATGTAAATGACGAAGGTGTGGTAACAGTTGCTGCTCCAGATGAAGAGTCTAGAAACATCGCAATGCAAATGATTAAAGACATCACTGCAAAAGCTGAATTAAACAAAATTTATTCAGGTAAAGTAATGAAGATCATGGAGTTTGGTGCATTTGTTAATTTTTTAGGAAAACAAGATGGACTTGTTCATATCTCAGAACTTGCCGATAAAAGAGTAGCTAAAGTAACTGATGTTGTAAAAGAAGGCGACGAGGTAAAAGTTAAAGTGATTGGTTTCGATAGGGGTAAAGTTAAACTTTCTATGAAACAAGCTGCTGAATAATAAGTTTATATGTTTGGGGCACCCATTTAAAGAATGCCCCACTCAAAATAAATAAATTAAGATTAATTTACTAATTATTTAACTAATTTAATTATATCCGAAATAATCTTTTTGCTGTCAGGGACATAATTTTTAGAAGGACCAGAAAAGTGTTCTTGTCGTTGTAAAAAAAATAATAATGCTCTTAAATGTTGTAATGAATTTTTATGTTTCTTTTCATCAAAATATTCATCATAAATTTTATGATACTTATCAAATAATTCTTCATCTTCGTATGCATTGTAAGTTAAAGCGAACTGACTAATATGCAATTCATGACAGTTATCTAAATTTGGTATCTCTTCTAAAGTTAATTTTTCATTAGGTATTTGAAAATCTTGAAAATCAATTAATTGAATTAATTTAAAAGCGTCTCCTTCATTTATTTCTTTTATAAATAATTTCCATATTCCTAACTGATCCATAAAAATATTATATCACAGTCATTATTGAGCAGAAATTGTTCTATTAATTGTTGGGAATACTCTTTCTTATTATTTATCTAGGTAATGTTTTTAGGGTCTGGCATTCCAACCTTGTTATATCCAGCATCTACGTAGTGAATTTCACCAGTAACTCCGTTTGCAAGGTCACTTAGTAGATATAATGCTGAATTTCCAACATCATGGATATCTACATTTCTCTTAAGAAAAGAATGGTCTTCATTCCATTTATATAGGAATTTTGCGTCTCCTATTGCAGAGGCAGCCAATGTCTTGATAGGTCCTGCACTTATAGCATTTACTCTCATGCCTTTAGCACCCAAATCTCTAGCTAAATATTTAACACTGGCCTCTAAAGCTGATTTACAAACACCCATTACGTTATAATTTGGAATTGCTTTCGTAGACTCATAAGTTAAAGTTAATAAGCTTCCACCTTGTTTCATTACCTTTGAAGCTTCTTTTGCTACTTCAGTAAATGAAAAGCATGAAATTAACATACTTCTTAAAAAGTTTTCTCTAGTCGTATTTAAATATTCACCTGATAACTCTGATTTATCAGAGAAAGCAACTGCATGAACTACAAAATCAATTTCACCCCATTGGGATTTAATATCTTCAAATAGTTTTACAACTTCTTCTTTTTTTTCAACATCACAACTAAATGTAACATTTGAATTTAATTTTTCTGCTAAAGGAACTACTCTTTTTTTTAAAGCATCACCTAAATAAGTAAATGCTAGTTCCGCTCCAGCTTCAGCAAGTTTTTGAGAAATTCCCCAAGCAATAGATCTTTCATTGGCAACACCCATGATCAAACCTTTTTTACCTTTCATCAAACTCATAAACTAAACCTTTTCAAAAATTAAAGCTGCATTAGTTCCACCAAAACCAAAACTATTTGACATTACTGTATTTAAAGTTGCGCCTGTTTCAGTTTTTGCAACAATTGGAAATTTTTTAGCATTATCATCCATATCTGTAATATTTGCTGATCCTGTTATGAAATTATTCTTCATCATTATCAAACAATAGATTGCTTCATGCACTGAAGCAGCCCCTAAAGGATGACCCGATAAAGATTTTGTTGAACTTATTTTTGGAATGTCCTCTTCAAAAGTTTCTTTAATAGCATTTAGTTCAGTTATATCTCCAACTGGAGTAGATGTTCCGTGAGTATTAATATAATCAATTTTATTTTTAGCAGTTGCCATTGCCATTTTCATACATCTAACAGCTCCTTCACCTGATGGCGCTACCATATCGTATCCATCTGAAGTTGCTCCATAACCAGTTAATTCCGCGTATATCTTTGCCCCTCTTGCTTTAGCATGTTCATATTCTTCAAGTACTAATACGCCTGCACCACCTGCAATTACAAACCCATCTCTAGTTTTATCATAAGCTCTAGACGCAGATTGTGGAGTGTCATTATATTTTGATGATAAAGCTGTCATTGCATCAAACATTGCAGTTAATGCCCAATGAATTTCTTCACTTCCACCCGCAAAAACAATATCTTGCTTACCCATTTGAATTAATTCCATTCCATTACCAATGCAGTGACCACTCGTGGCACAAGCTGAACTCATTGTATAATTAGTTCCCTTTATTTTAAATGGAACTGCAAGTGTTGCAGAAGCAGTACTGGCCATAGTTCTTGGAACAATAAAAGGTCCCATTAATTTTGGTGTTTTCGCTCTAGTTTTATCAGCAGCTAAAATTACATTTTCTATAGAAGGTCCCCCTGAGCCCATCACGATTCCAGTTTTAAAATTACTTACTTCACTTTCTTCTAATCCAGAGTCTTCAATAGCTTCTTTCATTGCAATATAATTGTAAGCTGAGCCTGAACCCATAAATCTAATTGTTTTTCTATCGATATGATCCTCTAGTTTAATATTTGGTTTTCCATGAACATGACTTTTTAAATTATGCTCTTTATAATCTTCAGCATAAGAAATTCCTGATTTTGAATTTAGTAAAGATTGATGAACCTCTTCTTGATTATTGCCTAAGCAAGAAACTACCCCTAAACCTGTAATAACCACTCTTCTCATTATTTAAATAACCCTACTTTTAAACTTTCTGCTGAATATATTTTTTTATTATCTGCAAGAACAATTCCGTTTGCAAGCCCAACAGTTGTCCCTCCAGGAGACATAATTTTCTTCATATCTATTTCATATCTTACATTTTTTACACTTTGTAAAACTTCACCTGTAAATTTTACAGTACCCACTCCTAAAGCTCTTCCTTTTCCAGGGTTTCCTAGCCAGCCTAGAAAAAAACCTACCAGTTGCCACATAGCATCCAAACCTAAGCACCCTGGCATAACTGGATCTTTTTTAAAATGACAATCAAAAAACCATAGATCATCTTTAATGTCTAATTCAGCTTTTAAAGAGCCTTTATTAAATGTACCATTATTTTCATTGATTTCAGTTATTCTGTCAAACATAAGCATTGGTGGAAGAGGTAATTTTGCATTTCCAGGACCAAAAAGGTCTCCATTTCCACAAGTTATTAGGTCATCATAGGAGTATGAATTTTTTTTCATAATTTTGAGCTCCCTTAATACTTGATTTAATCCTAATATAATATAATAAAACAGTATATTTTTATTCATACTTTAGAATAATTATAAAAAACGATGCCAAAAAACTGCAATTTTATTGAAAAATTAAGAGAAGTTGGGCTTAGACCTACCAAGCAAAGAGTAAAAATGTGTGAAGTTTTATATAATAGAGAAAAAACTTTTCATTTCACAATTAACGATTTGGTTAAATTGTTATCTGAGAAAATGAATCAAAAGATATCTCTAGCTACAGTTTATAACACAGTGCATGCATTTGAAAAAAAAGGATACCTAAAAGAAATTTCAATCGATAGTCATAAAAGTTATTTTGATACAAACACATCAGCACATCATCATTTTTTTGATGAAGATACGCATGAGCTAATCGATTGTGATGAGAGCGATATAGACAAAATAAGTATTAGAAAAAATATAACTGGAAAAAAAATAAATTCCGTTGAAGTTTTGGTTAGAGTTGCGAGTGATAATCAAACTCAAAAATAATTCTATCAAATCAAATACTTAAAATCTACATTATAATAATTCTAAACTGTTGACATATTCATCATAACCATTATATGGTGAGTAACATTTAAAAGGAGAAAAATAATGTCTTTAAAAGGAAGTAAAACAGAAGAAAACTTAAAAGCAGCATTCGCTGGAGAAAGTCAAGCAAATAGAAGATATCTTTATTTTGCACAAAAAGCGGACATCGAAGGTTACAATGATGTAGCTACAGTTTTTAGATCAACAGCAGAAGGTGAAACTGGTCACGCTCATGGTCATTTAGAATACTTAGAACAAGTTGGTGACCCAGCAACAGGCAAACCAATTGGCGAAACTAAAGCTAACTTAGCCTCAGCTATCGAAGGTGAAACTCATGAGTACACAGATATGTACCCTGGTATGGCCAAGACTGCTAGAGAAGAAGGTTTTGAAGAAATCGCAGACTGGTTTGAAACTTTAGCTAAAGCTGAAAAATCACACGCTGGTAAATTTCAAAAAACTTTAGAGTCTATTAGCTAATCAAATTACTTAGTGGGCGTTAGTCGCCCACTAAAAACAATTCGAATTTCAAATAACTAAATTATATGAGTAAAGAAGGAAGCTTAGGTGCACCTATAAGACACCCCATAGATTTTGAGCATCCTGATTTTTTAAATCCTGAAAAATTAGATGCTGAAATGAGAAGAGTGTTTGATATTTGTCATGGATGCAGGAGATGTTTTAATCTTTGCGACTCTTTCCCAAAGTTATTTGATATGATTGATGAGTCTAAAAATGAGGATGTTGAAAGCTTATCTAGCGATCAATTTGCCCCTGTTGTTGATGCATGTACTTTGTGTGATATGTGCTTTATGACCAAATGCCCATATGTCCCCCCCCATGATTTTGATCTTGATTTTCCACACTTAATGCTTCGATACAGAACAGCTCAAAAAAAATTAGGTAAATTACCAAGTGTACCAACACAATTAGCTCAAATAGACCGAAATGCTAAAATTGGCGTTATGTTCTCTAAAATAATTAACTGGGCTTCAAATATTAAAAATAAATTAATTAGAAAAATCTTAGAATTTATTACTGGAATAGATAAAAGAGTTCAGTTGCCAAAATATAACTCAGAAACATTTTCAAATTTTTTTAAAAAAAATAAAGATAAGATAAATTATCAAACACCTTCTAAAGATAGAAAAGTTGTTATCTATTCAACTTGTTTTGTTAATTTTAATAAAAAAAATACAGGTGTTGCTGCTTTAAAAGTTTTGAAAAAAAATGGTTTAGAGGTTCAGGAGGCTTACCCTGGTTGTTGTGGGATGCCATTCCTAGAGCAAGCAGATTTGCCAAAAGTTGTCGTACAAGCCAAAAAAGTTTCCAAGGATTTAATCGAATGGATTGATAAAGGATATAAGGTAGTAACATTAACAGCGAGTTGTGGGTTGATGTTAAAATTTGAATGGCCTTTGTTGTTACCAAACGATGAAAAAATAAAAAAATTATCTGCTAACGTAATGGATATTGATGAGTATGTCGTGGATATTGCAAACAATGAGGGATTAGCAGAAGGATTAAATGAGATTGATGGAGGTGTAACTGTACATCATGCTTGTCATGCTAGGGCACAGAACATGGGTATCAAAGCAAGAGATATGTTAAAATTAATACCAAACGTTAAAATTGATGTAGTTGAAAGATGCGCGGGTCATGGAGGAACTTTTGGAGTAATGAAAGAAACTCATGATTTATCAAATAAAGTTGGAAGACCTACAGCTAGACAAATAAAAACTAAAAATAATAAGTATATGGCTTCTGATTGTCCTTTAGCTGGTAAACATTTAAAACAGTTAGAAGTTGATACAAACATATCTAACGATGAGGCACTACATCCTATCGAATTAATGGCAAAAAGTTATAATTTATGATCATGCCGAGAGAAAAAAGAGAAATTCAAAAAGAAGACATAATTCCTTTAGATGTTTATACAGAAAAGAGACGTGAATTAAGAAAAAGCATTGTTGATTATAAAAAAAATAGAAGAGTTGCTTTAGGTCCTTATGCCACTTTTTATTTTGAAAGTTATGAAACAATGTTAGCCCAAGTACAAGAGATGTTGTACATTGAAAAAGGTGGTGACGAGCAACTTCAGGATGAGTTATCTGCGTACAATCCTTTAATACCTAACGGCAAAGAACTAACTGCAACTTTAATGTTTGAAATAGATAATCCTATTTCAAGGGCTGCGTTCCTTGGAAAAGTCGGTGGAATAGAAGAAACAGTATTTATGAAAATAAATGGTGAGAAAATTAAAGCAGTCCCTGAAGAAGATGTTGATAGAACCTCTGCTGAGGGAAAAGCTTCCTCTGTACAGTTTATTCACTTTAATTTTACTGATGATCAAATTGAAAAATTTCAATCTAATAGCTCAGAAATTGAGCTTGGTATTGATCATAAAGAATATTCTCATAGCACAAAATTATCTAAAGAAAATATAGCCTCTTTATCTGCTGATTTTAGTTAATTTAGTCCCCAAATATTATCTGTTTTAATCCAACCTTCAAATTCTTCTGATGTAATTTTACACCAATTTTGTTCACATTTTTCTACAATTAATAATCTTCCCTCTTTTATTTGAGCAATTGGTTTAGCAAAAGATGTAGGTTTCTTAAATAAGACTTTATCTTTTGTGGCTATTACTGAATTACTTTTTTTTAATTGAGAAATATGAATCCATCCACTGTTATTTTTTAAATCAATAATTCGCCTGAAATTCTCTTTTTTATCGATTTGTTTTAATGGAAGATTTATTTTTTTATAAACGTATTTAATATCAGACTCAAAACTTGGTCCGTAACGAACATTTACTTTATTTTTTTTAAGAGAGACAAAAATTTCATTAGCAAACGAAATGTGAGTAAAAAATAACAAAAAAAATACTATATAAATTTTTTTTATTATTAATTGCATAAGCATTTTTTTCTTTTATTAAGTTTTGCTTTTCTGAAATTTAAATTTAATAAATCTAGAATTAGAATGTATCCATTTAAATTTTGTCCAATATTTAATATTTTTTTTAAAACTTCATTGGCTTGTAACGTACCTATTATTCCAGCAACGGTTCCTAAAATTCCCTCATATTCACAATTTAAAATTTCATCAGATATTGTTTCTTCTTGATAAAAACATCTTAAGCAAGGATCTTTTTTGTTGGTAAAATTAAAAGTAAAAATGTGTCCATCAAACTTACTTATAGCACCAGTGACTAGAAATTTTTTATATTTTAGACTTAAATCATTTATTAAAAATTTACTTTCAAAGTTATCAGTCCCATCAACAATATAGTCATAATTTTTAATTATTTTTTCAAATGTAGTTTTATTTAATTTTAAATTAAAAATATTTATTTTTGTCTTTGAATTAATTTTATTTAATTTTTTTTTTGCAATCTTTACTTTTGACTGATTTATGTCTTTTTCATTGTACAGGCTTTGTCTGTGGATATTGGAGAGACTTACGGTATCATGATCTACAATCCCAAGTGTACCAATACCCGATCTACTTAAAAATTCAGCTACTGGGCAACCTAGACCACCCATACCAACTATCAAGACTTTTGAAGATAAAATTTTTTTTTGACCTACTGCTCCAATATTTTTAAGAATTATTTGCCTTGAGAATTTCTCTATTTCTTTTTTGTTTAAATTTTTGCTCATTTTCCTGTTGAGCCAAACCCACCTTCTCCTCTAATTGTTTCTGGTAGATCATCAGTTTCCTCTAGATCCATTTTAATTACAGGAGTTAAAATCATTTGTGCTATTCTATCCCTATTATTTATCAAGAAATCATTTTTCCCATGATTAAATAGAATTACTTTTATTTCTCCCCTGTAATCACTATCAATAGTTCCAGGTGTATTTAAAACACTTATACTATTTTTTGCAGCTAAACCGGATCTCGGTCTTATTTGGATTTCGAAATCACTAGAAAATGCAACAGCAAGCCCCGTTGGAACTAAACATGAAGAGTTTGGTTTAAGATTGATGGGTTCATTTAATAATGCCATTAAATCCATGCCTGATGCACCTTCTGTTTTGTAAGCGGGTAATTCAACCGCAGGGTCTAACTTTTTGATAAGAACTTTTGCCATTAATTTAATTGATCAATTATTCTATCAACTATTTCATCAGAAATTTCAGATTTTTTTTTGTACGAAAGTTTTTCTTTTTTAGCATCTTTGTTTTTGTAATGAATTGTTACCTCATTATAATCAGAATTAAATCCTATACTTTTATTTGATACATCATTGGAAATTATCCAGTCACAATTCTTCTTGTTTAATTTTTCTTCTGCATTTTTATCAATCTCGTTAGTTTCTGCTGCAAATCCTATTAAAAGTTCAGGTCTCATGGAGTTATGGTTGGATACATAATTAAGTATATCTATATTCTTTTCTAAATTTAAGTTTAAGTTCTCTTGCTTTTTAATTTTATTTTCATACTTTTTATTAATTTTAAAATCAGCTACCGCAGCAGAAAAAATTGCTACATCAGCAGGTAAATTTTCTTGAGTAGCAACTAACATTTCATCTGCTGTTTCAACTTTTATAAGATTAATATCTTTAGTTATTTCAAGATTAGTTGGACCTGATATTAATGTTGTATCAAAACCTTTTTTGGATAATGATTTTGCTAATTCATATCCTTGTTTGCCACTTGATTTATTTGTAATAAAACGAACTGGATCTATGTACTCATTAGTTGGACCTGCTGTAACTAATGCTTTAAATTTTTTGTTATTTTTCTGAGTTAAGAAATATTTATTAACTTCTTCAGCGATTACTGATGGGTCTGACATTTTACCCTCTCCATATTCACCACAAGCCATATCACCAACCTCTGGACCAATTAGTTTATATCCAAACTCTTTTAATTTTTTTATATTTGTTTTAGTAGTTGGATGCTCCCACATTCTTACATTCATTGCTGGTGCTAAAATAATGTCTTTATCTGAAGCTAAAACAACAGTGGATGCTAAATCATCAGTTGTTCCTTGAGCTAGTTTTGAAATTGTATTTGCTGTTGCAGGCGCAATTACAATTATATCTGCCCATCTTGAAAGTGAAATATGATCCA
Source organism: uncultured Pelagibacteraceae bacterium (assembly GCA_902558835.1). Classification (GTDB taxonomy): domain Bacteria; phylum Pseudomonadota; class Alphaproteobacteria; order Pelagibacterales; family Pelagibacteraceae; genus Pelagibacter. Next base: position 101,875 of record CACEFK010000001.1, read on the forward strand.
TTTCTGTCTCATTTTCTACACTAAATAAATCGCTATAAACTTTACCTTGAGAAAGTGATGTTACTGAAAGTGGAGTTACAAACTCTCTTGCACTTGTTGTAAGAATTGTCTTTATATCTGCACCATTTTTTTTAAAAAGCCTAATTGTTTCAAGACTTTTATAAGCAGATATTCCTCCACAGATAATAAATAGTATTTTTTTATTTAACAAATTTTTCATCTGCAGAATTAAAATACTATAAGGCCAAAAATTACAAGAAGTAATAAACCAATAATAGATTGATTTCTAAATGCTATCATTTCTGATTTCTTATCATTCAGAGCTGTATAAGAATTTGAATTTTGTGGAATTTGACCACTGGCTAAAAACGTTAATGCTTGATTTGCTTTATCCATAATCTCAGGAAATTCTGGTAAACGTTTAATCACTTCAGATGTATTTTTTAAAGTTTCATTTAAATTATTAATTGGGTCTTTGGTTTCTTTAAGCCAATTTTCTAGTACAGGCTTTGAAGTTGTCCAAATATTTGTGTTTGGATTTAACTTTCTTGCTACACCTTCAACAACAACCATAGTTTTTTGCAACATTAATAATTGAGGTTGAGTTTGCATATTAAACTTTTCTGTTACATCAAACAATTGTTTGAGTAATTTACCTCCTGAAATATCTTTTACTTCTTGACCAAATATAGGCTCACCAATTGATCTCAAAGCTTGAGCTAGATCATCGATTGGTACCTCTTTTGGAACTAATCCAGCCACTATGTGAACTTCAGCTACTTTACGATAATCTCTTTGAATAAATCCAAATAAAATTTCTGCTAAAAACCTTTTACTAAGTTTGTCTAACCTGCCCATAATCCCAAAATCTATAGGTACAATTTGGCCACTATTATCAACAAAAATGTTTCCTTGATGCATATCTGCATGAAAAAAACCATCTCTTACAGCGTGTCTTAAAAAATGTTGGATAATATCTTCAGCTATTTTATTAGTATCTAAATTTCTTTTCTTTAGCTCCTCAGCTTCTCTTATTGAAATTCCATCTATCCAATCCAAAGTCATTACATTTTCACTAGTAAAATTCCAATAAATTTCAGGAACTTTAAATCCAGCATCATTTTTAGTGTTTTCAGCATATTCATTAGCCGCAGCAGCTTCGAATCTTAAATCCATTTCAAGATTAGTTATTTCTTTAAGTAAAAAAACAACTTCAACAAGTTTTAATCTTTTTGTTTTTTTTACAAATGACTCAATAATAAATGCAAATAACATCATTGCATCTATTTCTTCATTGAATATTTTTTTAATATTTGGTCTTAAAATTTTTATTGCTACATCTTTAATTGTTCCATTATCATTTATTTTTGCTTTATGAACTTGTGCAATTGATGCAGCAGCAACTGGTTCACTTAAATCAATTATTGAATTAAATGCATCAACTCCAAGATCTTCTTTAATAATTTCTTTTGCTTCATGAATTGAAAAAGGGGGTAATCGATCTTGAAGTTTTTCTAGCTTTAAAGATAATTCTTCTCCGATTATATCTGGTCTAGTAGCAAGAAATTGACCAAGTTTGATGAAAGTTGTACCCATAGACTCTAATGACCTAGATAGTCTTTCACCATCATCCTCAATTAAATTATTTTGTTCCTTTTTTTCAAATGAAATAGATAAAATTTGGAATAATATTGTTACAGCTAAAGGAGGTTTTTTAAATTTTGATGCAATTTTTAAAATATCTGATTTTGCAATTTTTCTTCCTAATTTAAATAAAGTAATAAGTTTTTTAATCATTAAATTTTCCAACCACTATGAATTGAAACAATACCACCAGAAAAATTTCTATAAGAACATTTATGAAAATTATTTTTTTCCATTAACTCTATTAATTCATCTTGATTAATAAATTGTTTAATACTTTTGATTAAATATTCGTAAGGTTCTTTTTCTCCAACTACAAACTGACCAATAATAGGAATGAGTTTTGAGTAATTTTTATAAACAAAATCAAGATTTGAATTTTGAATCTTAGAAAATTCCAGACATAGATAGCGTCCGCCAGGCTTTAAAACTCTATAGGCCTCTGAAAGTGCTTTATTTAAATTTTTTGTATTTCTTAGCCCAAAGCTAATCGTGTAATAATCAAATGAATTGTCTGTTATTGGTAATTTTTCTGCTGGAGAAATAACCCATTTTACATTTTTGTAATTAGATAATTTTTGCTTTCCTTGACTAACCATTCCTTTATTAGGGTCTACACAAGTAATTTCAGCCTCTTTATTTGTGTTATCTAAAAATAACTTTCCAATATCCCCCGTCCCGCATGCAACATCTATTAATTTTCTACTAACTCTCGGATTCATCATATTGATTAAACTTTTTTTCCAATATCTATGTACACCCATAGACATAAAGTCATTCATCAAGTCATATTTGTTGTAGACCTGATTAAATACATTTTCTACAAGTCCTTTTTTATTTTGAAGATTTTGTTGCATAAAAAAATATATATTGAATATAGTATCAAATGCCAGAATTACCAGAAGTAGAAATTGTTAGACAATCCCTTCATAAAAAGATCAAAAAAAAAAGCATAAAAAAAGTAATAATTAGAAATAGGAATTTAAGGTTTAAAATACCAAGTGATTTTGAAAGTTTTCTTAAAAATAAAAAAATAATTGAAGTTAGTAGATTTTCTAAATATTTGATTATCCATTTTCAAAATGAAGATTATTGTTTAATTCATTTAGGAATGTCAGGAACAATCCATATTCTTGATAAGAAAAAGCCTCTAAAATTTACGAATACTAGTTTTTATCATTCACCTTTTTTACCTAAAAAACATAATCATGCAGAGTTTGTATTTGATAGCTTGAAAATAATTTATAATGATCCAAGACGTTTTGGATTTTTTGAAATAATTAAAAATTATCAAGATTTACAGAAAAGATTTAAATTAATGGGACCTGAACCATTTAGTGATAAATTTAACTTAAATTATGTAGTTAATTATTTTAAGGAAAAAAATAAGGATATAAAAAGTTTCTTACTTGATCAGAGATTTGTTTCTGGAATAGGTAATATTTATGCAAGTGAAATTCTTTTCGCTAGTAAAATAAATCCATTTAAAAAGGCAAAAAGACTTAATAAAAATGAATGTTTAAATATTATTTTAAATTCTAAGAAAATACTTCAACAGGCAATTAATAAGGGAGGCTCAAGTATAAGAGATTTTAAAGATATTTCAGGTAACAAAGGTACCTTCCAAAAGGAGTTTAAAGTTTATCAGCAAGACGGAGCTGATTGTAAGCGTACGAAGTGCAAAGGTATTATAAAAAAAAAGATAACATCAAATAGGTCGACTTTTTTTTGTGTTTCCTGTCAAAAATAGTTAAATATTTAGTTGACCACTATAAATTCTCGAGCTATACCCCTGCGCAGATGGCAAACACAAAATCAGCAATTAAGAGAATTAGAAGAATTTCTAAACAAACAGCAGTAAATAAAGCTAGAAAGAGTAGATTTAGAAACGCTCTTAAGAAAATGAACCTTCTAATTGATGGTAAAAAGAAAGATGAGGCTCTAAAATTTTTACCAAAGTTAAACTCTGAGTTGATGAAAATTGCAAAAACAGGAATAATAAAAAAACAAAATGCTTCTAGAAATGTTTCTAGAATTACAAAAAAAATTGCTGCAATCTAAACGTTAGCTTAAATTTTTTAAACAACTCCTGATATCCACATTATATATTTAATTTTTTTGTTAAGTTACTATATTTAGAGTTAGTAAATATTTGAATTATAGTCATTCAATCTATGTTCGATTTAATTTTAATTCAATCAATTAATTGATTCAATCTATATTTGATTCAATTTATAATTTTAAATTTAATTTTAATTTTGAATTTTTTTTTAAAATATAAATCACAATCATAGATTTTATTTTTTTTTAAATTTCTTTATTAAGTTGTTGCAAATTTTTTTAAATAGTTCTAACTGAGATTTCCCCATAATTTATGAACAAATTAACAAATACAAAAAATATTAACAATTTTTCTTCTGAAGGCTTTGAATGGAAGCAGGTGCAGAATGAAATGAAAAATAAACTAGGCTTAGAAGTTTATGAGAGCTGGTTAAAAAAGATTTCTTTTGTAGAGGAATTCAATAATTACTTGTTATTATCAGTTCCAACAAGATTTATTAGAGATTGGATTACATCAAGATATTTAGACCAAATATTACAAATAATTAAAGTATATAAAAAAGATACTATTAGAATTGAGTTCAAGATAGTTGAAAAATCTCAAGATATCACTTTAAAAGAAAGTAATATTAAAGAGAACAATACTAATGAAAATGTTTCATTTATAAAAGACTCTTATCTTCAGTATAATCGAATTGATCCAAATAAAAGATTTGATAATTTTATAACAGGTTCAAGTAACAAATTAGCTTACGAAGCATCTTTAAAAGTCTCAGAAAATATATCTCATTATAATCCGCTTTATATTTATGGTGGTGTTGGAATGGGAAAAACTCACCTATTAAATTCAATAGGTTTAGAGCTTAAAAAAAATAATAAAGTAATGTTTATTTCTGCCGAACGTTTCATGTATCAGTTTGTAAAATCAATTAAATCGAACGACATGGTTAAGTTTAAAGAATATTTTAGAAATACAGATATTTTATTAATCGATGATATACAGTTTATAAGTGGAAAAGAGGCTATGCAGGAGGAGTTCTTTCATACATTTAATGCATTGCTTGATAAGGGATCTCAAATAATTGTATCAGCTGATCGAGCACCAAACAAATTATCAAGGATTCAAGAAAGAATTAAATCAAGATTTTCTGGCGGATTAGTTGTTGATATTCAAAAGCCAGACCTTGAGCTAAGAAAAAAAATAGTTGAAAAAAAAACTGAAGAATTGAATGCACTGTATTCTGAACAATTACAAGTTTCTAGAGAAATTCAAGATTTTATAAGTAACGAAATAACTGGAAGTGTAAGGGAACTAGTTGGTTCAATAAACAGAGTTGTTTCATTTTCAAGAATTTACAACAAAGCCCCAAATCTTGCTGAAACTAAAGTGGTTTTAAAAGATTTATTAAATTTAGCAGAAAATAAAGTTACAATAGATCTAATTCAGACAATTGTTTGTAAGTTTTTCAAAATCAGCAAAAATGAAATGCTATCATCTAGAAGATCAAGATATTTAGTAAGACCTAGGCAAACAGCAATTTATTTAACAAAAATTTTGACTTCTAAATCATTGCCTGAAATTGGAAGAGAATTTTCTAACCGAGACCATACAACAATAATTCATTCAGTAAAAACAATTGAAAAGATAAAAGAAAAAGATCCTGAGATGGTTGATAATATAAATAAATTAAAAAACCAGATTTTATACAATAATAAAGAAAATGAAATTTAACGTTAATCAACAAGACCTTCAGCAAGCATTAAATTATTGCCAAGGAGTTATTGAAAAAAGAAGTACATTACCAATACTTTCTAATATTTTGTTAGATGCAAGTAATTCAAAACTTACTATCACTGCGACTGATCTAGATTTAATATTTATACATCAATTAAATAATGTAGAAATTCTAGAGGAGGGCAAAACAACCACAACTTCCTCAATCATGTATGATATTATAAGAAAGTTTAACTCAGGAAAAAAAATAAATCTTTCTCTAACAGATATAAGTAAATTACAAGTAGAGTCTGAAAAATCTATTTTTAATTTGAATTGCATAAGTGCAACAGAGTTTCCACTGACAGATGAAAATTTTAATCAAAATGAATTTATAATTAAATCAAAACAATTATTGAAATTATTAAATAAGTGTAAATTTTCGGTTTCTAATGACGAAACAAGGCATTACCTAAGTGGAATTTATTTTCATCAAACAGAAGTTGAAGATAAAAATTATTTAACAGCAGTTGCAACTGATAGTCATAGAATGTCTATTTCAAAAATTAGATTAGAGGAAAAAATTGATTTTGATCCAATAATTTTACCAAAAAAAACAATTTTTCAACTTTGCTCTTTATTAGATAGCTTTGATGGAGATGTAAAAGTTTCAAATGTGAAATCAAAAATAAAATTTGAATTAAATAATAGTATTTTAATTTCAAAACTTATTGACGGAAAATTTCCTAATTACATTCAAGTTATACCTAAAAATAATCAAAAAAAATTAGAAATAGACTTAAAATTATTTTTAAATTCTGTTGATAGAGTAGCATCTGTTTCATTAGATAAAAAAGATGGTGTGAAATTCAATTTATCTAAAGACACTTTAGATCTGTCAGTAAATAATACCAACAGTGGTGATGGTAAAGAAACTTTAACTGTTAAGTTTGATCATGATTTAGAGATAAGTTTTAATTCTAGATATTTGATAGACGTTGCTTCACAACTAGATGGAGATAGAGTTGAAATTTTCTTTAATGATACTGGTTCACCAGCACTGATAAAAGATCCAGGCGATTTCGATAGTATTTTTGTTGTAATGCCTATGAAGGGCTAATTAATTAAATCTAACTCTGAATAAATATTTTTTTCAAGAAGTTGAATAAAATTTTCCTTTGTTAACCCAGAAGGAATTGGTTTTAGAATAGAGATTGTAATTGTTTTATTAGATTTTTTTTTACCTTTTTTAGGCCACACATATCCAGAGTTAATTGCAACTGGCTGGCAAGCAACATTAAGCTCTTCATAAATTCTCGAAGCACCTTTTTTAAAAGGTGGTCTTTCATCTGGAAGAACTCTGGTTCCTTGAGGAAAAATAATTAAAGGTCTATTAGAAGTAGCTATCATTTTTGAAATATCATCAAAAAAACCCAAGTTATCTTTTGTAACTTTGTTTCTTTTTATTGAAATTGATCCTATTTTTTTTAAGTACCAACCAAAAATTGGAATTAACAATAATTCTTTTTTTAGAATAAATACAGGTGAGTTAAAGATTGTTTGTAAATAAAAAGTTTCAAACATTGATTGATGAGATGCTGCTATAAAAAATTTTTCATTATTAATAATATTTTCTCTTCCTTTGATTGAAATTTTTACTGAAAGAACAAACCTTAAACAAAAACTGGCCCAATGGCCCATTAATTTACCCCCCATTAAAACAACCTGTTTAGGCAAGAAAAATGATGGTAAAAAAATTATCGAAATAAAGATGATTCCAGTGAAAAACAATATTGAAAATAAAAAGTTTCTTATCATTTTTGTCAAAAGCTAAATTATATCTTTATGCTTTTGTCTTTTTCTTATTACTTTAATTTTTGATCCTTTTATTAATAATTCTATTGGCTTAGGTCTTAAATTATAATTTGAGCTTAGTGACATTCCATAAGCTCCCACATCACATATCGCTATTAAATCTTTTTCATTCAACACTTGAAATTTTTTTAATGTAACAAATTTATCTGTACTTTCACAAATAGGACCTACAAATTCATATGGTTTTTTAGACGTTTTGTTAGATTTTGTAACAGGTAAGGTTTTATGAAACGCACCATACAAAGCAGGTCTCATTAAATCGTTCATTGCTGCATCTAAAATTATAAATTTTTTATTTCCGCTATCTTTTATATAGATTATTTTTGACACTAATGTCCCGGTATCGCCAATAATTGATCTACCTGGCTCAAATATAATTTTAACTTTATGTTTTCTTAAAAATTTAAGAATAGCCGTGTTGTATTTTTTATAATTAAGTTTTTTATTTTTATCAGTGTAAGTAATGCCCATACCTCCACCTAAATCTATAAATTCAAATTTATGATTTGTTTTATTGAGAATTTGACTGACCGCTTTAAGCATTTTTTCATAAGGTCTATGGTCTAAAATTTGACTACCTATATGAACACTTAAACATTTTAAATCAATATTTTTTGAATTCTTGCAATAATTTATAATTTCATAAAATGTATTTTTATTTACACCAAATTTATTTTCTTTTTTCCCGGTGGATATTTGGCTTAATGTTTTTGCATCTGTATTAGGGTTTAGTCTTACACCAATTTTTATTCTTTTATTTTTTGATTTTGCTATTCGATTTATTTCTTTTATCTCACTTAAAGACTCAGCGTTAATAAGCAAAATTTTTTTATCAATAGCAAAGCTGATTTCACTTGTTGTTTTACCAACACCAGAAAATACTATTTTGCTTGGATTAATTCCTGCTTTTAGTGCCATCATCAGTTCTCCTACTGAAACAACATCAGCACCTAATCCAAATTTTTTAATTTCTCTAATTATATTAACATTTGTGTTGGATTTGACTGCAAAGCAGATAAGTGGTGAAAAAGATCTAAAGCTCTTTTTAAAATTATTAATATTTTCTTTTAATTTAGAATAAGAATAAGAATAAAATGGAGTTCCAAATTTACTTGCAATTTTTTGGAGACTAATTTTTTCTATTGTTAATCTTCTATTTATGTATTTCATTAAGTTAAGTTAATTGAAACTTTATTTATTTCTGCTTTTTTATCTGGATCTACGTATTTAGGATCACCTTTCTTTCCACAAGAAATAACTACACAAAATAACAATATAATTATGGTAAATTTTTTTATCATTTTACTTTTTTATATTTCATTATCATTTTTTTAATATTATCAAAAGAAGTTCCACCATAAGATTTTTTCGAATTAATTGAATTTTTTAAGTTAAATACTTTCAATACATCTTCTTTAAGTTTAGGTTCAATTTTTTTTAACTCATCTAAAGTTAACTCATTTAACTTCTTTTTTCTTTTTTCAGCAAAATTAACTATAGCAGCAGTTTTTTGATATGCTTTTCTAAACGACATTGAGTGATTTTTTACAAGATAGTCAGCCAAATCAGTTGCTGTAATGTATCCAGAATTAGCAAGTTCTAACATTTTACTCTTATTTGGATTGCAATTTTTTAGTACTTCATCAAAAATTTTTAAACAATTATTAAGATTATCGTTTGATTTAAAAACTATTTCTTTGTCGTCTTGTAAATCTTTAAAATAAGACAATGGTAAACCTTTTAAAATTGTAAGCATCGAAAATAAATTTCCATAAGCGCCTCCTGATTTTCCACGCAAATATTCTAAAAGATCAGGATTCTTCTTTTGTGGCATTATCGATGATCCAGTAACAACTTTATCAGATAAATTGATCAAGTTAAAACCATCAGAATTCCAAATAATTAACTCTTCAGCAATTCTAGAAATATGCATAGCACACACAGATGACGCATATAAAAAATCTAGAACAAAATCTCTATCCGAAACTGTATCAATAGAATTATTTGTAGGTATTTTAAAACCAAGTTTTTTGGTTGTATAATTTCTATCTATATTAAATGATGTTCCTGCTAAAGCTGCAACACCTAGAGGATTTTCATTTAAACTGTTTAAATTATTAGAAAATCTCTTTTTGTCTCTATTAAACATTTCTACATAAGACATTAAATAATGTGCAAAAGAGATAGCTTGGGCATTTTTAAGATGTGTAAAACCAGGCATGATAGTCTCAACATTTTTTTCAGCTAACTTGGTTGTGCTCTTAATAACTTTATTAATATTGCTATTTATTTCGTTGGTAGAATTTTTCATCCAAATTTTAAAATCAGTAATTACTTGATCATTTCTTGATCTTGCAGTGTGAACATAGCCAGCTTCTTCACCTATTATTTGAAAAAGTCTTTTTTCGATATTCATATGAATATCTTCATATTTTTTATTAAACTCAAATTTATTTTTAGCGATTTCCTTATCAATTTTTGTTAGTCCATAAATAATTTTATTTTTTATTTTAAATGAAATTATTTTTTGCTTAAAAAGCATCTCAACATGAGCAATTGATCCTTGAATATCCTCTTTATAAAGTCTTTTATCAATATCTATTGAATTACCGACTTTTTGAAACAAACTTGACGCATTTTTTTTTATCCGTGTGTTCCAGATTGCTTGGTTGTTTTTATTTTTTGCCATGATATTTAATTATACCTATTTAACATGAGATTTTTAATAATATTTATTTTTTTGATAACAAATGTTGTAGCTGAAGAACTACCCGGTATTAAAAATATTGTAATCCATAAAATACCAAAAACACATGATAATGTTATTTTTTTAGACAAAAATGATCAAAAAATTAATATCAATGAATATACTGGGAACTTATTGATATTAAATTTTTGGGCGACTTGGTGTGAACCTTGTAAAGAAGAAATGCCATCTTTAGATAAACTCCAAGTCAACCCAGAATTGGATAAAATAAAAATTTTCGCAATAAATATTGGTAAAGAAACTTTAGGTAAAGTTAATAAATTTTTTATAGATCTCAACATTAAAAATTTTGAACCCTATTTTGATCCACCTACTACATTAGCAAAAATGTTTTCTTTAAGAGGTGTCCCTACAACAATTCTAATTAATAAAGAGGGCCAAGAATTTGCTAGAGTAATAGGTTCAATTGATTTTGAAGATAAAAATTTTATTAATTGGATAAAAAAATATAACTAATTTTTAAAAAAATAAGCAAAGCCAACTAAAGCAATAATAGCAATAAACTGTAAAATAACTCTTAACTGCATTAATTTATTTGAATATTTTTTACTTGTCTCTCCACCCTTAAAAAGAGTCCCTATACCTAAGATTAAAACTATCCCTACGGCTATCAAAAGAGCTATTGATAAAACTTTTACTAATATTCCTGAAATCATTTTTTTATTTTAGATTGTGTTTTGACATAAAAAACATAATTTATCTACTATGACATTTTGCCTAGATTCCATAATTATTAAACCAGAAAATGGTGCTGAAATTAAAAAAGCAATTATTTTGCTTCATGGTTATGGAGGTGATGGAAAGGATATTAGCATGCTGTCTTTAAACTGGAAAAGACATATGCCCAATACAGTCTTTATCTGTCCTAATGGTCATGAGCCATGCTCTATAAATCCTTCTGGTTATCAGTGGTTTGATTTAACAAAAGATGATTCTGATTACATATTAGAGCAATCAATTAAGGCTGAAGAAGTTTTAAAAAAATTTATAAATGAAATAAAACAAGAGTTCAAATTATCAAACAATCAAATCTGTTTATCAGGATTCAGCCAGGGATGTATGATGTCTTTAAATGTTGGTCTTACAGCTGAAGAAAAATTTTTATGTATAGTTGGTTTTTCTGGAAAGATAATAAATCAAAAGGATTTAAAAAACAGAATCAAAAATAATACTGAAACATTACTTATACATGGCGGTGCTGATCAAATTGTCTCATCAACACATTTACTAGAAGCAAAAGATTTTTTAATTAGAAACAATGTTAAAGTTGATACATTACTAATAAAAAATTGTGATCATCATATTCCTATTGAGGCATCAAGTACAGCTTTAAATTTTATTTTAAAAAAAATTTAACATCTCTTATTATTGATAAAATTGTTTAACTAAGTTAAAATTAGTTAATGGATAATTTTATTGAACAAAATGTTTCATTAGAAAAGTGCCCTGCGCTAGTACTCAATGCAGACTATAGACCTTTGAGTTACTACCCTTTGTCTTTATGGTCATGGCAGGATACTGTTAAATCAGTTTTTCTTGATAGAGTTATTATTGTTAGTAATTACGATAGAACTATAAGAAGTCCATCATTTAATATGAAATTACCAAGTGTCATTGCATTAAAGGATTATATCGTTCCTCAAACCAAGCCGAGTTTTACTAGATTTAATGTGTTTTTAAGAGATAAATTTTCCTGTCAATATTGTGGAAGTAACGAAGAGTTAACTTTTGATCATTTATTACCTAGATCAAAAGGAGGCGAGACTAATTGGGATAATGTTGTAACAGCTTGTTCTGCATGCAATGTGAAAAAGGGAGGAAAACTATTAAAACATTCAGGTATGAAGCTGCATCAGTACCCTTATCGACCATCAACAGAGGATCTACATAAGAATGGTAAAAATTTTCCACCAAATTTTTTACATAAAAGCTGGATGGATTACTTATATTGGGATGTAGAACTAGAATCTTAAATTTTCTCAGAAATATTTATTGCAATTTTTGATCCAGTTTTAATAATTTTATCTAATATAGAGTAGGGACCTTCTTTTGTAGCCCCTTTTTCATAGGCAATATCTTTATGACTTAATTCGTCTTCTCTAAATTTAATTATTTTTTTTTTAAGTTTTGATTCACTATTATCAAGTTGTTTTATTTGGTTTAAATAATGCTCATCTATCACTTCTTCAACGGAAGCAGTGCAAAGCATAGCTGCTTTCTTACCAAGTAAAGTTGAACCAAAACCCAACCCTACTCCTAATAAATCCCATAAGGGTAAAAATTTTGTCGGTTTTATATTTCTTTTTTTAATTTCTTCTTCAAAAAAATTAGAATGTTCTTTTTCATGAACTTTCATTTCTTCAATTGTTTTTTTTAAAGCTTCATCTTTAACTAGTGTGTTTAAAGCAAGTAATTGTCCCTCATAAATTTTAACAGCACCACGCTCCCCAGCATGATCAACTCTAATAAATTCTTCTATTTTCTTTTTATTTATTGTTGTCATAGTTTAAATAAGATCTTGTTGTAAAATATACTATTAATATTGATATTATAATGTTGTAACTTGTAAGTGATAATCCTAAAATTTTAAATGTAACATCTTTGCAGCTTACATTTTTTTCTTGTAACTGTCTTAATATATCTTCTTTTGATAGTAAATTAGAGCCATTTTTTAAATCGCAAACCAATGATTCTTCAATAAAACCTTGCTCAATACCTAAATGATATAAAGATAAAATAGTAGCAGCTAAAAAAATTAAAATAAGAGAAAGAATGAAATATTTTTCAAGTTTTTTAAATTTATAATTTAATACAATAATTATTAATGTTAATAGGTATGGAATTCTTTCCAATATACACAAATTACAAGGTTGATGACCTAAAATATATTCAATAAAAAATGCTGAAGATATAGCAATAATACTAATTAAAAAAATTAATTTTAATGTAATTGTTTTGTTAAGCTCAACCATTAAATTTCAAAAATAAATAAATAATAATAAATATTATAACTATAATAATTCCAATTATGGTGAACCATTTTGATCCATGTTTTTCCATGTACTCTGTAAATAATTCTCCAAATCTATAAGATAAATAGGCAACTATAAAAAATCTCAGGCTTCTTGAAATTAAACTAACAATTATAAAAATAGGAAGATTAAAAGCAATTAAACCACTTGAAATCGTAAAGGCTTTATAAGGTAATGGAGTAAAGCCAGCTAAAAAAAGAATACTCAGCCATGCGAGGAATCCACTACCTTGAGACATGCTTAATTTTAAATTTTCAACTTTATCTTGATAACCATAAAATTCGATTAAATACATTGCTAAATCAAAAAATAAATAACCTATCAAATATCCAAAGATTCCTCCAAGAACTGAAAATATTGATGCTATTAAAAATATTTTCAGATATTCCTTTTTTTTAGCAATAACCATTGGGATTATCATTGCATCTGGAGGTATAGGAAAAAAAGAACTTTCTATAAAAGATACAAGCCCTAAATAAAAATTTGAACTTTTATGTGCGGCTAATTCTAAACATTTTTTGTAAAGTGTTTGAAACATTTTTTGGTTTTAATATAAATTTAGTTCTTATACTATTTAAATATAATTTAATTGAATACCTAGGGCGAATGGCGGAACTGGTAGACGCGCACGACTCAAAATCGTGTTTCGCAAGAAGTGAGAGTTCGATTCTCTCTTCGCCCACCAAGTAACTATGAATTTAAATAATTTAAATAATTTGATCGAATTATTTGTCAATCAAGCAAATAAACAAAATAAAAAAGATATTTTTTTAGAATGGCTAAACCCAAGCAATAAAAAAACATATACATGGGAACAAACTGAAAAGAATATTTTAAAATTATCAAAAGTTATTAAAGAAAATATAAATGAAGGTGATAGATGTCTTTTAGTTTCGGAGAATAGACCAGAGTGGTTTGTTTCTGATTTAGCTATTATGGTAGCTGGTGGAATTACAGTTCCAGCATACACAACTTATACAGAAGATGATTATAAGTACTTGATAGAAGATTGTGAGCCTAGCTTAGTTGTTGTTTCTAATAATGAAATGTTAAAAAAACTAAATAATTCAATTAACGAAAAAGACTTTATCAAAAAAGTTATTACTTTGGATGAAAAAACCAAGGTAACAAATAGTTTAAATATAATTAACAAAGAAAAATATTTAGATTTTAATTTAATTATAAATAATAATTTATTAGCAGAAGATAAAATTGAAAATAATAAATTAAAAAGAAATTCTCCAGCATGTATCATTTATACTTCCGGAACTGGAGGTAATCCTAAAGGAGTAATTTTAAGTCATGGTGGAATTTTAAATAATCTCGTAGGAGCATGTGAAATTATGAAACCATTGTTTAACTCAAGACCAGTATTTTTAACCTGGCTTCCTCTTTCACACTCTTATGAGCATTGTGTTCAATTTGCACAGATAGCTGTAGGAGCAAAAGTATTCTACGTAGAAAAAATAGAAAAACTTTTAGAAAATATATCTGATGCAAAACCCACAATTATGACAGCAGTTCCAAGGTTCTACCAAAACCTTTACAACAAAATAAACATAAATTTAAAAAAACAAACAGGTTTTAAAGCAAAATTAATTGAAGCAACTCTTCGTTTGGGAAGAAAAAAACTATTAAATCAAAAAATGACATTTTCTGAAAAATTACTCAATTTTATAGTTGATAAATTAGTTAGAAAAAAAATAAAAAAACAGTTTGGTGGAAATTTGAAAGCTTTCGTTTCAGGCGGTGGTGCTCTAGACAAAGAAATAGGAGAATTTTTGAATTCTGTGGGGCTGCCTACTCTTCAGGGTTATGGTTTAACAGAAACATCACCAGTAGTAAGTTGCAATCCAATACATAAAATTAAAGTGGAAACTGTAGGACCACCATTTAAAGGGAATGAAGTTAAAATTGCTGAAGATGGAGAAATTTTAGTTAAAGGTGAAAATGTAATGTTAGGATATTGGAACAAAAAAGAAGAAACTGATAAAGTAATTATAAATGGATGGCTTCATACTGGTGATATTGGAGAGATAGATCTAAATGATGGTTATTTAAAAATTACTGATAGAAAAAAAGATATCATAGTAAGTGCTGGTGGAGATAATATTTCACCTGCTAAAATTGAAAATATGATTACAAATGAGCCCGAGATAGATCAATGCATGGTTTATGGAGATAAAAAAAATTACTTAGTTGCTTTAATTGTTCCTAATAAAGATTTTTTAAATGAAAAAGAAAAAATAAATAAAGTAATTGAAAAAATAAATACAAAATTAACTTTATTAGAAAAGATAAAAAGAATTCAATTAATAGATGAAAATTTTTCTATTGAAAATGGTTTAATGACACCAACAATGAAAGTAAAAAGAAAAAAAGTTACAGAAAAATATAAAAATCAGCTAGAGAATCTTTATTAAACAATTAAAATTATATTGTTTATTAACCGCATAAACATTAACTAAATTAATAAAAAAAGTTTTATAAAAATAAAAAATTAAAATAAAAATTTTATAAAATTTAACTTTTAATTAAAGAATTGACATAACTTATAGAAAAAAATAAAAATATGTTAATAGCGAATCAATTTGATTCGTTTAACTAAAAAAGGGAGCTAAAGATGCCTAAGAAAAGAAAAAAAGCGGCAAAGAAAACTAAGAAAAAAGCTAAGAAAAAAGCTAAGAAAAAAGCAAAAAAAAGAAGAAGAAAATAGTAACTTAGTATTCTTTACAAAAAACGCTTCTCATTACAGTTTGTGTGAGAGGCGTTTTTTTTTACTCGTCAATAGGTTCGTCGTTATCAGAAATTGGCTCGTCAACAGGTAGTTCACTAGTTGCAGTTTTTGCAGGTGCTACTGGTTGAGGCTGCCCAGCTAAATTTCTTTTTAGTGCTTTATCCAATTTTTTTTGAGTATCTTCTAATGATACATTTAAAACAATCTGAAATTCAGACAGAATTCTTTCATAAGCTTTTTCAAATAATTGTCTTTCACTATAAGACTGGTCAACCATAAGGTCATCACCCTTGTTTAAATCTCTGACAACTTCAGCTAATTCATATATTTTTCCAGAAGATATTTTTGCTTCATATTCTTGCGCTCTTCGACTCCACATTGATCTTTTAATTTTTGGTTTACTTTTTAAAATTGAAATACACTTGTTTACTTGATTAATAGTTGCTAACGGCCTTAAGTGAGACTGCTTGTTTACAGGGACCATTCCATTAGCTTTGTCTTTTTCAAATTTAATAACATACGTCTCAACATCAATTCCACCAATGTTGATCTTTTTAAATTCAGTAATTTGCCCTACCCCGTGCTTTGGATAAACAACATGATCTTTAATTTTGTATTCTCTTTTTTCGGTTTCTTGTTTTTTAACTTTTTTTATTTCAGGTTTAACTTCATTTGTTTTTGAAATTCTTAAATTATCTACTTTTGGTTCAGCTGTCGTTTCTGTAATTTTAACAGCTTTTTTTGTTTTTGTTATTTTAGGTGAAACTTTTTTAACAACTTTTTTGATTTTTTTTGAAATTATTTTTTTAGCTTTTTTAGTTTTTTTAGCTTTTACAACCTTCTTTTTAGAAACTTTTTTTTTCACTTTTTTGTCTGTTTTGCCTTTAAAGATTTTCTTTAAAATATTTTTCGTACTTATTTTGCTCATTTTTAAATTTCTCGTGATCCGCTGGTGGATCTTTTTTTTCACTTATGTTAGGCCAGATTTCAGAATATTTTTTATTGATCTCTAACCATTTTTCACTTCCAGGTTCGGTGTCTGCTTTTATGGCATCGACAGGACATTCTGGCTCGCAAACGCCACAATCTATACACTCATCGGGTTTAATTACAAGCATATTTTTACCTTCGTAAAAGCAATCAACTGGGCAGACATCAACACAGTCTGTTAGTTTGCACTTAATACAATTGTCGTTAACGATATATGTCATTCTAATTTTTGTTTAATTTTTTCTTTAATATCGCCCATTGTTTTATTGTCAATGTAAAGTAAGCCCGCAAGTCGTCTCATTAAATTAGTTTCATATATATCAGCATCTTTGTTTGAATAGATTATAGACCACAAAGCCTCAATAATTTTAATTTTATCTTGCTCGGGTAACCCCTTTACTTCTCGAGTAAAATCTAAAATTTGATTTGAGCTTTCTTCAATTATCTTTGCTTCTTCAATTGTTTTAGAAACATTTTCATTTTCTATACCTAGCCCATTAAGTGTTTTTTTAATAATTTCTTCTTCTTTATCTGTGTAGTTCTCATCTATTTTTGCAGCATGAATTAATAAAGCACAAACTTTTGTTAGAAAATTATTATTCCTTGTTTGTTCTTTTTTAAAAAACATTTTAATTTAAATTTAAATTCTTTAATATTTTAAATGGATTTTCACTAGAGATCTTCTTTGTATTAATTTTTTTAAATTTCTTAATAGGACTATATTTAAAAAATGTTTCATTTTCTTTTTCAAATATTTTATAATTCATTTTTTGAAGTAATTTTTTGAAATTATCTTTACTACATCCTAAAAGATTCAACATTTCTGGAACTAATTTTATTTCAGAATTTTCCTTTGAACTAGAATTTATTATTAATACAAATAATCTTTCCAAAATATCAATTCTTACAAAAAAATTATCAAATCTTTCAAATCCACATAAAAGCATAAAGTTTTTATTTTTTATTTCTTTATCGTCTAAAAAATTTAAACCAAAGGTAGGTGGTTTTAAATTATGAAATTTTTGATAAAAATTTTTCCATAATAATGTTCTCAAAGATACTGCTTCTGGTTTAATTAATTGATAAAGGAAAACATGATATCTTCCAAATTTTACTCCTAAATCCCTAAGAATTTTTCTCTCATTTTGTTCTAGGTTTTTTAAGTATTCAGAAACTTGGTCTCGTTTTAAAACTCCATTATTTTCATAGAGTTGGTATGCCAGTGCTTTAATTGAGGAATTATTTTCTTTTATATTTTTTAAATCAATTAAACTTTTAAGAACGTTATTTATTTTTGAATGTATCCATTTATTAATATAGTCATTTAATTTTTGTTTAGTGTTTTTTTCAATAACATCATCAACAATTAAATCAAAATTAGGATTTAAATAATCATTACCTGTTGTTAATTTGGCAATTGGGAAATCATTCCAGTAAATTTTAAAATCTTCATTCAAACTAATTAATCCTGTATCAATTATTGATTGAACACGTTTGTCTAATTCCGGACCAATAGTTTGCCTGGCAGCTTTTTTTAAAGATTTTATATCAGTTTCCAAAGCACCTTTTTTTAGATCTAGTTCTAATTTTAGTCCTTTTATCTTTCCGATAAATTGATCGTCAATTTTAACGTCATTGTTTTGTAAAATTTCAGTTTTAAATTCCATATCTTGTTTTAAACCTCTAGCGAGCACACTTGCTCTTTTGTCAATAAAAGTTTTAGTAAGTTCTTCATGTAATCTGTCTGAAAGTCTATCTTCTAAGTGTTTAGTTTTTTCAATCCAATAACTTTGATTTTTTACCCAATTATTTTTATTTGAAACATATGACCAAGTTCTGACATTTGCAATTCTATTTGATAAAGAATCTACATTTCCATCTAATTTATCAAGTTTAATTAGCTGCAACCTAATATAATCTTCAGAAATTACTCCTTTTTTGCTAGTTAAAAATTTAAACACGTTTCCAATAACCTCAAAATGATTTCCATAAGTTTTTTTAACAAAATCAGGTATTTGACAACATTCCCATAAAAGCATTAAAGTTTTCTTATCAAATCCTTTATTCAAAATTTTTTGATCTTTTAAAAAGTATTTTAGCGCTTTTTCATCCTCACATTCATGAATTTTTCTTAGCCATTCCACCTGTGGTTTTTCTTCTAAACTTTTAACTAAACTATTTGGATTATTGAAATTAAGATTTGAATTTCTCCAAAACAAAGTTCTAATTTCTTCAAATTTATGATTTTCTAATAACTCTACTTCCTCCGGAGTTATTTCTTTACAATCACCAGTAATACCAAAACTACCGTCGTTAAGGTACCTGCCAGCTCTACCTGCTATTTGACCTATTTCAGATAGATTTAACCTTCTTAATTTTTTTCCATCAAATTTCTTAATATTTGAAAAATAAACAAAATCTAAATCCATATTTATTCCCATTCCAATCGCATCTGTTGCAACTAAAAAATCTACATCCCCAGATTGATATAATTCAACTTGAGCATTTCTTGTTTTTGGACTTAGTGATCCCATTACAATAGCGGCACCACCCTTTTGTCTTCTTATTAACTCAGCAATGGCATAAACCTCCTCTGCTGAAAATGCAATGATTGCTGTTTTTCTATCAATTCTCGATATTTTTTTATGACCAGCATAAGTAAGTTTAGATAGTCTTTCTCTATTTATAAATTCAATATCTCCATCTAATTTTGAAATAATATTTTTAATGGTACTTGAACCCATCAGCATTGTAAGTTTTTCTCCTCTCATATTTAAAAGTCTATCAGTAAAAATATGACCTCTTTCATGATCAGCACACATTTGAATTTCATCCACACCAACAAACTCTAGATGTTTATCAATTGGCATAGACTCAACTGTACATAAAAAATATTTAGCATTAGATGGGATGATTTTTTCCTCACCAGTTATTAATGCAACTTTATCTAAACTTATTTTCTTGATTACCTTGTCATATACTTCTCTTGCAAGTAATCTAAGTGGAAATCCGATCATTCCACTCTCAAAAGAAAGCATGGTTTCTATAGCAAGATGGGTTTTGCCTGTATTAGTAGGACCGAGAACAGCTGTAATTTTATTTTTAGTCATTTCTATCTTTTGTGCTTCTTTTTTTTTACCTACCAGATATTGTTACTGCTAAAGAACAAAAATAGACTAAAACATGACCGAATCGGAGGGTAAAAAGTTCTCATTTTCTTTTTAATTTAGTGAGATTATCATAAATACGTTTAATCCTATAATAATAAAATTATTTAATGTTAAAAAAATTAGTTAAAAATTTAAAGCCATCTTCTACCCTTTTAATTAATGAAACTTCAAAAAAATTAGAAGATCAAGGTAAGAAAATTTTCAAATTTGGTTTTGGACAGTCCCCATTTAAAGTACCTGAAGATGTAGTCGAAGAATTAAAAAATAATGCTTATCAAAATAAATATTTACCTATGCAGGGTCTTGATGAATTAAGGGAAGCTGTTGCTAAATATTCATCAAAAAATAAAAATTATAACTATAAATCGCACAATGTAATAATTGGACCCGGATCTAAAGAATTAATGTTTTTGTTACATGTAATTTTTGATGGTGAAATTATACTGCCAGCACCTAGTTGGGTTTCATATGCACCGCAAGCTATTTTAGGAAGAAATAAAATTCAAATTCTTCAAACAGAGAGAGAAAATAACTGGTTTCCCTCTGGTGAACAAATTGAGAAAGTTATTTCAAAAGATAAAAATAAAAATTATTTATTATTTTTAAATTCACCAAATAATCCTTCTGGGCAGGTTTGTGACAAACTAGAAGAAATCTCAGAAATTGCCAAAAAGTATAATCTTATAATTCTATCAGATGAAATATATTCAGAATTAACATTTTCAAAAAATTTTAAATCTATTTCAAGCTATTGTCCTGAAAAAACTATTATTAGTACAGGACTTAGTAAATGGTGTGGCGCTGGAGGATGGAGACTTGGGTATTTTATTATTCCAGATGAATTGAATGATATAAAAAATATGATCAACGTATTAGCAAGTGAAACTTTTTCCTCAGTGAGCGCGCCTATACAGTACGCCGCTATTAAAGCTTACGAAAATGATCATTCAAATTATATTACAAAATCAATAAACATTTTAAGTGCGGTTGGTAAATATGTTTTTTCAAACTTAAAATCAAATAAAGTACTGATTAATGAACCTCATGGAGGATTTTATTTAATGCCAGAATTTTTAAATTATAAATTCAAAACCTCCTCGGATATGTGTAAGGATATATTAAACAATACTGGAGTTGCTTTATTACCAGGTTCTGATTTTGGATTTAATCCAGACAAAATGTTAGCAAGGTTAAGTTTTACTGATTTTGATGGACAAGAGTTTATGAACAATATTGATGAAACAAAAAAAATTGATGAAAATTTAATTAATAAGTTTGCGCCAAAAGTAGTAGAAGGTGTTAATAAACTAAAAAATTGGTCAGAAAACTTATAAAATCACTCTGTACACCTACGATTATTTTTTGTTAAAATAAAATTATAAAAATAACGACATAATAATATAGAGGGGTAAATAATGAAAAAAATAATCACATCTCTATCAAGTGCTTTACTGATTTTATTTGCATCATTGTCTTTGACAACTGTTGCTAAATCAGCTGAGTTCTTTACGATAGGAACAGGCGGACCTACAGGAGTATATTTCCAAACAGGGAACGCTATATGTAAAATGCTTCACAAATCAGCAATTAGTGCTGAACATGGTAGAAAAAAAGGTACAGCTAAAGCTTACAGATGTACAGCTCCATCCACTGGTGGATCTAACTACAATATTGGTCAGATAGCAGCTGGAGAATTCCAATTTGGTGTAGCACAATCAGACTGGCAGTATCATGCTGTTAATGGATCTAGTAAATGGGAAGGAAAACAATTTAGTAATTTGAGAGCAGTTTTCTCAGTTCACAATGAGCCTTTTCAAATTTGGGCTAGAAAAAAAGCAAAGATTAAAGATTTTGCTGGATTAAAAGGAAAAGTAGTTAACATCGGTAATCCTGGTTCAGGTCAAAGAGGAACTATGGAAGAACTGATGAAAGCCATGGGTGTTGATAATAGTTTCTTTAAATCAACAACTGAACTTACTTCTTCTGAACAAGTTAAAGCGTTATGCGACGGAAAAATAGATGCATTTGGTTATTCTGTTGGATTTCCAAATGGTGCTATGGAACAAGCAGCAACTTGTGCAGCTAAAGCATCTCCAATTAATTTAAC
Source organism: uncultured Pelagibacteraceae bacterium (assembly GCA_902558835.1). GTDB lineage: Bacteria > Pseudomonadota > Alphaproteobacteria > Pelagibacterales > Pelagibacteraceae > Pelagibacter. The sequence continues at coordinate 123,972 of CACEFK010000001.1, forward strand.
AGGTTCTGAAGTTCAAGGTTTAATTGATGGTGCTGACTATTATGCACAGGCAGTAATACCTAAAGGAACTTACACAGGTCAGAAAAAAGATGCTACAACTTTTGGTGTAAAAGCTACTGTTGTTACTTCTGCAGATGTTTCAGAAGAGCTTGTTTATTTAGTTACAAAAGCTGTAATGGAAAATTTTGATGATTTCAAAAAACAACATTCAGCATTTGGTTTCTTAGAAAAGAAAAACATGATTAAGGATGGTTTATCTGCTCCATTACACCCAGGAGCAATAAAATATTATAAAGAAGCTGGATTAATGTAATCCAATTTTTATTAATTAAAAAGGCCTGGTAATTTTTACCGGGCCTTTTTTTTATGGTATGAATAATTTTAATGAGCGACTCAATCAGCAGTAAAATTAAAAATAAAATAAGCGAGGACTTATCACCAACCAGAAATATTACTGGTTTTCATTTAAAAATTATTTCAGCAATAGCAATTATTTGGTCATTATTTCAACTTTGGTACGCTTCACCATTTCCATTTATGTTAAATTTTGGAATGTTTAAGGGATTGCCAGCAAGAGCAATTCATTTAGGTTTTGCTTTAACTTTAGCTTTTTTAATTTACCCGATATCAAAGGGTAAGAAAATTTCATTTTTTGATGTTTTGATCAGTTTTATGGGAGCAATATCGTGCCTTTATATTTACTTTTTTTATGATCAGCTGGTTGAGAGAGGTGGTGTTCTTCTAAATGTAAAAATCACAGATACAATTAATTTTCCATTAGAGTTGATTTTGGGAGGATGTGGAATTTTAATTCTTTTAGAAGCCACTAGAAGAGCAATTGGTTTACCCCTGGTAATTATTGCAAGTTGTTTTTTGTTATTTTCATATTTTGGAAGATATGCACCTGAAATAATTTCGCATGGTGGTTTATCCTTAAATAGACTTGTAGGTTTTCAGTGGCTTGATCAAGAAGCAATTTTTGGAATTCCGATTGGGGTATCAGTAGATTTTATTTTCTTATTTGTTTTATTTGGTGCTTTGCTTGAAACTGCTGGGGGTGGAAAATATTTTTTAGATCTTGCTTTTGCAATGGTTGGAAAAATGCGAGGAGGACCAGCCAAGGCAGCAATATTAGGCTCTGGTATGACTGGATTAATTTCAGGATCTTCAATTGCGAACACAGTTACTACTGGAACATTTACAATTCCAATTATGAAAAAAACTGGTTTTTCAAAAGAAAAAGCTGGTGCTATTGAGGTTTCCTCATCAGTCAATGGTCAGATCATGCCACCTGTCATGGGGGCTGCAGCATTCGTAATGGCAAGTTTTATTGGCGTAACTTACTTTGAAATAGTTAAACATGCTTTCTTACCAGCAATTATTTCTTATATAGCATTATTTTATATTTCACATTTAGAAGCTTTAAAATTAAATCTTAAAGGAATGGATGATGCAGATGTTCCTCATTTAAAAAAAACGTTTCTGTCTGGGATACATTTTTTAATACCAATTTTTGTGTTAATTTATACTTTGGTTTACCTAAGATTTACTGCTTCATACTCAATTTTTTACGCAACGATTACTTTGGTTTTAGTAAATCTTATTAATTTGTTAATTAAAAATGAAATTAAAAAGAATGCTCTTAAAGAGTGGTTTAATCAAACAATAGTTGGTTTTGAAAAAGGCGCTTTAAATATGGTTGCTGTTGGTATAGCGATTGCAACTGCAGGAATTATTGTTGGTGCAGTTGGATCTACAGGCTTAAGTACTAATTTAATAATAGTTATAGAATCTATAGCTAAAGATAACGTTACTATTTTATTATTTTTAACAATTATTTTGTGCTTACTTTTAGGAATGGGTTTGCCAACAACGGCAAATTATGTTGTTGTTGCTTCTTTAATGGCGACTGTATTAGTGGACGTTGGGAATGCCTCAGGTTTTATTTTTCCGTTAATTGCAGTTCATTTATTTGTCTTCTATTTTGGCTTAATGGCTGATGTAACTCCACCTGTGGGACTTGCCTCTTATGCAGCTGCAGGAATATCTGGTGGAGATCCTTTAAGAACAGGAGTGCAAGCTTTTTGGTATAGTTTAAGAACAGGAATATTGCCTATTGTATTCTTATTTAATCATGAACTTTTACTTATTGGTATTGAAAATATTTGGCATGGACTGATTGTAATTATAACTTCTTTAATTGGGATTTTAGTATTTACCTCAGCCACTCAAGGATGGTTTATTAATAAACTTAAATGGTATGAAATAATTATTTTTTTAGTAATTTCTATTTCCTTGTTATCCCCCGACTTTGTTTTAAACAAATTTTATCCAAAATATTATTATGAGGAAATTACTAAAATTAATTCAATAAAATTAGATTCAACAAAAGAAATTCAAATTAAAATAACAAGACCTAGTTTATACGGAGAAAGATATAAATTATTTGTGATACCAAAAAATACTTTTGAGGATAAATTTACTTTAGAGGACTATGGAATTACATTAATGAAACAAGATGACAAAATTATTGTTGATAATTTGAAATGGAATGGAGAAGCAAAAAAAAGTGGTTTTGAAATGGGAGACTATATAAGTGAATTTAAAATTGAAAATTCAGATAGACCATCCAAAAATATCGTTTATCCTATAGCAATATTATTGTTAGTAATATTTGGCTACTTTAACTTAAAAAGAAAAGAGTAAAAATTACCCACCTGGACCTAAATTAGAAGGCTTTATTTTAATAATTTTCCATACTCCAGATGCAGAGGTAATTATTTTATCATTACACTTTAGCTCACAAAATAAAAACACAAGAGTATTTGTTTTTTTTAAAATTTTTGTATGTCCAATAATTTCATCCCCAACTTTTGAAGCGCCTATAAATTTTATATCTAAAGAGATAGTTACACATGGTGCATTTCCTGCAGCTCTATGCGCGGCTGTTCCTGCTCCTGCATCTATTAAAGCAGATAAATAACCCCCATGAGTTATTCCAGCAGCATTTAAATGATTTTCATTAATTATAGATTTAAATTCATATTCATTTTCTGAAATAGCTCTAAATAAAACACCCCCATTGTGTTTCATAAATCCAGGTTTAATACTTATTTGCTCAAATTCACTGCTCATAATTTTTTATAATACAAAAGTTAAAGTTAATAAAATAATTAAAATAATTATAAAAAAATAAATTACTGATTTTTGTAAAGATGCATTTAAAAGCCAATTAAACATTTTTGTTTCCTTTTTGGTGGACCGCCCAGAACTCGAATCTGGAATCTCCCGGTTCGTAGCCGAGCGCCTTATCCAATTTGGCCAGCGGTCCTTTTTAATAATATATCCCATATATCAAAGTTTTTGATGTAATTTAACTTATAAAATATTATGTTAATTACTTTATGAGTAAAAATTCTAGCGATGTTGTTATTACTTCAGCTCTAAGAACTCCGATTGGTAGATACAAAGGGTCGTTAAAAAATCTTAGCGCATCAAAATTAGGATCAATAGCAATTAAAGAGGTAATTTATCAATCAAAATTAGATTTAGAGGAGATTGATGAAGTAATTATGGGGCACGTTTTAACTTCTGGACTTGGTCAAAACCCTGCTAGACAGGCTTCAATCGGTGCAGGAGTACCAGTTTCTAAACCTGCTCATATTGTTAATCAGGTTTGTGGATCTGGATTAAGATCTGTTGTTTCAGGATATCAATCAATAAGTTTAGGAGAAAATAAAATAGTCATTGCAGGTGGTCAAGAAAATATGTCTCGTGCAACTCATGCAATTTATTATAGAGAAGATAAAAAATTTTCTGAAAACAAATTAGTAGATACAATGATAAAAGATGGTCTACTTGATTCATTTAATGATTATCATATGGGCGTTACAGCTGAGAATGTTGCTGAAAAATATAAAATTTCTAGAGATGAACAAGATAATTTTTCTTTAAATTCTCAGAAAAAAACAGAAAAAGCTTATAGCCAAAATAAATTTAAAGATGAGCTGATAAAATTACAAATTGAAGATGGCGATAAAAAATTTATTTTTGAAAAAGATGAACATCCTAGAGAAAATTTAAGTATAGACGATCTAAGAAAATTAAAAACAGTATTCAAAGAAAATGGGACTGTAACACCTGGAAATTCCTCAGGTATAAATGATGGTGCTGCAGCCTTAGTTTTAATGTCTAGAGAGCAAGCAGAAAAAAAATCATTAGAGTCATTGGTTAAAATTGTATCTTGGGCAACTTGTGGGGTTGATCCTTCATTAATGGGACTAGGACCCATACCTTCAATTCAAGAAGCATTATCTAAAGCAAATTGGAAAATAGATGAAGTGGATCTATTTGAAATTAATGAGGCTTTTGCAGCACAAAGTATTGCGGTAATTAAAGAATTAAAAATCCCAGAACAAAAAGTTAATGTTAATGGAGGAGCAATCGCTTTAGGTCATCCTATTGGAGCTTCTGGGGCAAGAATTTTAGTTACACTTCTACATGAAATGATCAAGCAAGATAAAAAAAAAGGTTGTGCGGCACTCTGTATTGGTGGTGGTATGGGGATAGCCATGTGTATTGAGAGAAGCTAAAAAGCTTAAAATTCATTTATTTTTTTATTTTTTGTACAATAAAAATACAAGATTAACGAAAAAACCTTATTAATGTGTTAAAATAAAATCCAATAATGTTTTTTTGGGTATATAAAACATTTTAAAAAATGAGCGAAAAATTACTTGTTCCTGACATTGGTGACTTTGAAAATGTTGAGGTTATAGAGATACTTGTAAAACCTGGTGATCAAATTAAAGAAAATGATCCATTAGTCACAATTGAAAGTGATAAATCAAGCGTTGAAATTCCTTCTACAGTAGCTGGCACAGTAGATAGTTTAGCGGTTAAAGTTGGTGATAAAGTTTCTAAAGGAGATTTGTTGCTTAATCTTAAATCATCATCAAAAACATCATCAGAAAGCACTATTCCTAAGGATACAGAAAATATAATTAAACAAGCTGAAGAAGCAATAGCTGAAAAAAAAGAGGAAAAAAAAATTATATCTGAACCTATAATTGAGAAAAAACAATCCACAATTCAAGTAGTGAATGGGACTGATATTGATCCACTTGAAACTCAAGATTGGTTGGAATCTTTATCTGCAGTTATTTCAAAAGATGGAAATCAAAGAGCTCATTTTTTAATTAAAGAACTCATCAACAAAGCTTATCGTGAAGGCGCAAATATTCCTTATACTCAAAATACACCATACATTAATACAATACCTCCTGAGGCCGAAGTAAAGTCTAGTGGTGACCAAAATATTGAAAGAAGAATTAGATCTTTAATTAGATGGAATGCAGCAGCAATGGTAGTTCGAGCAAATAAAAAATATCCTGAGCTTGGTGGACACATCGGTACATTTGCATCTGCTGCAACATTATACGATGTTGGTATGAACCATTTTTGGAGAGCAAAAAATAATAAATTTGGTGGAGATTTAATATATTTCCAAGGACATAGTGCTCCAGGAATGTATGCAAGGGCATTCTTAGAGGGCAGATTAAATGAGAAACAATTAGATAGTTTTAGACAAGAGGTAAAGCCTGGAGGTTTATCTTCATATCCACACCCTTGGTTAATGCCAAAATTTTGGCAGTTCCCCACAGTATCTATGGGGTTAGGTCCTATGCTTGCTATATATCAAGCTAGATACATGAAATATTTAATCAACAGAGGTTTGATTAAAGATGAGGGAAGAAAAGTATGGGCTTTTTTAGGTGATGGAGAAATGGATGAGCCAGAGTCAATGGGAGCAATTGGGCTGGCTGCAAGAGAAAATTTAGATAATTTAATTTTTGTAGTCAATTGCAACCTTCAAAGATTGGATGGTCCAGTTAGAGGTAATGGAAAAATTATTCAAGAACTTGAAGGAAGTTTTAGAGGTGCTGGTTGGAATGTAATAAAAGTTATTTGGGGATCATATTGGGATTCATTGCTTGCTAATGATAAAACTGGTTACTTAGTTAAAATTATGAATGAAACCGTAGATGGTGAATATCAAGCAATGAAAGCAAGAGATGGTGCTTATGTAAGAGAAAAGTTTTTTGGAAAATCTCCTGAAACATTTGAATTAGTTTCAAGCATGTCTGATAAAGATATATGGCGGCTAAACAGAGGTGGACATGATCCTCATAAAGTTTTTGCCGCATATGATAAAGCAACTAAAAATCAAGGAAGTCCAACTGTAATTATCGCTAAAACTATTAAAGGTTACGGAATGGGAAAATCTGGTGAAAGTGTGAATACTACTCACCAAACTAAAAAATTAGATGTTGATGATCTGATGTACTACAGAGATCGATTTGATGTTCCTTTAACAGATGAACAGGTGAGAAATATTGAATATTTTAAGCCCGATGAAAAATCACCTGAAATAAAATACATTAAAGAAAGAAGAATTAAATTAGGTGGATTTTTACCTGAACGATCTACTTTTGCAAAACCAATAAAAGCACCAACCAAAGATATTTTTGATTTTATGAAAGTATCGACTGGTGAAAAAGAAATGTCTACTACAATGGCACTTGTTAGAATGCTAACTAATTTATTAAGAGATAAAAATATATCTCCAAGATTAGTTCCAATTATTCCTGATGAAGCCAGAACTTTTGGCATGGAAGGTTTTTTCCAAAAAATTGGAATTTATGCACATGAGGGGCAAAAATATGAACCCGAGGATGCTGCTCAATTAAGTTCTTATAGAGAAGATAAAAGTGGTCAAGTTTTAGAAGAAGGTATCAATGAGGCAGGTGCTATGTCTTCATGGATTGCTGCTGCCACTTCATACACTAATCATGATATCGAAATGATCCCAATTTATATTTTTTATTCAATGTTTGGTTTCCAAAGAATAGGAGATCTAGCTTGGGCAGCCGGTGATAGTCAGGCTAGAGGATTTTTGGTAGGTGCAACAGCTGGAAGAACAACATTAGCTGGAGAAGGCTTACAACACCAGGATGGACATAGTCATTTAATTGCATCAACTATTCCAAATTGTGTAACTTATGATCCCACATTTCACTATGAATTAGCTGTAATTTTTAGAGAAGGTCTAAGAAGAATGCATGAAAAAAATGAGAATGTTTTTTATTATATTACAACAATGAATGAAAACTACACACACCCAGAAATGCCGAAAGATAAAAATTGTGAGGAAGGCATTTTAAAGGGTATGTATAAAATAAAAGAATTTAACAAATACAAAAAAACTAAAATCCAACTTTTAGGATCAGGAACAATCTTAAGGGAAATGATATCTGCTGCAGAGATTTTACAAAATGATTATCAAATTGACAGCGAGATATGGAGTGTAACAAGTTTTAATGAATTAAGAAAAGATGGGATGGAGGTAGAAAGATATAATCTTTTAAATCCTGATAAAGAACCCAAAAAATCTTATGTTGAGCAATGCCTAAGCCAAACAGAGGGCCCAATTATGGCTGCATCTGATTATATGAGAATGAATTCAGATCAAATCAGATCTTATACTAATAAAAGTTTTTATTCATTAGGAGCAGATGGTTTTGGAAGAAGTGATACAAGAAAAAATTTAAGAAAATTTTTTGAAGTAGATAAAGAACATTTGGTTGCTTACGGTTTAAGTATTTTGGCAAAAGAACAGCTTATTACTTCTAAACATGCAAAAGATGCAATGAAGAAGTATAATATTGATACTAACAAACCAATACCAACAAAATTATAATGTCAGAAACTGAGATTAAAGTACCCAATATTGGAGATTTTAAAGATGTTGAGGTTATTGAGGTATTAGTTACCGAAGGTCAATCAGTTAGAAAAAATGATGCCCTAATAACAATTGAAAGTGATAAATCTAGCGTAGAAATACCATCAAATTTAGAAGGTAAAATTAAAAATTTAAAAATAAAAGTAGGAGATAAAGTTTCTGAGGGCGACTTAATTTTAACTTTAGATAGTGATTCAAAAGTTAAAAATGAAGAGGTTAAAGAAAAACCAGAAATTGAAAAAGAAACAAAAAATATTGAGGTAATAAAACCTGAAATCCAAGAAAAAACATTTTCTAAAAATAATATTTCAGACATTTCATCTGCAAGTCCAAAAGCTAGAAAATTTGCTAGAGAACTTGGTGTAGATATTAATCAAGTAGCGGGAAGTCAGAAAGATGGCAGAGTTGTTGAAGATGATATTAAAAAATTTGTTTCATCAAATTCAAAAAACAACGTTGTAGTAAAAGATAGTAAACCAGATAAAATTAAAAACGAATTTGAACATTCTGATTTTGGTGAAATAGAAATTAAAGACATACCAAGAGTAAAAAAATTATCATCAAAATATCTTACAAATTCATGGACAACAATTCCTCATGTTACAAATCACGATGAAGCCGACATAACAGAGATGGAAAGTTTTAGAAATTCATTAACAGATATGTATACTGGAGAAAAAATTAAAATTACACCTCTGGCCTTTATAATTAAGGCTTTAGTTGCATCTCTTAAAAAATTTCCTAGTTTTAATTCTTCTATCGACGAAATTGAGACTGGAAAAATGACTTTGAAAAAATATTACCATATTGGGATAGCAGTTGATACGCCAAATGGATTAATGGTTCCGAAAATAAGAAATGCAAATAACAAAAAAATTTCTCTGATAAGTAAAGAATTAAAAGAGGTAAGTGAACTTTGTAGAAATTTAAAAATTGATAAAAAAGAATTATTTGGTGGTTCGATGACGATTACGAGTTTAGGAGGTATAGGAGGTTCATTTTTTACTCCTATAATTAATTATCCTGAAGTTGCTATATTAGGAGTAGGTAGATCAGAAAAAAAACAAATTTTTATCAATGGAAAGTTTCAAACTAGAACTATGCTGCCAATTTCTTTATCTTATGATCATAGAATTATTGATGGAGCTGAAGCAGCTAGGTTTAATAATGATCTAAAAGAAAATTTAGGCAAAAATTTTGCTTATAAACTAGCCGTATAATAAAAAATGTCTAAAACCATCTCGTTATTCAGTGCTTTATTGTGTACTTTCATTTGGGGCACAACTTTCATTGCTCAAGACACAGGCATGGACAATATAGGTCCCTTTACATTTAATGCTGTAAGATTTTTTGTTGGATTTTTAGCTATAATTCCACTTGTTATCTTATTTGAGTTAAAGAATTTTAAATCAGAATTCAAATTAGATAAAAAAACTTTCATCATTTACTCATTGTTGATTGGACTTTCGTTGTTTTTAGGTTCTGCGCTCCAACAAGTTGCTTTGTTATATACGGATGTTGCAAATGCTGCCTTCTTTACAATTTTTTATGTACCCATGGTGCCAATTATCATTTTTTTATTTGGTAAAAAATCTATGCATTGGAGTGTTTGGCCTTCAGTAATTCTATGTTTGATCGGAGGTTATTTATTAACAAATTTTCATGATGCTACAGTAAGGTTAGGGGATACTTTAGTTGTACTTGGAGCTTTATTTTGGAGTACACATATAATTTTTACTGGTATCATTATAACTAAATACAATCTTCCACTTACCTTAGGAGCTGCACAGACTTTAATTGTGGCTATTTTTTCATTTATAATTGGAATTATTTATGAAGAATTTATTTTAAGTAATATTTTAATGGAAATTTATTCAATTTTATATGCAGGTATATTATCTGGTGGATTTGCATTTGTTCTACAAATTTATGCACAAAGAAATATTGCACCTGCACCTGCAGCTATAATTTTTTCTCTTGAAGGTGTATTTGCAACTATAGCTGCTTGGTTTATTTTAAATCAAATTCTAGATGTTAATAATTTACTTGGATGCTTTTTTATTCTATGTGGAGTTCTCTTATCTCAATTACTCCCTTTAATTAATAAGAAATATACTTAATAAACTAAACTAAATAAAATCAAAGCAATTATTATTCTATAAATTACAAACGCATTCATTGAAAATTTATTTATATAAATTAAAAAGAATTTAACTGTTAGAAAAGAAAAAATAAAAGAAGATATAATTGCGATAAAAACTAAGTAATTAAACTGAATTGATTGTTCAAAAACATCTTTTAAGCTTAAGACACTAGCTCCAGCTAATGCTGGGATTGAAAGTAAAAAAGATATCTTACTTGAATCTACTCTATTAAATTTTAAAATTCTCGCAGCCGTTATAGTAATTCCTGCCCTACTCACTCCGGGTACAAGAGAGAAAATTTGGAAAACACCTATAAATATTATTGACTGAAAATTTAAATTTGAAGAAATTTTTTTATCAAATCGATTTTTGTCTGAGATGTATAAAATAATTGCGAATATTAAAGTAGTCCAAGCAATGACTTCTAAATTTCTTAACTGATAAATTAAATTTGTACTATAAAGTATGTATCCAACAATTATTAATGGAATAGATCCTAATACAATTAAATTTAAAATTCTTTTATTTTTTCTGATATCAAACAATTCATCTTTAAAAAAATAAATTATAGCTATTAGTGAACCTAGATGGAGGCTGATATCAATAAGCAAGGAACTAGATTTAAATTCATATAAAGTAGAAACCAAAATTAAATGAGCAGAAGAACTAATAGGAAGAAATTCAGATATTCCTTGAATTGCGGAGAGAATTAAAACTTCTATAATATTTTGAAACATTGTTTCTTCGTAACTTATAAAGTATTTATTTAAAACAATTCGATTTAAGCATAATAGCTATGCAATAATTAAAAACGTGTTAATTGGCGGTAATAATTTAAAAATTAAGGTCAATATATATGACCTATTTTATGCTTTATATACATAAATCAGAGTATATTTTGCCAAAACTTAAATAATATTATGCCAGATAAAATGCTCAAATTTGTTAAAATAGGTCAACAAACTCCACCTAAAAGAGAAGTTGATACGAGAAAGAAAGATTTTAACGAAATTTATGACGAGTATATCAATGAAAAAGCCAAAGAACAGTCAAGTAGGTGTTCGCAATGTGGAGTACCTTTTTGCCAAGTTCATTGTCCTTTAAGCAATAACATTCCAGATTGGCTTAAACTGACAGCAGAGGGAAGATTAAAAGAGGCGTATGAATTATCCCAAAGCACAAACAATATGCCTGAAGTGTGTGGTCGAATTTGCCCCCAAGATAGATTATGCGAGGGAAATTGTGTAATTGAACAGTCTGGTCATGGAACAGTAACTATCGGATCAGTAGAAAAATATATTACAGATAATGCTTGGGCTGAGGGTTGGGTAAAACCAATTAAGGTAACGAATGAAAAAAATCAAAGCGTAGGAATTATAGGAGCAGGTCCCGCTGGTTTAGCTGCTGCAGAACAATTAAGAAAAAATGGATATAAAATTACTGTCTACGATAGATATGATAGAGCAGGAGGATTATTAATTTATGGAATTCCAAATTTTAAATTAGAAAAAGAAGTTGTAGAGCGAAGAACAAAACTCTTAAAGGATGGAGGAATTGAATTTGTTCAAAATTTTGAAGTTGGTAAGGATGCAAGCCTAGATCAATTGAGAAAAAAACATGACGCAATTTTAATTGCAACAGGAGTTTATAAAGCAAGAGAAGTAAACTTACCTGGAAATGATCTTGATAATATTTTTCCTGCAATGGATTTTTTAACAGCATCTAATAAAAAAGGTCTAGGAGATGATGTTGAGTTGTTTGATAAAGGAATTTTAAATGCAGAAGGTAAAGATGTTGTTGTAATCGGCGGAGGTGACACAGCAATGGATTGTGTAAGAACTTCTATAAGACAGAAGGCAAAATCTGTTAAATGTTTGTATAGAAGAGATAAAGAAAATATGCCAGGATCTGCTAGAGAAGTTGCAAATGCAGAAGAAGAAGGTGTTGAGTTTGTTTGGTTATCAAGTCCTAAAGAATTTAAAGGTACAAATAAAGTAGAAAAAATAATTGTAGATAAAATTAAACTAGGTGATCCAGACGAGACAGGAAGAAGAAAGCCACAAGTACAAGAAGGCTCAAGTTACGAAACAAAAGCAGATATGGTTATCAAAGCACTAGGTTTTGATCCTGAAGATTTACCAAATTTATTTGATAGTAGTGAATTACAAGTAACAAAATGGGGAACTATTAAAACAGATTTTGATACTATGGAAACAAATATAAAAGGGGTGTTTGCTGCTGGTGATATAGTTAGAGGAGCTTCATTAGTTGTTTGGGCGATAAAAGATGGAAGAGATGCAGCAGTTTCAATAAAAACTTATCTAGAGAGTAAATCTAAAGTGGAAAAAAGAGTGGCTTAATGAAAAATTATAAAAAGAACCTTCATCTTTTAAAAGAAAATAATGTTTATTCAGAAGACATGGAGCATGATGCTTGTGGAGTTGGTATAATTGCATCAACTGAAGGTAAAAAATCTCGTAAAGTTGTAGAGTATGGTATTGAAGCATTAAAAGCAGTTTGGCATAGAGGCGCTGTAGATGCAGATGGAAAAACTGGTGATGGAGCTGGAATTCATGTTGAAATACCAAAAGATTTCTTCATTGAAAAGATAGAAGTGACAGGACACACACATGACAATTCTGAAATATGTGTGGGCATGATATTTCTACCTCGGAATGATTACGCAGCACAAGAAAGTTGCAAAACTATTGTAGAAAGTGAATTAACAAAAAATGATTTTAGTATTTACGGTTGGAGACAAGTTCCAGTTAATCCAAAAGTTTTAGGAGAAAAGGCATTCCAAACAATGCCTGAAATTATCCAAGTATTGTTTAAACCTTATAATCCAGAATTAACAAATAAAGATTTAGAAAGAAAAATTTATGAGACTAGGAGAAAGATAGAAAACGAGGCTTTTAAAAAATCTTTAAACAATTTTTATATTTGTTCATTGAGTTCTAAATCTATCATTTACAAGGGAATGTTTTTAGCTGAAGCTATCTCAGATTTTTACCTTGATTTAAAAGATGAGAGATTTGTTTCAAGGTTTGCTATTTTTCATCAAAGGTTTTCAACAAATACAGCACCTAGCTGGAATTTAGCTCAACCCTTTAGAGCTATAGCACATAATGGAGAAATTAATACTTACAGAGGAAATAAAAATTGGATGAAAGTTCATGAGCAAGAGATGAACAGTCCCCTTTTTGAAGATGTTGAAAACTTAAAACCTGTTATACAACAGGGAGCATCAGACTCTGCTGCATTAGACAATGTTTTTGAATTATTAAATATATCTGGTCAGCCTGCGCCTTTGGCGAAGCTTATGTTAGTTCCAGACGCATGGTCTAAAAAAAATAAAACTCTACCAAAAGATCACCAACAATTATTTAATTTTTTAAACAGCACTATGGAGCCATGGGATGGACCAGCAGCTATTGCTGGAACTGATAATGAGTGGGTTATAGCTGCAAATGATAGAAATGGATTAAGACCTTTAAGATACGCAATTACAAAAGATAAATTATTATTTGCAGGTTCTGAAACAGGAATGATTGAATTAAATGAAAAAAGAATTTTGTCAAAGGGAAGATTGGGTCCTGGGGAAATAATTGGAGTTAGAATAGAAAAAGGTAAAGTATTTACTAACAAGCAAATAAAAGATTATTTAGCTAAAGAATATAAACACTTTAATTCACAAATTATCGACCTAGATGATAAGTTAACCATTTCAGATGAAAAAAATTCTTTTTCGGGAGATGATTTAAGAAGAAGGCAATATACTTTTGGAATAAGTTTAGAAGACCTTGAGCTCATACTGCATCCTATGGCAGAAGATGCTAAAGAAGCAACTGGATCTATGGGTGACGATACACCATTGGCTGTTTTATCAGATAGATATAGACCATTATACCATTTTTTTAGACAGAATTTTAGTCAAGTCACCAACCCACCAATAGACTCTTTAAGAGAAAACAAGGTTATGAGTTTGAAAACAAGATTTGGAAATCTTGGAAATATTTTAAATTTTGATAATTTAACAAAGCAAAATATTTATGTTTTAAATAGTCCAATATTATCAAATTCACAGTTTGAAAAATTTATAAATTTTTTTGGCAATAACTCATCTATAATTGATTGTACTTTTTCTGAAGAAGAGACTTTGTTTGACTCAATTAAAAAAATTCAAAAAGAAGCTGAAATTGCAGTAAGACAGGGAGTTACTCAATTGATTTTAAGTGACAAAGAGCTTTCTAGCTTAAAACTTCCAATACCAATGCTTTTAGCAGTTGGATCAATTAATTCGTTCCTTATTGAAAAAAAACTAAGAGGATATGTATCAATAAATGTACAATCTGGAGAGGCTTTAGATACACACTCTTTTGCAACCCTAATAGGAGTTGGAGCAACTACTGTAAATCCATATTTAGCATTTGATAGTTTATTTCAGCGTCATGAAAAGAAGTTATTTGGAAAATTTAGCTTTGATGAATGTGTAGAGAGATACATAAAATCAGTAAACGCAGGTTTATTAAAGATCATGTCTAAGATGGGTATTTCAGTTCTAAGTTCTTATAGAGGTGGATGTAACTTTGAAACAGTAGGTTTAAGTAGAACAATTGTTGCAGATTATTTTCCAGGAGTGGTCTCTAAAATTTCAGGTATTGGACTTACTGGTATAGAGAAAAAAATTAGAGAAATTCATAAAGAAGCATTTGAAAGTTCTGAAACCATATTGCCAATAGGCGGTATATATAGATACCGTAAAAATGGTGAAACACATCAATATCAAGGTAAATTAATTCATTTACTTCAAAGTGCAGTAGGATCTAATTCTTATGATGCCTATAAAAGATATGCGGATGGAATTTATAGTTTACCACCTATTAATCTTAGAGACTTAATTGATTTTAGAGAAAAAAAATTAAGTGGGCCAATAGATATTTCTGAGGTTGAGCCGATAGAAAATATTTTAAAAAGATTTGGAAGTGGGAGCATGTCTCATGGAGCTTTATCGAAAGAGGCACATGAAACTTTGGCAACTGGTATGAATAGGATTAAAGGTGCTTCATGTAGCGGAGAAGGCGGTGAAGACGCAAGTAGATTTAAAGTTTTAAATAATGGTGACAGCGCAAACTCAAGAGTTAAACAAATTGCTTCTGCAAGATTTGGAGTTACAGTTAATTATCTTAATAATTGTAATGAGATAGAAATTAAAATTGCACAAGGCGCTAAGCCTGGTGAGGGAGGTCAGCTACCAGGATTTAAAGTTACAGAGGAGATTGCTAAACTTAGACATTCAACTCCTGGAGTAACTTTAATATCACCACCACCACATCATGATATTTATTCAATCGAAGATCTTGCACAACTAATTTATGATTTGAAACAGATAAATCCTAAAGCAAGAATTGGAGTTAAGCTTGTTGCTTCCTCAGGAGTAGGAACAATTGCAGCTGGTGTAGCCAAAGCAAAAGCAGATATAATATTAATTTCTGGACACAATGGTGGAACAGGAGCAACACCACAGACTAGTGTTAAGTATGTTGGAATACCATGGGAAATGGGTTTGACGGAAGCAAACCAAGTATTAACTTTAAATAATCTTAGACATAAAGTTACATTAAGAACGGACGGTGGAATTAAAACTGGAAGAGATGTGGTGATAGCTGCAATGATGGGCGCTGAAGAATATGGTGTTGCTACTACAGCATTAGTTGCAATGGGATGTATAATGGTAAGGCAGTGTCATTCAAATACATGTCCTGTAGGCGTTTGTACTCAAGATGAAAAGCTTAGAGAAAAATTTACTGGAACTCCAGAAAAAGTAGTTAATTTGTTCACATTTATAGCCAGTGAAGTAAGAGAAATATTAGCAAATTTAGGTTTTAAATCATTAAATGAAGTGATTGGTAGGACAGACTTGTTAAAACAGGTTAGTAAGGGTTCTCCAAATTTAGACGATTTAGATTTAAATCCTTTATTTGTTCAAGCTGATACTGGAAATAATCCAAGGTATTGTGAGGATCAACAAATAAACAGTGTACCAGATACTCTTGACCAACAAATTTTGCCAGAAATTGAACAAGCTTTAGATAATTCTGAAAAAATTGAGAAAGAATATCAAATAAAAAATACTCACAGAGCAGTAGGCACAAGAATTTCTCATCACTTGTATAAAAAATATGGTTATGAAAAACTTGATGAAAACTTTTTAGTTTTAAATTTTAAAGGATCAGCGGGTCAATCATTTGGCGCATTTTCTTCTAAAGGTTTAAAACTTGTATTAAAGGGAGATGCAAATGATTATGTTGGTAAAGGTTTGTCAGGAGCTACTATTTCAATAAAATTACCTGAAGAGAGCAATTTAGTTTCAAATGAGAATACAATTTTAGGAAATACTGTTCTTTACGGAGCCACTTCAGGAAAACTTTTTGCTTCTGGTCAAGCTGGCGAAAGATTTTCAGTTAGAAATTCTGGTGCAGTTACAGTAATTGAAGGATGCGATTCTAATGGATGTGAATATATGACTGGTGGAACTGTAGTAATTTTAGGAGATGTTGGTGATAATTTTGCAGCCGGTATGACAGGTGGAATGGCTTTTATATATGATAAATCTCAACAATTTGAAAAGAAAGTAAATCCAGAGTCAGTAGTTTGGCAAAATGTAGAGACAGATTATTGGAAGGAATATTTAAAAAATTTAGTCAGTGAGCACTTTAAAGAAACTGAGTCTCAATTATCGAAAAAAATAATTGAAAACTTTGAAGATGAAGTAAATAATTTTGTTCAGGTGTGTCCTAAAGAAATGTTAGATAAATTAAAAAATCCAATTACTTTAAAAAAAGATATAAAAAAAGTTAGCTAAATTAATAATTTAAGCTCTTTTAAAATTATATTTAACCATTTTTTATTTGATAAACTGTGATCACCTTTTTTTATAATATTTAATTTTTTCTTAGCTTTTGGAAATAATCTTAAAACTTTTCTTGAATATGAGACAGGAACTGCCTCATCTTTTTCACCATGTACCATTGTTACTTTAATATTTGAATTTATTTTTTTATTTAAGACTTTGTTTTTTCTTCCATCTTTTATTAATTGTAGAGTAATTGGATATTCATAATTGCCATGTTTTAATTGATAAATACCCTTACGTATTGTTTCCTCTTTCATTTTTTTGGTAAATTTTTTCCACATTAAATTTTCTAAAAATTCAGGAGCAGCCCCTATTCCTAAAAATCCTTTAATCTGTTTTTTGAAAATTTTGAATTGATTAAGCGAAATCCATGCGCCCATACTTGAACCAATTAGCACAAACTCTTTTTTTTTAACGTATTTTCTAATTAAAATTGACGTCTCTCTACTCCATTTTGAAATATTTCCATTTACAAATTTTCCAGAAGATTTTCCATGACCAGAGTATTCTAGTGCTAAAAAACTTACTTTATTTTTTTTAGCAAATTTCAAAAATGCATTTGGTTTTTTTCCTTCAAGATCTGACATAAAGCCATGCAAAAAAACTATAAAAGAACTATTTTTAAAAATTTTAGAAATATGTCTAATTTTCTTTGTATTTGATATTTGATGAAATCTGAAATTTGCCATAATCGTTTATAAGTTTTGTCTATTAATATATAATCATATCAAATGTCATCTGATTTAAAAGTTTTACAAGTAATACCTAAATTAGGTTATGGAGGAGCTGAAACAGGCTGTTATGATATAGCACATTACTTACCAGAAAATAATTGTAAATCATTTATTGTAACTAGTGGTGGTGAATTACTTAAATTTGTAGATAGAAAAAAAGTTAAGGTATTTAGACTTCCTGTACAGAGTAAAAATCCTTTACTAATTTTAATTAATGCTTTTATCTTAATTGGAATAATTTTAGTTTTTAATATTTCTCTTGTTCACGCGAGAAGTAGAGCACCTGCATGGTCATGTTTGTTAGCAACAAAAATCACAGGACGAAAATTTGTAACTACATTTCATGGAACATACAATTTTAAGGGTAATATAAAAAAAATTTATAATTCAGTAATGACTAGAGCAGATTTAATTATTGCGGGATCTAATTTTATTTTTTCTCATATTAAAAAAAATTATTCAAAATATCTAAATAAGAAAAAAAAATTAATGGTTATTTTTAGAGGAATAAACGTCGACTACTTTGATCCAACAACCAAAATTGAAATTGATGAGAAAAAATTATTAAAAAAATGGGACATTGAAAAAGGTAAAAAAATTATACTTTTACCCGGTAGATTAACTTCATGGAAAGGACAGGAAGTATTTATTGAGGCAATTAACTTAGTGAATATAGAGCTGGGTTATGAAGCATTTTATGCCGTTATTTTAGGTAGTGATCAAGGTAGAGATTTATATAAGAAAAAATTAATAAGACTCTCAGAGCAATACAGATTGTCTAAACAAATAAGATTCATAGATCATTGTAAGGATATGGCTTTAGCTTATAAAGTTTCTGATATTATTGTTTCAGCCTCAACCGAACCAGAAGCTTTTGGAAGAGTTGCTGTCGAAGCACAATCAATGGAAAAACCAATTATAGCAAGTAATATTGGAGGTTCTAACGAAACGATAATTGATGAAAAAACTGGTTTTTTATACGAAGCAGGAAATGCTAAATCATTAAGTAATAAAATTTTAAAAACTCTTAACATGGATGAAACTCTATTAAAATCAATTGGTTATGAGGGAAGAAAAAACATAGTTCAAAAATTTAATGTTGAAAAAATGTGCTTTTCTACTTATTCAGAGTATAAGAGATTATTAAATTAAATGCCGATAATAACATTACCTGACGGAAACAATATTGACTTTCCTAATAAAGTTACTGGACTTGAAGTAGCTGAAAAAATTAGCAAATCATTAGCTAAACAAGCCATGGTTATAAGCGTCGATGGTGAACTTAAAGATCTTGATTTTTTAATTGAAAATGATTGTTCTGTAAAAATTTTTACCTCAAAAAATCCTGAGGGCTTAGAAACTATAAGGCATGACACAGCTCATATTTTAGCTATGGCTGTTCAAGAATTATTTCCTGGAACACAAGTTACAATTGGACCCGTGATTGAAAATGGATTTTATTATGACTTTGCTAGAAAAGAACCATTTACAGAGGATGATCTTGTTAAAATTGAAAATAAAATGAAAGAGATTGTCGATAGGAATGAAACAACAAAAAGAGAAGTTTGGGATAGAAACAAAGCAATTAGCCATTTTAAAAAAAAAGGAGAAATTTATAAAGCCGAGTTAATTGAAGCGATACCTGAAAATGAAGATGTATCAATTTATTTTCACGGAGAATGGCATGATTTATGTAGAGGCCCACATTTATCCTCTACAGGTAAAATAGGGAAATATTTTAAACTTACAAAAGTATCAGGAGCATATTGGAGAGGAGACTCTAATAATGAAATGTTGCAACGAATATATGGTACGAGTTGGGCAACTCAAAAAGATCTAGATGAATATTTGAAGAGAATAGAAGAAGCCGAAAAAAGAGATCACAGAAAATTAGGTAGAGAAATGGATTTATTTCATTTTAGAGAAGAAAGCCCTGGCTCAGTATTTTGGCATGAAAGAGGTTGGAGTTTATTTCAAAAGCTCATTAACTACATGAGAAGCAGACAAGATACAGCTGGTTATAAAGAGGTCAATACTCCAGAGGTACTAGATAGACAACTATGGGAAAAATCTGGGCATTGGGAAAAATATGGAGAAAACATGTATACTTCTGAAACACCAGATGAGAAAGTTTTTGCAATTAAACCTATGAATTGCCCTGGTCATATCCAGGTATTTAATCAAGGCTTAAAAAGTTACAGAGATCTTCCGTTACGTTTTGCTGAATTTGGGAAAGTTCATCGTTATGAGCCATCAGGCGCTTTGCATGGGTTACTAAGAGTAAGAGCCTTTACTCAAGATGATGCTCATATTTTTTGCACTGAAGATCAAATTACTAGCGAATGTTTAATTGTCACAAATCTAATACTAGATATTTATAAAGACCTTGGTTTTGAAAATGTGATTCTAAAATATGCAGATAGGCCAGAAGTAAGGGTTGGTGATGATTCAGTTTGGGATAAAGCAGAAGCCTCTTTGCTTGAAGCAGTTAAAGCTTCTAAATTAGAATATACTATTAATAAAGGTGAGGGAGCATTTTATGGTCCTAAAATTGAATTTGTTTTACGAGATGCTATTGGCAGAGATTGGCAATGTGGAACTTTACAAGTAGATTTAAATTTACCTGCAAGATTAGATGCTTCTTATGTTGATAAAGATGGTACTAAAAAAATTCCTGTTATGTTACATAGAGCACTATTTGGTTCTCTAGAAAGATTTATTGGAATTTTAATTGAAAATTATGCAGGTAAGTTTCCATTTTGGATATCTCCATTACAGACTATGGTAATACCTATTTCAGAGGAATTTAATGACTATGCAGTCGATGTATCAAATAAAATTAAAAATTCAGGTATAAGTTCTGCAGTAGATTTAAAAAATCATAATTTAAATTATAAAATTAGAGATCATTCTTTAGCAAAAATACCGCTTTTATTAATTTGTGGTAAAAAAGAAGTTGACTCCAATTCAGTAACGATTAGAAGATTAGACTCTAATAAACAAGAAAATATGGGTATAGATCAATTCTTAAAAACATTCTCTGCTTTAAATAAAGCATCATCAAACTAAGTGGCAGACTTCAAACAAAATTATTTTCAAAGAAGAACTAAGGACAGAGGTCCAAGATCAAATAATAGAATTTCTTCTCCTGATGTACAGGTAATAGGAAGTGATGGAGAAAATCTTGGAGTGATGAATACCAATGAAGCTATTTCCATGGCAAAAAATCAAGGTTTAGATTTAATTGAAATAGCACCTAACGCAAATCCCCCTGTATGTAAAATAATGGACATGGGCAAATATAAGTATGATGCTCAGAAAAAAGCTAATCTTGCAAAGAAAAAACAAAAAATTGTTTCTTTAAAAGAAATTAAAATGAGACCTGTTACTGAAACTCATGATTATGAGTTTAAAGTCAAAAATGCTAAAAAATTTATAGCTAAAGGAGATAAGGTCAAATTTACTATAAGATTTAAAGGTAGAGAGCTTCAGCATTCCCATCTAGGAAATGAACTAATGAGTAAAATTAAAGAAGATATGAAGGATATTGGCAAGGTAGAATTGCATCCCAAGTTTGATGGGAAGCAAATGATCATGGTAATTCAGCCTTTATAAGCTTTAATAGAGGTTGTAAAATTATATCTTTCTTTGTATAAGTCCGCAGAATTATGCCAAAACTAAAAACAAAAAGCTCAGCAAAAAAAAGATTTAAGATATCCGCTAAGGGTAAAGTTATTTCTGCTCAAGCAGGTAAAAGACATGGCATGATCAAAAGAACGAATTCACAAATAAGAAAACTTAGAGGCACTACAACATTGTCTAAACAAGATGGAAAAATTGTTAAGTCATACATGCCTTACAGTTTAAGAGGTTAATAATGGCAAGAGTTAAAAGAGGTGTAACTAGTAAAGCTAAACATAAAAAAGTTTTAAAAGCTGTAAAGGGTCAATGGGGCAGAAGAAAAAATACCATTAGAGTTGCTAAGCAAGCTATGGAAAAATCCATGCAATACGCTTACAGAGACAGAAGAAATAAAAAAAGAGATTTTAAATCATTGTGGATACAGAGAATCAATGCTGGAGTAAGAGCTGAAGGCTTAACTTATTCAAAATTTATCAATGGATTAAATAAATGTGGTATTGCAATAGATAGAAAAATTCTTGCTGAAATTGCTTACGATAGCCCAGAAGCATTCAAAACAATTGTACAAAAAGCTCAATCAGCTTTAAATTAATCTTCGCTATTGTTTTTATTTCTTAAGGAAATAATCTACTAATATGTCAGAGATAAAAAATATTAGAGATCAGTTTATATCAAAACTAGAAAATGATTTAAGCATTGATCAAATAAACGAAATCAAAACCGATCTCTTTGGTAAAAATGGTTTAATTTCATCAAAATTTAAAACAATAGGGTCAATTCCAGAGACTGATAGAAAAAAATTTGCATCAGATTTAAATCAAGTTAAAGATGAACTTCAGAATTTGATAACTTCTAAAATTAACGAGATAGAAGGAAAAAAGATAAACGAAAAATTAGAAAAGGAAAAAGTTGATATAACTTTACCTGAAAGACCATTCGTTAGAGGAAAAGTTCATCCGGTATCACAAACTATTGATGAAATTTCATCTATTTTCTCTGAAATAGGATTTAGTGTTGAGGAAGGCCCTGATGTTGAAAATGAATATAACAACTTTACTGCTTTAAACACACCGGACAATCATCCAGCAAGAGATATGCATGATACATTTTACTTAGATGAAAACAAAGAAGTTTTGTTACGAACTCATACTTCACCAGTTCAAATTAGAACTATGCTAAAAGATAAACCTCCATTTAAGATCATTGCTCCTGGGAGAACTTATAGATCTGATAGTGATCAAACACACGCACCAATGTTTCATCAAGTAGAAGGTTTGCATATTGATACAAATATTAATATGGGGCATTTAAAAGGATGCTTGAATTATTTTATTAAAGAATTTTTTGAAGTCGAAAAAATTAAAATGAGATTTAGACCTAGTCATTTTCCATTTACAGAACCATCTGCAGAAGTTGATATTGGTTATGAAATAAAAGATGGCAAAATAATTATCGGAGAAGGAGATAAGTGGCTTGAAATTTTAGGCTGTGGCATGGTGCATCCTAATGTTTTAAGAAATGTAAAAGTAGATCCTTCTAAATATCAAGGATATGCCTTTGGCATAGGTATTGACCGATTAGCAATGCTTAAATATGGCATTAATGATTTAAGAGCGTTTTTTGATTGTGATTACAGATGGCTAAATCATTTTGGTTTTGATCCGCTTGATGTCCCTTCAAATTACAGAGGTTTAAGCAGATGAAGATTACATATGATTGGTTAAAAGATCATTTAAAAATAAGTGCTAAAGAAGATAAACTTCTTGAGAAACTAACTGACATAGGTCTTGAAGTTGAGAGTATAGAAAATTTATCTGAGGGATTAGACTTATTTAGAGTAGCAAAAATCATTAAAACAGAAAAACACCCAAACGCAGACAGGCTTAAAGTTTGCGATGTTGATGTTGGTAATAATGAAATCAAAAAAGTTGTTTGTGGGGCTGCAAATGCAAGAGAGGGTCTTCTTACTGTGTATGCTCCACCAGGTGCAATAATCCCAAAAAACAAAACTAAACTTGTTGTTGCTAAAATACGAGATGTTACATCTTATGGAATGCTTTGTTCTGAATCTGAATTGAATTTATCAGATGAAAGTGATGGAATTACTGAATTATCATCTTCGAAATATGCAAAAAATATTGGAAAAAGTTATTTTTCTAAACCAAGTTCTAATCTTATCGATTTATCAATTACACCAAATAGACCAGACTGTCTTGGTATTCGGGGTATAGCAAGAGATCTATCAGCCGCAGGTTTTGGAAATTTAAAAACAGAAAAAGATAAAAAAATTAAATCTAATAAAAAACAGACCTTAAAAGTAAAAATAACAAAAGAAAAAAATCAAGGCTGTTTGTCTTTTGGCAGCTGCTTGATAACAAACGTCAAAAATACAGAAAGTCCTAAATGGCTGAAAGATAAATTAATTTCTATAGGCCAAAAACCAATATCTGCAATTGTAGATATTACAAATTATGTCATGATTGATATTAATCGTCCTTTGCACGCATATGATGCTGATAAAATTGATGAGGGAATAATTGTTAGAAATTCAAAATCAGGAGAAGAATTTACTGCTCTAGATAACAAAAATTATAAACTAGATGATGGAATGTGTGTAATAAGTGATAACAAAGGTGTCTTAGGCCTAGGAGGAATTATTGGAGGAACAAGATCTGGTACAGAGTTAGATACAAAAAATGTTCTATTAGAATCTGCTTATTTTGACCCAAGATCAATTAGAAAAACTGCTAAAAAATTGAATATCGATACAGATGCTAAATTTAGATTTGAAAGAGGTATTGATCAGTTATCTATTGAAGTTGGATTAAATAAAGCAGCTTTTTTAATTAAGGAAATTTGTGGTGGTGAAATTAGTAAAATAGATAATCAAAAAATTGAATCTTATAAAAACAAAGTCATAAAATTTGAACCTAAAATGTTTGAAAAAATTACTGGTTTTAAAATTTCAACTAAGGAAATGATTAACATCTTAGAAAAACTTGGTTTTAAATTAAAAAAAGAAAAAAAATTCTTTAAATTATCAGTTCCATCTTGGAGACCAGATATCGTTCAAGAAATTGATATAGTTGAGGAACTTGTAAGAATTAGTGGCTATGAAAAAATAAAAATAGAAAATCCTATTAAAGAAAGATCAAAAAATACTTTAAATCCAACTCAAAAGTTATTTCATTTTCTTCAAAGAGCAGTAGCATCTAAAGGGTATTTGGAGGCAATTACATGGTCTTTTACAGACTCTAAATATAATGACCATTTTAAAGAAGCCAGTAAAGAAATAAAAATTGTAAATCCAATTAGCTCTGAGTTGGGAGTTTTAAGAAATTCTATTTTTTCAAATTTAGTAATGTACATGAGCAAAAACTTGGATAGAGGAATTAAAGATTTATCAATATTTGAAATAGGACCAATATTTTATGGTCCACAACCTGGAGAACAGAATACAGTTGTTTGTGGTTTGTCAGCTGGAAAAAAGTCTAGACTTTCATGGATTGAAAAAGAGAGAAATACAGATGTTTTTGATGTTAAAAGAGATGTTATACAAACTTTAGTAGAAGCTGGTTATGAATCAGAAAAATTTTATATTGATGATGAAAGCCCCAATTATTATCATCCTGGAAAATCAGGTAGAATATTTTTAAATAAAGGAAAAGAAAAAGTAGTTGCTTATTTTGGTGAAATTCATCCAAACATTATCAAAACACTAGATATTAAAACAGAGTCTTTAGTAGGATTCGAAATATTTCTAGATAATTTAAAACTGCCAAAAAAACCTTTAAAAGATCAAAAAACAAAATATTCAGTATCCGATTTCCAAAAATCTGAAAGAGATTTTGCATTTATTGTTGATAAAAAAATAAGTGTGCAAGATATAGTAAGTGTCATATCAAATATTAATAAAAATTTAATTTCAAACATTAAAGTATTTGACGTTTACGAAGGAGACAATATTCCTGAAAATCAAAAATCAGTTGCTATAAGCGTTACTATTCAATCATTGGAAAAAACATTAACGGATAATGATTTAGAAAAAACTAATAATTTGATAATAGAAACAGTTGAAAATAAAACTGGTGCTAAAATTCGTTCCTAAAATAATTAATGAGTTCAATTGATAATATAAGAAATTTTGCAATAATTGCGCATATTGATCATGGAAAATCAACTATTGCTGATAGGATTATTCATAGTTGTGGTGGATTAACTGAAAGAGAAATGAAAGCTCAAGTTTTAGACTCTATGGATATTGAGCGTGAAAGAGGAATTACAATTAAAGCACAAACTGTAAAATTAAATTATAAAGCTAAAAATGGAAAGGATTACATTTTAAATATTATTGATACCCCAGGTCATGTTGATTTCAGTTATGAAGTTAGTAGATCTTTATATGCATGTGAAGGTTCAATTTTGATTGTAGATAGTACACAAGGGGTAGAGGCTCAAACTTTAGCAAATGTTTACCAAGCTTTAGATACTAATCATGAAATAGTACCAGTTTTAAACAAGGTTGATTTGCCTGCATCGGATTTAGATAGAACAAAAAAACAAATTGAGGAAGTTATAGGAATTGATACCGAAAATGCAATTCCATGTTCAGGTAAAACTGGAGAAGGTATAGAAGATATTTTAGAACAAATAATCACAACATTGCCCGCTCCAAAAGGAGAAAGTTCAGCAAATTTAAAATGTTTATTGGTTGATAGTTGGTATGACACATATCTGGGTGTAGTTATTTTAGTAAGAGTGATAGATGGCAAACTTTCAAAACACATGAAAATAAAAATGATGTCTACTAATCAAGAGTATATTGTTGAAAAAGTTGGGGTTTTTACTCCAAAACCAGTAGATATTAATGAATTAAAAACTGGTGAAATTGGATTTATTACAACAGGAATTAAAGTTCTATCTGAAACAAAAGTAGGAGATACAATTTGTGATGCTTCAAAACCTTTAACAGAAGCACTACCTGGATTTAAACCAAGCAAACCAGTAGTTTTCTGTGGATTGTTTCCTGTAGATAGCTCAGAGTTCCAAAAATTAAAAGATGGTTTAGCTAAATTACAATTAAATGATGCTAGTTTTTCTTTTGAACCAGAGTCATCTTCAGCTTTAGGTTTGGGATTTAGATGCGGATTCCTTGGTTTACTCCACTTAGAAATTGTTACAGAAAGATTAGAAAGAGAATTTGATGTAAACTTATTAACCACAACACCAGGTGTAGTTTATAAAGTTCACCTAAATAACGGAAATACATTAGATCTACAAAACCCGTCAAGTTTACCTGATCCAACTTTAATTAAATTTATTGAAGAGCCTTGGATTAAGGCAACAATCATTTCACCTGATCAATACTTAGGTTCAATAATAAAAATGTGCCAAGATAAAAGAGGTATACAAACAAATTTAAGTTACTCAGGAAATAGAGCTGTAGTAAATTATGAACTACCATTAAATGAAGTAGTTTTTGATTTTAATGATAGATTGAAATCAATGACAAGTGGTTATGCAAGTTTTGACTATGAAATAATAGAGCATAGAGAGGGAGATTTAGTTAAATTGGGAATACTAGTTAATGGTGAGCCCGTTGATGCTTTGGCAATGATGATTCATAAAAATTTTGCCCAAAAAACAGGAAGAGAGGTGTGTGAAAAATTGAAGGACTTAATACCAAGGCATAACTTTATGATACCAGTTCAAGCTGCAATTGGAGGTAAAATTATAGCCAGGGAAACAATTAAAGGATTTAAAAAAGATGTTTTAACGAAAATTCATGGTGGTGGCGCAACAGATAGAAAAAGGAAACTTTTAGAAAAACAGAAAAAAGGTAAAGCTAAATCTAAACAATTTGGGAGAGTAGAAATTCCTCAAGAAGCTTTTATAGGAGTACTGAAAATAAATAAAGATACTTGATGAATTCTATTTTAATTGATTATCTAACTCCTAGTGGGCATGTGCCTATAATTAACTTTTATATTAAACATTTAAATAAAAATTTTAAATTCATTTTCTTAAATAGAAAGATAAAAGAAAAAATTAACAAGGTAAAAAAAATTAAGTATTTTAATTTTAAAAATAATTTATTTTTAAAAACATACCAATTAGCTAAATTATTTCAAGATTTCAAAAAACAAAAAATTAAAAATATAGTTTTATTATCTTATGAACCACATATTTTACTCCTGTTGGGTTTATTTATAGATTTGGATTATTTTAAAATATTTGTATTTGAACATGATACTTTAAATCCTAAAAAAAAGTTTAAATTTTTTATAATAAATTTTTTAAATAAAAATATTAGTCATCTAGTTTATAATTTAAATTCAAAAAAGTTATTAATAGATCGATTTAAAAGAAAAGCTATTTTTACAAATCATCCTATAATGAAAATAATCAATAATGAAAGCAGTATGCAAAATAAAAAAATAGCTCTTATCCCAACAAGGCATCATTTCAATAAAAATAATATCAAAAATTTTGTAAAAAAGAATACAGAACTTAAATTCAATATTTTGAGTAAAAAGTCGAACATTGAAAAAGGATTATTTAACAATTTTAAAAATGTTAAACTATTTGAATTTATTGATGAAAAAGATATTAAAAACATATCATTTATATACCTACCGATAGATGAAGAAGTTTATAAATATAGAGTATCTGCTTGGCTTTATAAAGGGATTGCTTATAACAAAAAAATATTTATGGAAAATAATAGTTTATATAAATTTGAAAAAAAAAGGTTCCCAAATAATGTTTTTTTAAATTCAAAAAAAAACTTAACTACAAAATATTTAGTTGTTAAAAAGAAAGTTAATATATTTAAATATAATTTACTTTTGATAAATGATTTAAAAAAATCAATTTTAAATTAAATATAAATTGATAAAAATTATAATATGGAGAGGTGGCCGAGTGGTTGAAGGCGCACGCTTGGAAAGCGTGTAAAGAAGCAATTCTTTCATGGGTTCGAATCCCATTCTCTCCGCCATTAAATAAGCCTTATTTTTAAAGGGTTATTTGAGCATTTTAAGGTTTTTTTATTAAGATAAATCAGCAATTTTTATAAAAAATGTTATAATTTTCTTTTTCCAAAATTTAAAAAATGACAAATAAAAATACATATCAGGCAGACTCCATCAAAGTTTTAAAGGGTCTTGAAGCGGTTAGAAAAAGACCAGGTATGTATATTGGAGATACAGATGATGGTACTGGTTTGCATCATATGGTCTATGAGGTTGTAGATAACTCTATTGATGAGGCATTAGCAGGATATTGTAAAAATATTAATGTAAAAATTAACCCTGACGGAACAATAACTGTAAATGATGATGGAAGGGGTATTCCTGTTGATATCCATAAAGGGGAAAAAAAATCAGCAGCTGAAGTAATTATGACACAACTTCATGCTGGTGGTAAGTTTGATCATGACTCTTATAAAGTTTCAGGAGGACTACATGGTGTGGGTGTTTCAGTTGTAAATGCGCTTTCAGAAAAATTACAGCTAGAGATATTTCGAGATGGAAAAAAACACTACATAGAATTTCAGAATGGTGAAGCTAAAGCTCCATTAAAGGTTGTAGGAAAAGCAAAAAATACTGGAACTCAAATAACTTTTTTACCGTCTAAAGAAATTTTTTCTTCAATAAAATTTAGTGCGAATATTTTAATAAAAAGAATGAGAGAATTAGCCTTTTTAAATAAAGGAATTAAAATAATATTTACTGACGCAAGTCAAAAGAAAGAGAAAACATCTGAGTTTAAATTTGATGGTGGTGTTCTAGAATTTGTAGATTTTTTAGATGAAAAAAGAGAAAAGTTACAAAACAAAAATGGAAATGATTTATTTAGAAAACCAATTTATATTGAAGGTAAAAAAAATAATATAGAACTAGAGTGTTCTTTAAAATGGAATGCAGGATATACAGAAGATATTTTTCCATATACGAATAATATTTATCAGAAAGATGGTGGAACCCATTTGTTAGGATTTAGAAGTGCATTAACTAGGGTAGTTAATAAATATGCCAACGAAAATAATTTACTAAAGAAAAATAAACTAGCAATCTCAGGTGATGATATAAAGGAAGGGCTAACTTGTGTGCTTTCAACTAAAATTCCTGATCCAAAATTTTCATCTCAGACAAAGGATAAACTAGTTTCATCAGAAGTAAGGATGATTGTAGAGACATTAGTAAATGAAAAATTATCTATTTGGTTTGATCAAAATCCTTCTGTTGCAAAAATTATTTTGGCTAAAGTTATTCAAGCCGCAATGGCAAGAGATGTTGCTAGAAAAGCAAGAGAAAATGTAAGAAGAAAAGGAGCTCTTGAGCTAAGTGGTCTTCCTGGAAAATTAGCTGACTGTCAAATTGGCAAACAAGAAGGAACCGAATTATTTATTGTAGAGGGGGACTCAGCAGGCGGATCAGCAAAGCAAGGAAGAAATAGGGCTAATCAAGCAGTTTTACCACTTAGAGGAAAAATACTTAATACTTATGTAGAAGATTTTAATGTTAAGAAAAATGGTAATGGTAATGGAAATGGTTCTGATCAAAGAACAAAAGCTTTGTCTAAAATGATTTCATCAAATGAGATTGTTACTTTGATCAATGCTCTAGGTTTAGATCCAAAAGCACAAGAGATTGATTTAAAAGATTTAAGATATGGAAAAATTATTATTATGACAGATGCTGATGTAGACGGATCTCATATAAGAGCTCTTCTTTTAACTTTTTTCAATAATAAACCATTTAATAAACTAATTGAAAATGGTCATGTTTATTTAGCGCAACCACCGTTATTTAAAATTAACAAAGGCTCAAAAGGAATTTATATAAAAGACGAGAAGGAGTTAGAAGATTACATAATAAATAATAATAAGGAGTTAAAAAAAATTAAAAAGGGATCTAAAGATTATTTGAAAAAAATTGATGAAGAAAAATCTAAAATGAATATTCAAAGATTTAAAGGTCTTGGAGAAATGAACCCAGAAGAATTATGGAGCACTACATTAGATCCAGAAACAAGAAATTTACTACAAGTACAATACTCAAAAGATTTGAAAAAAGATCAAAGTTTAATTCATACTTTAATGGGTAACGATGTGGCATTAAGAAAAGATTTTATAGTTTCTAATGCTATAAATGTTAGAAATCTTGACATTTAAAAATGAAGTTCTTTGAAACTTCAAAATATCATTCTTTTAAAAAATCAACTTATATAACTCTTAGATGGATTGGAATTATTGGACAATTAATTGCAGTAAATTTTGTATATTTATTTCTAAATTCTAGTTTTGATTTTATTACTTCAAATTTAGTTATATTTTTAGGAATATTAAGTAATCTATATTTAATTTTTATTTATAAAAAAACACAATTATCAGATAGATCTGCTTTTATCTTCCTGGTTATAGATATTTTACAATTAGGTATCCTTCTTTATTTGTCAGGGGGAATAACTAATCCATTTGTAATTTTTATATTAATACCAAGTGTTTTTTCTTCATCAAATTTAAGTTTAAGAACTAATACTTTGTTAGTAATCTTAACCATAATTATAATTATATTTTTAACTTTTAATTATCAAGATTTGCCAATTAATTTAAATAGTGATTTTCATAACAATCATTATTTTTATTATTCTATACCTGTTTCTTTGATTATCGCTTTAGTATTTTTAAATTATTTTGCAATGACATTTGGGACTCAATCTAGATTAAGAAAAGAGGCATTAGGAAAAATGGAAGAGGTAATGGCTAAAGAACATGAACTTTTATCTTTAGGTGGTCAAGCTGCAGCCGCCGCACATTCTTTAGGTACACCACTTTCGACAATAAAAATAATTGCACATGATTTAATGAAACAATTTAAGGGGCAAAAAGATTTTGAAAAAGATATAGAGTTGTTGAATAGCCAGGTTGAGCGATGTAATGAAATTTTAAAGAGATTAACTTTAAATCCTGTGGAAGAAGATGAATTTATTGACAAAGATATTAATATTCGAGATTATTTGCATGAAATTATCTCTTCATTTAAAGACATAAGTAAAAAGGAATTTGTCTTCAATTTTGATCAAGACTCAAACCCAAAAAAAATAAGTAAATCTATTGAAATAGTTTATGGATTAAGAAACTTTATAGGAAACGCGAATAAATTTGCCAAAAATTCTATTTTTATTAATTTAAAAAGTGATAGTGAATTTACAGAGCTCACAGTAGAAGATGACGGTAATGGTTATCCACGAGATATATTATCAAAAATTGGAGAACCATATTTAAAATCAAATTATTCAAAAGATAAGTCTAAAGAGGGTTTAGGACTAGGGTTGTTTATTGGAAAAACTTTGTTAGAAAAAAATTTTGCATCCGTTAATTGTAGAAATTCGAAAACACGCAGTGGTGCTGAAGTTATTATTAGATGGAAGAATAAAGAATTATTTAATATTTAATGGTATTTGTTCTTTGTCTCAAATAATGAGCTTAATTGAGATATCATAACATCTCCTAATTCATTGACATCAGTAATTTTGATAGCTTTATTGTAGTATCTTGAAACATCGTGACCAATTCCTATAGCCAAAACTTCAATATCCGATTTATTTTCAATAAATTTAACAATTTTTTTTAAATGTTTTTCCAAAAAATCACCTGAATTTACAGAAAGTGTTGAGTCATCTACAGGGGCTCCATCAGAAATAACCATTAATATTTTTCTTTCCTCTTTTCTCTTTTTAATTCTATTGTAAGCCCAAGATATAGCTTCCCCATCAATGTTCTCTTTGAGCAATCCTTCTTTAAGCATTAGCCCTAAATTATTTTTTGCTTGTCTCCAATGGGTATCTGCTCCTTTATAAATTATATGTCTTAGGTCGTTTAATCTTCCTGGTGTTTTGGGTTTAGAATTTTTAGTCCATAATTCTCTACTCTGTCCACCCTTCCAATTTTTGGTTGTGAATCCTAAAATTTCAACTTTAACAGAGCACCTTTCTAACGTTCTAGATAAGATATCTGCACAAATAGCCGCAATAGTTATTGGTCGTCCCCTCATAGATCCAGAGTTGTCTATGAGCAGAGTCACTACTGTATCTTTAAAATCTAAATCTTTTTCTTTTTTGAATGATAAAGAATTATATGGATCCATGATAATTCTTGGAAGTTTTGAACTGTCTAATAGTCCCTCCTCTAAATCAAATTCCCATGCTCTATTTTGTTTTGCAAGTAATTGTCTTTGAAGTTTATTTGCAAGTTTCGTTATAATATCTTGAAAGCCGACTAATTGTTGATCTAAATTTTTTCTTAGTTTTGTCGCTTCATCTGCATTTTCTAGATTTTCAGCTTTTACAACTTCATCAAACTGAGTTGTAAATATTTTATAATCTAAATTGATATTATCTATTTTTTTTTGAGCTACTTGTTCCGAGCTTTGTTCATCTGACTCTGTGTCCGACAGCTGTTCGTCAAAGTTAAATTCATCAACACTATAATCAGCATCTAGTGAAGCTTCTGATACATTTTCATCTTTTTCATCTTTATTATCTTCTTTGTCATTATTTTCATCCTCATTTGATGGATTATCTTGTCCTTGATCTTGATTTTCTTCTTTTCGTTCATCCTCATCTTCACTTTGAAAAATGTCCATTTCTTCCAATATTTCTGAAAACTTTGAACTATAAATGTTTTGATCTTCAAGATTTTTAAGTAAAAATTCTTTATGTTTTTCTATAGCCTCCTCAAAGTCTTTTTCCCAAAAATTAAGCATTTTTGTTGTTAGAGGATTTAGCTTAATTTTATGAAAATTCTTAAGCATATATAGTTCGAATGCTTCTGATACAGATACATCCTCTTTAGTTTTTAATTGATCTTTGCGTTTACGGTTTATTATTTGATGATAATTTTCTTGAAAATTTTTCTCAATTCCTTTTAACATTTTTCCTCCCAAAGTCTCATAACGTATTTTTTCAGCTATATTATAAAGAGATCTAGAAGATGTATTTGAGGGAAGGTTTTTTTTGTAAATTGTTTCATTACAAAATTTTTTTTTCAAAGCAGAGGAGTCTGTTTCTGCACGTAATCTTATAAAATCAGCTGGACTAGTTAAATTATCAATCTCTAGAAAATTAAATTCTTTTATTTTTTTTTCTTCAGAATTTTTTTTTTTTACATCAAAATCATCAGCAATTACTTTTGCTGTAGAAGTTAAAGCAATTTTAAATTTTTCTTTTAAATTATTTTCTTTAGTGCTCATTAGATTTGAATATTAATCAAAGATTCTGGCAACTCTTCACCAAAACATCTTTGATAATATTCCGCGATAGTATTTTTTTCAATATCATCACATTTATTAAGAAAAGTTACTCTAAAAGCGTAACCAGTGTCTTTAAATATCTCTGCATTTTCTGCCCAATGTAACACTGTTCTTGGGCTCATCACTGTTGAAATGTCTCCTGCGATAAATCCTTTACGCGTTAAAGATGCTACTTTTATCATGTTAGCAACCTTTTCTTTTCCCTTTGCGTTATTTAAGTTTTTATTTTTAGACAAAACAATGTCCATTTCTCTATCTAGGCTAAGATAGTTTAAAGTTGTAACAATATTCCATCTATCCATCTGACCTTGGTTAATTTGCTGCGTACCATGATAAAGACCTGTCGTATCACCAAGTCCAACAGTATTTGAAGTAGCAAATAATCTAAAAAATTTATTTTGTTTAATTACTTTGTTTTTATCTAGTAATGTAAAATTTCCCTCAGCTTCTAAAACTCTTTGAATTACAAACATTACATCAGGTCTACCAGCATCATATTCATCAAAAACAAGTGCAACTGGATTTTGTATAGACCATGGTAAAATTCCCTCGTTAAATTGAGTTACTTGTTTGCCATCTTTAAGAACAATCGCATCTTTTCCA
This sequence comes from uncultured Pelagibacteraceae bacterium, assembly GCA_902558835.1. Taxonomy (GTDB): domain Bacteria; phylum Pseudomonadota; class Alphaproteobacteria; order Pelagibacterales; family Pelagibacteraceae; genus Pelagibacter. The sequence continues at coordinate 158,129 of CACEFK010000001.1, forward strand.
ATCAAATCAATTCTACTTACATGACTATCTAAATTTACACGGATGCAAGGCCAATTCAATCTTGCAGCAATTTGCTCAATGTGAGTAGATTTACCAGTGCCATGATATCCTTGAACTAAAACTCTTTTATTATAAGCAAATCCTGAAATAATGGCTAAAGTAGTATCTCTATCGAATTTGTAGTTTTTATCAATTTCAGGAACATATTCATTCTTTTTTGAAAATGCGTCTACTTCCATTTCTGAATCAATTCCAAAAGTCTGTTTTAATGAAACTTTAATATCCGGTTCTGTGTTAAGATTTGGTGTCAATTTTTTCCCTGTAGGTATTTTTTAATTGAGTGTAAGCCAATGTTATAAGTTTAAGTTTTTCCTCGTATTTTTTATTTCCAGAATTCATATCAGGGTGAAATTTTTTCACAAGTAATTTGAATTTATCTTGTATTTTCTTCCACTTTAAACCCACAGAAACCCCCAATATTCCAAAAGCTTTTATATCTTTATGATCGAATTTAAATTGACGCATATGATTATAATCTCCATTTATTTTTTCTTTATCTAACTCATCTCTCAAAGTTGTATTCCATAACACTTTGAAAAAATTATCTGAAGAGCTAAAGCTTTGCGTGGGTTTGTGCCAAGTCATGTCAGATTTTAAAAAATCCATTACTTGGTCATCATTCATTCCTGAAAAATAGTTCCAATTTTTATTAAATTCTTTTACATGCTCAAGGCAAAGCATTCTAAATTTTCTGCTATTATCTTTTTCAACTGGCGCCTTATATTCACCTATTTCATTACAATTATTCCAGTCACAAATATTTTTCATGATATATAATAACATATATGGATATAAATGAGTTAATTACAATTGTAAAAAATAAATTATTAAATCAAATAAATATTGAAAGTATAAATATTGAAGACAAATCATTTCTTCATAAAAATCATAAAGGAAATCAAGAAGGAAAATATCATTTAAAATTAATTATCGTTTCTCAAGAACTAAAAAAAATGAATAAAATTGAAAGTAATAAAAAAATTTACAAGATTTTAGATCAAGAATTAAAAGAATTTATTCACTCAATCCAAATTTTAATTAGTTAAAAAGTTTTTCAGAAATAAATTCAACTTCTTTTTGGAGAATTGTTTGTTGAAAATTGGCTTACCAATTTTTTTTAACAAAACTAAGTTAATTTTTTCAGAATTATTTTTTTTATCTTTGATCATAAAAGATAAAATTTTATTTAAATCTCTGATAGAAAAATATTTTTTTATAGAAGAAGGTAGACCAGAATTATCAATATGATTTATAATTAAATTATATTCACTTTTACTAAGCATGTTTTCCTTAAAACTAAAACTCAGTGCCGTTTTCATTCCAAGTATCACGGCTTCACCATGATTTAGTTTATGGCTATACCCTAAGCCTGCTTCATAGGCATGGGCAAATGTATGGCCAAAATTTAATACTTTTCTTAATGCTATTTCTTTTTCATCTTTTTCAACCACTTTTTTCTTAATTTTACAACTTTCATAAATTGCTTTTTCAATAAATGGAGAAGAAAGACCTAAAATCTTTTTAAGATTTTTATTTAAGAAACTAAAAAATTTTTTATTATCAATTAATGAATGCTTCAATATTTCTCCATATCCACAAATTATTTCTCTTTTTGATAAAGATTTAAGAAATTGAATATCTGAGAGAACCAGTGATGGTTGATAAAAGCTTCCTATTAAATTTTTACCATATTTAGAATTAACTCCAGTTTTCCCCCCGATTGATGAATCAACTTGAGCCAAAAGAGTTGTTGGAATATTTGCAAACTTTAAGCCCCTTTTGAAAAGACTAGCCGCAAAACCACTTACATCACCTGTAATTCCTCCTCCTAAAGAAATTAAAACATCATTTCTTGAAAAGTTTTTATTTAATAAAACTTCTAGAATTTTATTAACACTATTAATATTTTTATTTTTTTCACTAGCATTAAAAAATAACAAAAAAATACTTTTATTTTTAAAAGATCTTTTAATATTTGAGACAAATTTTTTTGGAACATTTTTATCAACAACAATCAAACATTTATCAAAATCAATTGAATTTGATTTAAATATTTTTGATATGCTTGAGGTTAAATTTGATCCAATAATTATTGGATATTTTTTGGTTTTAGTTACTATATTTAATCTAGTTTGTTTCATAAATTTTTACAATTTTATTTACTATTTCACCTTTAGTAAGATTATCACACTTTATCTCATGTAAAGCTTTAGAATAAATGTTAGATCGTTTCTTAATTAAATCAATTAACTCAGTATCGGTTGCATTAATTGCTAATGGTCTTTTTTTACTGTTTTTAATTCTATTTAATAATGTTTTATCATCCCAATTTAGCCAAAAAGATAAATGATTTTTTAAAATTTCTTTTCTAATATTATTATTTGTAAAAGCCCCCCCACCAAGTGAAATCACAGTAGAGTTTAATTTAAGTTTTTTTAAAGTTGTCTGTTCCTCAATTTTTCTAAAATAATTCTCACCCTTAACTTCAAAGATTTTTTTTATTGTAATGTTTAAATTTTTTTCAATCTCTTTATCGATATCTACAAAATTTAATTTTAATTTCTTAGCCACTAAGGATCCAATAGAGCTCTTACCCGAACCCATCATCCCCAAAAAAACTAGATTTTCTTTTGATTTCATAAGTTTCTTTATTGAAAAAACATAAATATGTCTTAATTTGAAATTATCTAAAAGTATATGCAATTCATTAAAAACACAAGTTCAGGCAAAGCAAGTATCATAGGACTTGTGATTAAATCTATAATCGGATTAGGGGTTATTTTAGGTATTATTTTTTTTCTAAGTACAATTGATTTTCCTGCACCTAAAAAAGAAATTAAAAAAATTATTCCAAATGAAAATTTTAAAATTGTTAAATAAGAAAATTTATTTAATTAAATTAGTTTGTCTTATTTTTTTTACACCTGCTTTTGCAGAAGAGAAACCGATTGATATTTGGAATATAGAAAAAAAAGATAATCAAGTTATTTCAGAAACAAATATTTCAAGTGAAAATTCTAGTGGCACTGCTCAGAACAGTGTTTACGAACTACAAACAAATAAACAAACAGATACTATTAAACTTGATAAAGAATTTTCTTCAAAAGAAATTAAAATTGTTGGACTATATGATCCTAGTGAATACGGTTTGAGTATGGATATGTGGTCAAATTCTGATGGAACTAAATTAAAAAATTTATTTCAGAATATTAATAAGTTTAATCTTTCAGAGGATGCATCTGATATAATGCACGTATCTTTATTAACCAACGCTTATTCTCCAACTCAAAATATTACTGAGAAAGAATTTATGAGCTTTAAATCTGATTGGTTAATAAAAGATGCAAACTTAGAATTAATAGAAGAATATTTAATTAAAAATCAAATAATAAATTTGCATCCAAATTTAACAAGATATTTAGTAGATACTTATTTATCAGAATCAAACGTAAAAAAATCATGTGAGATTTTTTCTAAAAATTCTGAACCCATTCAAGATGAATATCTATCAAAATTTAATTTATATTGTTTAATCAATTATGGAAAAAATGAAGAAGCACAACTAATCTTAGATTTAAAAAAAGAGTTAGGTTTTGAAGATAGTTATTACGAAAATAAAATAAATTATTTATTTGGATATTTAGATGAGGCAGATAAAGAAATATCAATAAATTCAATTTTAGATTTTCATTTAGCTCATAGAACTAACCCTGAGTTTTCTTATGAACCAAGTGAAGATACACCTAAAATAATTTGGAAATATCTTTCAGCTGCTAATTTACTTTTTAAAATTCAAGATATAGAGATTACTGATGTAGAAAAAATTTCTACAATAGAAAAAGCTGTTAATGATAAAAATTATTCTGAAGAGGAGTTATTCGAATTTTATAAAAAATTCCAATTTAATATTAATCAATTTTTAAATGCAAAAGAGGCATATAAATCCCTATCTTCAATCGAGGGACGCGCTCTTTTATATCAAAGAACTCTTTTAACTGAAGAACCAAAAATTAAATTAGAATTTATAAAGATATTAAAGGATCTATTTATATCTGATGAAATAGGTGATGCCTTTGATTTGGAATTAAAAAAATTTTTAGGTGAAATTAATGTTGAGGATGTGCCCTCAAATTTTACAACATTTTATAATAGTAATCTAAACAAGAAAGAGACAGCAGATAAAAAGATTAAATATAATAGTAAAATTTTACATCAATCAAAACTTATAAATTATTTCAATGGGGATTATGCAAAATCTAAAATTGAAGAGGACCTAGATAAATTTTTAAAGAAAATTAAAAAAGACAAAAAATATTTTTTATCAAAAAAAGATATAATTTTTTTAGAGGCGCTTAAATCTGATGGAGTTAAAATTTCAAAAAAATATGACGGTCTTTATGAGGTTAAGCAATCAGAAATGCCTGCCGATATTCAAATAATGATAGATAATAATGAGATTGGTGCCGCATTGTTGAGAATAATTGAGGTGATTGGACCTGACAAAATTGAAAATATTGATGAAGATACAGTTTATTTTATTATCAATACTTTAAATCAATTAAATGTTGATTTAATTAGAAACAAACTATTGCTAAAAGTTCTTCCTTTAAAAGTTTAAAAATTATAATAAAATCAATTTATGGCTATCAGAACTATAATAACAGAACCTAATAAATTACTTAGGCAAATATCTAAACCAGTCAATAGTGTTGGTAAAGAGGAGCAAAAATTGATGGATGATATGCTAGAGACAATGTATGACGCAAACGGAATTGGTTTAGCGGCGATACAAGTGGGTATACCAAAGAGAATTATTGTTATGGACATAAGTAAAGATGAGAGTAAAAAAGAGCCAAGATATTTCGTAAATCCGGTTATCAAAAATAAAGATCCAGTTAAAGCAACTTATGAGGAAGGATGTCTTTCTGTGCCAAATCAGTTTGCAGAAATTGATAGACCTAGTAAGTGTGAAGTAGAATATCTTGATTACGACGGAGAAAAGAAATTGCTAAAGGCCGATGGTCTTCTGGCAACATGCATTCAGCACGAGATGGACCATTTAGAGGGAGTCCTATTTATTGATTATCTTTCAAAATTAAAAAGGTCAATGATAATTAAAAAATTATCAAAATTAAAATCTACTATTGCAGAAGCTTAATCAATGCTAAAAAAAATAGTTTTTATGGGTACTCCCATGTTCGCTGTTCCAATTTTAAAATCACTTTATCAAAATGGATATCCTATTACTTGTGTTTATACACAACCACCTCAAAAATCTAAAAGAGGTCAAAAAATTAACAAGTCACCAATTCAATTAATTTCAGAGACTTTAAATATAGAATTTAGAACACCAAATTCATTAAAAGAAAATTTAGATGAATTAGAATATTTTAAATCTTTAGAGGCAGATTTGGCAATAGTTGTTGCTTATGGTCAAATTATACCAAAGTCATATTTAAATTTAACTAAAAAAGGATTTATTAATATACATGCATCTATTCTTCCAAAATGGAGAGGTGCTGCTCCTATTCAAAGATCAATTATGAATTTAGATAAAGAGACAGGCATTAGTATTATGAAAATAGGGGAGGAACTAGATACAGGACCGGTATGTAATGTTTATAAAATTAATATAGAAAATAATTTAAATGCTGAAGATATTAATGAAAAGCTATCAAGTTTGGCTGCAGAGAAAATTCTAGATAATATAGATGATATATGTGAGGATAAAGCAAATTTTATAGAACAAGATCATTCATCAGCGACATACGCATCAAAAATTCAAAAATTAGAGGGTCAGATTAATTGGAAAGAAGATGCTAAAATTATAATTGGTAAAATAAATGGACTTTATCCAGTTCCAGGTGCTTATTTCATGTTTAGCGGTGAGAGATATAAAATATTAAAAGCAGAAATTGGACAAGCACAGGGAAAACCAGGCGAGGTTTTATCTGACCATTTAGAAATTTCGTGTGGAGATAAAAAATCAATAAAAATTAAAGAAATTCAAAGACAAGGAAAAAAGCCTCAAAGTATTGGAGAATTTGTTTTAGGAACACAAATTAAAAAAGGTTCACTTTTATAATGAACAGATACCAAATACTTATTGAGTATGTAGGGACAAATTTTAGAGGATGGCAAATTCAAAAAAAAGGGCCAACTATTCAAGGATTAATCCAAGAAAAATTATCAAAGTTATTAAAAGAAAAAATTGTTTTATATGGTCAAGGAAGAACTGATGCTGGGGTTCATGCATTTGAGCAATCTGCACACTTTGATTGCAAAAATAAAATAATTGATACAATTAAATTTTTAAAATCTATAAATCATTTTTTAAATTTAAAAGATATTGCAATTAAAAATATTAAAAAAAGAAACAATAAATTTCATGCTAGATTTTCAGCAAAACAAAGAATTTATAAATACTTTATTTTTAATCAAATAAGCCAACCCATAATTGAAAAAAATAGAGCATGGCATGTTCGTAAGTCTTTAAATTTAGAATTAATGAAAAAGGGTGCAAAAAAGTTATTAGGAACTCATGATTATTCAACTTTTAGATCATCAAGTTGTCACGCTAAAAGTCCAATTAAAACTATAAAATCAATAAATATTAAAGCTTCAAAAAACAAAATTGAATTTCAATTTAGTTCTCAATCTTTTTTACAACATCAGGTCAGATCTATGGTTGGTTGTTTAAAATATTTGGGGGAAAAGAAATGGGATTTAAAAACTTTTGAAAAGATATTTAAGTCAAAAAAAAGAACACTGTGTGCTCCTCCAGCACCACCTAGTGGTTTATTTTTATTTAGAGTTCTTTATTAATTTATTTTTATTGCTCATAGCAAACTTTTTATTTATTCGCCATCTAGACTCAGCTCTTACAATATATCCACAACAGTTTTTTGATTTACATTTACAAGGAAATTGTTTGTAGTTTTCATCATAACCAAATCCATAATCACAGGTAAACTCCTCACCTTTTTTAATATCTTTGATTGCTTTGACCCAAATTTTCAATCCCTTTCCATCGTAATCACAATTATTATCACAAGAGTGGTTTATTAAACCTGCGGTATTCCATGGAAAATCACCATCTAGATCGTATCTTTTATTTATTGTGAATAAATATATTGGTTTACTATTATCGTACTTATCTGAATCTTGTGTTTGTTTTTTTGTTATAAGTTTTCCGACATAGTCAATTATTTTGGTTCCCTCTTTAATGTCACGAGTTGCATAAAGTCCTCTACCTTTATTATCAATTCCAGACTTTTTTATTTTATATAATTTCATGAAGATTTTTATTTAGAGTTTTCTAAAGAATTATCAATTAAATTCTAAAAGAGCATCAACATGTCTTTTAGTGCTGTCTCGAAGTGCTTTTAGGTCATAACCGCCCTCTAAAATTGAAACAACTTTTCCATTACAAAATTTTTTAGAAGTCTCTAATATTCTTTTGGTAATAGTAAAATAATCCTCTGTTTTTAAATTAAATTGAGCGAGAGGGTCATCTTCATGGGCGTCAAAACCAGCGCTAATCAATATAAACTCTGGTCTAAACTCTTCTAATTTTTTTAATACACGGTCAAATACATTTAAATATTCTTCTGAACTTATCCCAGCCGGCAAAGGTATATTAAAGATATTGTTAAACTTGCCTCTTTCTTGCTCTGAACCAGTTCCTGGGTAATAAGGATATTGGTGGGTTGATATAAAAAGAACATTTTGATTTTCATAAAATATATCCTGTGTTCCATTACCGTGATGTACATCAAAATCTACTATTGCAACTTTTTTATATTTATATTTTTTCAACAAATAATTTGCACCAATACTCACTGAATTTAAAATGCAAAAACCAGCAGCCTTATTTTGTGAACTATGATGTCCAGGAGGTCGAACACTACAGAATGCATTTCTAAATTCTTTTTTTTCTACTCCATCAATTGCAGCAATTATTGATCCAACTGCATCAAAAGTTGCATCTTTGCTTCCAGGTGAAATGATTGTATCACCATCAAGTGAAGAAAAACCTTTTTTTTGGGAAAGAACTTTTTACTAAATTTAAATAATTATTTTCATGTGTGGTTAATAGAATATCATCTGAAACTTTAGATGGTTTCTTCCATATGAGATTTTTATAATTCAGTTTTTTAAAATTTTCTACTATGACTGATACCCTTGCTATTTGTTCTGGATGCCCAGGACCTGTATCATGATTTTGAGATGTACCTGATGTAATTAAACCAGTTTTCACTTAAAGTAATTATCTAAGATTTTAGTATAAACTAAAGTTAATCTTTTTAAATCAGATAAGGATACGCATTCTCCTACCTTATGCATAGTTTTTCCCACTAATCCAAATTCTAAACATGGAGCTATTTTTCTTATGAATCTAGCATCTGACGTGCCACCAGTTGTTGATAATTTTGGTTTAATTTTAGTAACTTTTTTAATTGTATTTTGAATCATAAATGTAGTTTTGTTAGGTTTAGTTAAAAAAGCCTCACCAGAAACACTATATTCAATTTTATATTTTGATTTATTTTTATTACAAATTTGTTTAATTATTTTGTTTATTTTATTCTTTAATTTGTAAGATGTATGTTTGTTATTAAATCTAATATTAAAAGAAGCACTAGCTAATCCTGGAATTACATTATCAGCTGAATTATCAATATTAATTTTTGTTATTTCCAAATTTGTAGGTTGAAAATCCTTTGTACCTTTATCAAATTTAATTTCTTTTAACTCTTTTAGTATTCGAACTAAAGCTGTTGACGGATTGTTAGCTCTATTTGGGTAAGCTACATGACCTTGAATACCAATGACAGACAATTTTCCAGTCATACTACCTCTTCGACCAATTTTTATCATTTCTCCTAATTTATTTGGATTTGTAGGTTCTCCTACTAAACAAAAATCTATTTTTTCTTTTCTTTTTCTCAAATACTCAACAACTTTTTTTGTTCCATTAATTGCAATTCCTTCTTCGTCCCCAGTAATTAGAAGGCTAATAGACCCATCAAATTTTTTATTTATTTTAGAAAAATTACTTACCGCAGTAACAAATGCAGCTATTGAGCTTTTCATATCATTTGCACCTCTTCCAATTAGATATCCTTTCTTAACAGCAGGTTTGAATGGATTAACAGTCCAATCATTCAAATTACCAGGTGGTACTACATCTAAATGACCTGCATAACAAAAATTTGGACTTGCAGTACCAAGTCTTGCGTAAAGATTTTTTACAGGATAACTATTTTTATCTTTAAACTTGAGAATTTTAGTTTTAAAGCCGATTTTTTTTAATTTTTTTTCTAAAAATTTAATAACACCGGCATCAGTTTTTGTAACAGATGGAAACCTAATTAGCTCTTTAGCTAATTGTAATTCATTTATTGTTGGCATTTTAATCTCTTAAAAGATCGTTAACTGATGTTTTAGATCTTGTTTTTTCATCAACTTGTTTAATTATTACTGCACAATACAAAGATGGTGCTTGTGGATTGTTTTTATCTGGCAAGGATCCTGGAACTACCACTGAATAAGGTGGTATTTTTCCATAAGTTATTTCACCGGTTTTTCTATTCACAATTTTTGTTGATTGTCCAATATACATTCCCATACTTAGAACAGAGCCTTCTCCAACTATTACACCTTCTACTACTTCAGACATTGCTCCTAAGAAAACATTATCTTCAATAATTGTTGGTAATGCTTGAGCAGGTTCTAATACACCTCCAACACCAGTACCAGCCGAGATATGACAATTTTTTCCAATCTGACAACAACTTCCTGCACGACTAAATGTATCCATCATTGTTCCTTCATCAATATATGCACCAATATTTACATAACATGGCATCAAAACCGCATTCTTTCCTACAAAAGATCCTTTTCTTACTGGTGAATTAGGCACCATTCTAAAACCAGCTTTTTCATGATCTTCTTTTGTCCATCCAGCTGTTTTTCCTTTAAGTAAATGAGCTTTGTCATACCAGCTACTGTATGGACCAGTTAAATTTTCCATTGGATACATTCTAAAGCTTAACATGATAGCTTTTTTTAGATGCTGATGAGTAACCCATTCGCCATTTATCTTTTCAGCTACTCTTGCTTTTCCGCTGTCTAAATCATCAATAATTTGATCAACAGCATCCTTTAAAGATTTATCTGAATTTTGGCTTACTTGGTCTTTATTTTCCCAAGCTTCATTTATAATTTTTTCAATACTCATAATTTTATGAGTTTTTTAATAACCTTATTTCTTTTAAAAATAAAGAAAGATTTTCTATTTTGTAATCAATATATTCTTTATCAGACTCTTTTTTTCCCCAGTATTCATTATTGATTAACCAAGCCGTTTTTGCTCCTCTTTCTTTTCCAATTGATAAGTTTTTTGCAATATCTTCAATGTAAAGAGTCTCAGTTGGATCGATTTGAAATTTTTTAATCATAAGATCAAAAGCTTTTGCTTCAGGTTTTGGACTGTACTCGGCATCAACAATATCAAATACACCGTCAAATTGATCATCAATTCCTAAGTGAGTAGTGATATTTTTAACATGTTCTTTGCTACCATTTGTAAACACAAATTTGTTTAGATTAATATTTTCAAGCTCATTCCTTAAAGCAGTATCTTTTTCTAAAAAATCTAAATTAATATCATGCACGTAGTCTAAAAATTCTCTTGGAGGTATATCGTGATGTATCATTAAACCATTAAGACTAGTGTTATATTTATGAAAATAATTTGTTTGTAATTCTTTTGCCTCTTTTAAATCTACATTTAATTTATTCGAAATATATTGAGTCATTTTTTTACTTACTTGACCAAATACTCCTTCAAGATCACTGTAGAGTACCCCATCACAATCAAATAATATGTTTTTAATATTCTTTAACTCTTTCATTGTCTTATTAGGGTCCCAGAGCCCTTGTCAGAGAATATTTCCCATAAACACGAATGTGGCTTTGTGCCATTGATTATACCAACTGCTGTTACACCATTATTTACGGCGTTTAAGCATGCGTTTATTTTAGGTATCATACCTTCTGTAATAGTTTCATCTTTAATCATCTCAAGAACCTCAGATGAAGAAATTTCCTCTATTAATTTCTTATTTTTATCTAAAACACCATCAACATTCGTCATTAATAATAATCTTCTAGATTTTAAAGATTTTGCAATAGCCATCGCAGCTGTATCACCATTAATATTATATGTTTGGTTTTCTTTACCTAATCCTAATGGAGAAATTATAGGAATTTTATTTTGATTAATTATATTTAATATTTGTTCATTATTAATCTCATTTGGTATTCCTACAAATCCTAGCTCTTCTGCTTCTGGTATAGTTTTTATAACATTATTATTTTTTGTATGAATAGAGATTGCCTCTGTGCCTTTGTCTTTTAAAGAATTAACAATGTCATTATTAAAATCAATCAAAACAGATTCAACAATATTAATTATATTTTTGTCAGTTACTCTTAGTCCTCTTATAAATTTTGATTGAATATTTGATTTTTCTAGCTCTCTTTTAATTCTAGGTCCACCACCATGAATTACCACAGTTGCAAGGCCTAATTTATTTAAAACATTAAGATCAGTTATAAAATTATTAAATACGTTTCTATCAATTAAAACATTTCCACCGTATTTAATTACTATTAAATCATTTTTATATTTTTCAATATATTTGGTTACTTCATTAATTGGTGGCCCATCTTTAGGTAATATCTTTTCAAGGTCCATTTATTATTTTTTAATTAGGTTACAGTTTTAACTGTTGTACGTTTCATTATTACAACCTGCTGAGCCATTGTTAAAATGTTATTAACTGTCCAATAAATTACTAGCCCACTTGGGAATGGTGCAAGAATTACTGTTAAAAATAAAGGGAAGAACATAAATATTTTTGCTTGCATTGGATCTGTTGGAGCGGGATTTAACTTTTGTTGCACCCACATTGATACCCCCATAGCAACTGGCCATGCTCCAATTACAAGGAAAGAAGGCACGTCATAAGGAAACAATCCAAATAGATTAAATATAGAAGTAGGATCCTTAGCACTTAAATCTTGGATCCAACCATAAAAAGGCATATGACGCATTTCTATCGTTACAAATAAAACTTTATACAAAGCAAAAAATACTGGTATTTGAATCAGAATTGGCAAACATCCAGACATGGGATTTACTTTTTCCTTCTTGTAAAGAGCCATCATTGCTTGTTGCAATTTCATCTTGTCATCTTTGTGTACTTCTTTAAGTCTTGCCATCTCAGGCTGAAGAGCTTTCATTTTAGCCATGCTTCTGAATGAAAAATTAGCAAGTGGAAAAAATGCTACACGAATACAAACGGTAACAGCAATAATTGCTAATCCATAATTACCAAATATTTTAAAGAAATATTCTAAAGCAGTAAACAAAGGACGTGTTAAAAAGTATAAGAATCCCCAATCAATCGTAAGATCAAATTTATCAATTTTTAATGATTCTGCGTACCCATCAATTACATCAACTCTTTTTGCAGCTACTATTACTTGCAAGTTTTCTTCTATAGAGGAGTTTCCAGTTAACTCTAATGGTTCTGTTGTAACAAAGTTAATTCTGTACTTGTTTTTGTAATCCATCGTAGTTTTAAATTCTTTTTCTCTTGGTGGAATTAGAGTTGATATGTAATATTTATCTCCTAGACCTAACCATCCTTTTTGGGCAGTTCTTGAAAATTTTTTCTCTTCAATATCGTCATAATCTTCCTCAACTAATTCTTCATCTAATGTAGCAATAGGACCTTCATGAAGAATGTAAAAATCGGTTAAACCTTCTGGGATTTGATTTCTTATAATTTGTCCATAAGAATAAAAGTCATAGTTTTTATCAGTAGAATTTATAACTCTTTGTTTTATTGTGAATAAAAATTTATCATCTAATGCAATTTCTTTTTCAAAAGTGATCCCTTGATCATTAGTCCAACTTAGTTTTATAGGAGATTGATCAGTTAATTTATTATTTCCAGAAACTGACCAAATTGAATCTGCATTTGGAATATCGATATTTTTATCAGTAGTTATAAAACCACTTTCTACTATATAGCCTTCTTTAGAGCTTCGTGGCGCAAGAAATTTTACTTTTTCATCGCTTTCTAGACTAACATTATATTCTTTGAAAGTTAGATCGTCTATTGCGGCCCCCTTTAATGAAATAGATCCAACAATACTTTGGTTCTCAAATTGAATTCTTTCACTTTGTTGTAGCGCTTCTTCTCGTGAAATTTCAGTTACATTTTCTTTTTGATCAAGACTAGGTGCATCTGAATTCTGTTCAGTCTTAGTTTTTTCAGTTAAATTTTCTTTCGTTACAGGAGGTGGTGCAAAAAATAGCGAGTATAATATAATTACAGCAGCTGATAAACTTATGGCAGCAATTATATTTCTAGTTTCCATTATTTATGATCCTTCATTTTTTTTTTAACCGGATCAAACCCTTCGCCACCCCCTAAAAATTTTATTGGATGGCAGGATAAAATTCTTTTTATACTAATTAACAAACCTTTAAAAAAACCGTATTCTTTTAAAGCATCTATGCTGTATTCAGAACATGTGGGTAAATATCTACAAGAATGACCCAATAATGGACTAATCAAATATTTATAGGCCTTGATAAATTTAATTGAAATTAAAGTAAATATATTCATTATTTTATTTTTGCAAAATCTTGAAAAAGAGTTTCTTTTATAATTTTGTATTCATTATTTAGCATAGAAGACTTGGCTATAACAAGAAATGAATAATCAAAGTTTATCTTTATTTTTTTAACTGCTTCATTCATGATGTTTCTTAATCTTCTTTTAATTTTATTTCTCTTCACTGCATTACCAATTTTTTTTTTAGTCACAAAACTGATATTTAGTCTTTTTTTATCTTTATTAAGTAATTTTCCAAAAAAAATACTTACGTATTTATTGGTAATCTTTTTTTGTTTAAGTAAATTTTTAAATTCTTCGTTTTTTGAAAGAGCAAGTATTTTGCTTTTCATTATTCTATACAGAAACAGTTAGTGATTTTCTTCCTCTTGCTCTTCTTCTAGCCAAAAGCTTTTTACCACCTTTAGTTTTCATTTTTGAACGAAAGCCGTGTTTTCGAGCTCTTTTTTTATTTGAGGGTTGATAAGTTCTTTTCATAATTAGATTTGATATAGTTTTTTATAATTTTGCCCCTTTATATTAGTAATAATTAAAATAGCAAATAGAAGATTAAGCATTAAAATAAGAATAATCATGGAAAATACAAAAAAAATTAAATTATTTATTGGGTTATCTTATCTATTAATTATTTGCTCGTTTTTGTATTTTTTTTTTTCGAATTTTAGTCTTTCAGAAATTACATCCTATGATTTCATAAGAAATAACCGTTCTTATTTTATTGAACTTAAAAATTCAAACTTATTTTTAATTGCTATAATTTTTTTGATATTTATCATTTTTTGGACATTTCCACTATTAGGTTTTGGTAGTCCAGTAGTTTTAATTGGTGGATTTATGTTTGGAAAATGGATCGGAACAATTTTATGTATTCTTGGTTTAAGTGTTGGAGCGACATTTTTATATTTATTTGGAAATTATTTTTTAAAAGATTTAATTAGAGAAAAATTTCTAAATAAATTTCAAAACTTAGAAATAAAATTTAAAAAATCTGAATTTATTTATTTATTAATTTATCGTTGTGTTGGGGGAGTCCCTTGGCAGGTACAATGCTTGTTACCAATTTTATTTAATGTTAAATTAAAAAATTATTTTTTTTCAACACTTTTTGGTACTGTACCAAGTGTTTTTATTATTACTTCAATAGGAAGTGGGTTAGAAAAAATTATAGATCAAAACATAGCAGCTCCTGGTATAACAGATGTTATTTTTTCGCCTGATATATATATTCCAATTTTAGCTTTTTTTGTTTTGATTATAGTCACAATTGTTTTAAGGAAATTTTTTTATAAATAATTATGGTGCTCCCACCCTGTACTGACCAGGGAACTAGTCATTACCAATGACTTGTTATACCATTTAACTATAGGAGCTTAGAGACAAATTGTATTTTATTGATAATAAAGCATTTTTTTCAAATTATTGCCTTAATTTTTTGATGAATATGATTTATATCTACTTTAGGAAAATGTTATGGGAATTCATTACGATTACAAATCAACTAAAGGTAATAAGCTTATGGAAAAGCAAGCTAAAAGAGAGAGAAAGCTTGCAGAAAAAAAAGCTAAACGTTTAGCTAAAGAGGGCTCAAAAAAAGAAGTGGAAAAAACAACCACATTGGATCCCAATAAACCAATTTCTTTAGATTTCCTGACTAACCCAAATAAAGAATGAGTTTAAAAGAAAAAAATGAGCGTTTAAGCTTGGCGCTTAGAAAAAATTTAAAGAAAAGAAAAATTTTCCAAAAAAAAAATAAAAAGAAAAATAAATAATGTCGATTCAACCTGATTCTTGGATTAAAAAAATGTGCAAAGAGCACAATATGATAGAGCCATTTTTAGATCATCAAGTTTCTGAAGGAAAAATTTCTTATGGATTAAGTAGTATGGGATATGATGTAAGAATCTCCGATGAATACAGAATTTTTACTAATGTTAATAGTTCTTTAGTTGATCCAAAGAATTTTTCTGATGATAACTTTATAGAACGAAAAGGACCATACTGCATTATTCCACCAAATTCATTCGTTTTAGCTAAAACAGTAGAATATTTTAGAATACCAAAAGATGTTTTGTGTATTTGTGTTGGAAAAAGTACTTATGCAAGGACAGGAATTATTTGTAATGTTACTCCAATTGAAAATGAATTTGAGGGCAACATTGTAATTGAGCTAAGCAATACAACACCTAATCCTGCAAAAATTTATTCAAACGAGGGAATAGCGCAATTTTTATTTTTCAAATCAGATACTCAGCCAGAAACAACTTATAAATCAAAGAACGGTAAATATCAGGGCCAAACTACAATTCAAGTTGCTAAAATTAAAAAGTAATTTATGGATAAATTTCTGATTAATGGTCCTTGTAAAGTCAAGGGCAACGTTTCAATTTCAGGTTCTAAGAATGCATCCCTACCGATATTAGCTGCAACACTTCTATTTGATAAACCTGTAGTAATCAACAATTTACCAAGAGTAAGAGATATTAATACAATGTTAAATTTATTAAAGTCTCTTGGTTCTAAAATAATTTTATCAAAAGATAAAAAAACAGCAAAAATTTTAAATAAAAAAAATATGAAAACTTTTGCCAGTTATTCTTTAGTTAAAACAATGCGTGGTTCTATTTTAGTTTTAGGTCCACTTATTTCAAAATACCATAAATCCAAAACTTCTTTACCTGGTGGATGTTTAATTGGTGCTAGACCAGTTAATTACCATTTAACAGCATTAAAAAAACTTGGTATGAAATATGAGTTAAAAGATGGATATATTTTAGCAAAATCAAAAGGAAAACTTAACGGAACAAGTATAAATTTTCCACAGATAAGTGTTGGGGCAACTGAAAATTCTATAATAGCAGCCTGTTTAGCCAAAGGAAAAACAGTTTTAAAAAATTGTGCAATTGAACCTGAGATAAAAGATCTTACAAATTTTTTAAATAAAGCTGGAGCGAAAATAAAATGGACAGGAAGAGTTTGTAAAATCACAGGTGTAAATTCTTTAAATGAAACTGAATATTCTGTAATGGCTGATAGAATAGAAGCAGGTACATTTTGCGTAGCTGCAACACTTGCAAAAGGTAATTTACAAATAAATAATTTAAATCCTAAAATTATTGGTACAGAAATAAAATTACTAAAAAAAGTTGGTGCTAAAATTAAAACTAGTGAAAATAAAATCTTAATTAAAGGACCTGAAAAAATAAAATCAATAAAAAGCATCAAAACCAGAGAATTTCCAGGCATTCCTACTGACCTTCAAGCACAATTGATGGTTTTAATGTGTAAAGCAGTTGGCAAAAGTTCAATAACTGAAAGTATTTTTGAAAATAGATTTATGCATGTTGCAGAATTGCAAAGACTAGGAGCAAAAATAAATATTAAAAATAATACTGCTACGATAGAAGGAAATACTAAATTCATTGGTGCCGAATTAATGTCTAGTGATTTAAGAGCTTCTGTTGCTTTAGTTCTAGCAGCCATAGTTTCTAATGGTAAATCATATATTAACAGAATTTATCACTTAGATAGAGGTTATGAAAAAATAGAAAATAAATTAAAAAAAATAGGTGTTAAAATTAAAAGATTAAAATAGTGAATAAATATTTAGCAAAAATAATAGCAAGTGACCAAGAAGGTTTACAGATGATCTCAGCTTGTAGTTCAGGGGCTAAGGTTAAAATTGCAGATATAAAATATCTCGCATCCAATAAGGTTTTTTTATTATCAATTGAAAGAATCAAGGTTGAAAGTGATCAGGAAGATAAAAAAATCAATAGTATTTGTAGGTTTGATTTTGTTGATAAAGTAAGATCAAAAAACATTGATCAATCAAATCAAGAAACTGTTTTAGAACTAATAGGTATAGATTATTTGAAAAATAATGATGTTTATGAAATAAATCTTATTTTTAATAACAATGCTCATATTGCTTTAACTACAGAAACTATTGAAGCAAGATTAGAGGATCAAAGTGAAATTAAATAGTTATGAAGTTACTAAATAGTAAAAGTAAAAATTTTGATAAATCATTAGAGAATTTGCTTTTACAGAGAAAAAAAAAAATTCAATCAGATTCTGTTTCTGTAACAAATATAATTAAAGATGTAAAAAAAAATGGAGATAAAGCATTATTAAAATATGAGAAAAGATTTAATCAAAACAACATAATTATTCCAAGCTCAAAACAAATAAAAAAATCTATAAATTCACTTGATAGAAAAGTAAAGAAGGCAATCGATACGGCTTATAATAGAATTTATAAATTTCATTCACTTCAAAAATTTAAAAATATTTCTTATACAGATAAATTAAAAAACAAACTTGAATATAAATATGTGCCTTTAGAGTCTGTTGCAATTTATGTTCCTGGTTCTACAGCTTCATACCCATCGAGTGTGTTGATGAATGCTATTCCAGCAATGGTAGCAGGTGTTAATAGAATAGTTATGATTAATCCAGGCTATAAAGGAAAACAAAATCCAGCTGTATTATACGCCGCAAAAAAATGCAGAATAAAAGAAATTTATTCTATCGGGGGCCCTTCTGCTATTGCAGCAGTATCTTATGGGACTAAAAAAATTAAAAAAGTTCATAAAATAGTTGGTCCAGGAAACGCATATGTTGCGGCAGCAAAAAAAGAAGTTTTTGGTGTTGTTGGAATTGAAGGTATGACTGCAGGTCCTTCAGAAGTGACAGTAGTTTGTGACAAATTCTCAAATCCTGAGTGGGTTGCAAGTGATTTAATTGGACAAGCTGAACATGATATTCTTGCACAATGTATTTTGATTTCAAAAGATAAAAATTTACTAGATAAAGTAAAAATTGAAATTACTAAACAACTAAAAGAAATTCCAAGAGCTTCTGTTGCAAGAAAAAGTTTAATTAATAATGGAATTCTTATGTATATTTCTTCAGATGCTAAAATAATAAGTGTTGTAAATAAAATTGCACCAGAACATTTAGAATTAAATATTAAAAATTATAAATCGTTAGTTCCGAAAATAAAAAATTCAGGATCAATATGTTTAGGAAAATATGCAGTAATGGCAATGACTGATTATAATATTGGATCAAACCATGTGTTACCAACTAATGGTTCCGCAAAATACTCAAGCGGCATAAGCGTGAATGAATTTTATAAAAGAATTTCATACATAAACTTATCAAAAAAGGGTATTGAAAGTCTTGGACCATCAGTTATAACACTTGCAAATTATGAAGGGTTGGTTGGACACGCTCAATCTGTAGTAAAACGAATAAGGAGAAAATAAATTTGTCAAAACAAGACTTACTGGAATTTAAAGGTACAGTGATAGACCTACTTCCTAATGCTATGTTTAGAGTAAAATTAGAAAATGGACATACTGTTACTGCCCATACAGCTGGTAAGTTAAGAAAAAACAGAATTAGAGTTCTCCAAGGTGATAATGTGACAGTTGAAATGACACCTTACGATCTTACTAAAGGAAGAATTATCTTTAGGGGATAAATAAGGCTGAGTAGCTCAGGAGTAGAGCAGAGCCCTGAAAAGGCTTGTGTCGGAGGTGCGAATCCTTCCTCAGCCACCACCATAAAGTTTCATCTTGAAATAATCATAAAAGAAATTAACTTTAAGAGATAATAAATAACAAAAGGACTTAGAAATAAGATGAGTACACTACAAGGAAAAATTAAATGGTATAATGGTAAAAAAGGATACGGCTTCATTGAAAGAGATGATAAAGAAAAAGATGCCTTTGTTCACGCTTCAGCGGTAAAAGCTGCCGGTATGAGATATCTCAATGAAGGTGATAAACTTGAATTCACATTAGAAGATGGTCCCAAAGGTCCTTCTGCAGTTAATTTAAAAAAAATAGACTAATTTAGAAATAATTTATAAGGGCGTTTTATCTATCAAATAGATAAACGTCCTTTTTCAATTTAGACCTTGAATATTAATTTTTTTTGTCTAAAAGACCGTTAATGAATATAAATTTTGCATACAGAAAGACTTTTAGAAGTACTCACAGAAACTGTTTCCATAGCCAGTAGGCTATTTATTTATATTATAATTTTAAATCCACATAAAATAAGATAAAAACAAAGAGGATAAGCCCGGGTGGTGTAATGGTTAGCACGGAAGTTTGTGGAACTTTAAGTTTGAGTTCGACTCTCAGCCCGGGTACCAAAAAATGAATAAAGAAAAAAAATTAATTCCTGGATTACCTTCAGGATTTGAAGATCGTTGGGATAAAAAACTACTTCTCAAAAAAAAGCTTTTAAAAGCTATTGAGAATAATTTTATTAAATTTGGAGCAGAAGCTCTGGAAACCCCTTCGTTTGAGATAAGTGAAAATATAGGATCTTTTTTGGCAGAAGATGATACTAATCCTATGTCTGATGTATTTTCATTTCAAGATGGAGAAAAAAACATTACTCTTAGGTATGATCTTTCAAGCCCACTAGCTAGATTTGTTGCTCAAAATAACCAAGAGCTTCCATCAATCTTTAAAAGATTTGCTATTCAAAATGTCTTTAGGAATGAAAAGGCTGGTAATGGAAGATACAGAGAATTTATGCAAGCAGATTTTGATATTATTGGAAATGTTAATCCTGCTCAGGCAAATGCTGAGCTTTGTAATTTAATATCAAGTACTTTGTTAGATTGTGGTCTAAAAAAAGATCAATTTACAATTAACATTAGTAACAGAAAAATAGTTCAAGGACTAATTGATGATTTAAAAATATCAGAAGAAAAGCAAGTGAAAGTAATCAGGGCAATTGATAAATTAGATAAACCAGGTTTTGGTTTGAAAGGTGTTGAGGATCTTCTTAAAAAAGAGAGAAAAGATATAAGCGGTGCGGTCACTAAGGGTGCAGATTTAAACGATGAACAAGCTTCTGAAATACTTAATTTTCTAAAAATTAAAGATTTAAAAGAATTGAAAGAAACTTTAAAAAATCGTTTATCTCAAGAAGGTATAAAGGAATTAGAGCAAGTATTTGAAGTATTGGGCTACAGTTCAAATTTAAATCAGGTCAAAACAAATTTTACAATTG
>CACEFK010000002.1 GCA_902558835.1 uncultured Pelagibacteraceae bacterium
TTTAATGAGTAAAGGCTATGGGGTTGATCAAGCCATAGCAAATGTCCCTCAAAAATTTAAAAATGATGCTGGATTAAACTATGATCGATTGAAATGGAGAAGAAAAAAAGGTCGTGTAGATTCTTCAGCTGAAATATTACTGAAAATAAGAAATGATAAAGAGTATTTAGTTAGACCTGATAAATGGTGGAAAGAAAGAGAAATTATCTCAAGAGCATTGCTTTATAAAAAGAAATATGAAGTTTCATATAAAATTTCAAGCAATCATGGAATGACTGAAGGGTCTGAATATGCTGCTGCAGAATGGATGAGTGGATGGATAGCTTTAAGTTTTCTAAATGATCCATTAACAGCTAAAGATCATTTTAAAAATTTTTATAAAAATGTTAGTTATCCAATAAGCTTAGCTAGAGGTGCTTATTGGCTTGGAAGAGCATATGAAAAAATAGGCGAAAGAGAACAATCAAATAATTGGTACAGAGAAGCTTCAAAATATCTTACTACTTACTATGGTCAGCTAGCTTTTTTAAAATTAAATCCAAATGGAAATTTTGAGTTAGAAAAAGATATGGAAATTGATCCAAAATACAGAATTCAATTTTTTAATAAAGAGCTTGTAAAAATTTCTTATCTTCTGGATGAATTGAAAAAAGATAAATACACAAAACATATTTTAAGACATTTAGCTAACGACAATATAGCTAAAGGTAGTGAAGTTTTAGCTGCAGAATTAGCTACAAGTATAAATAGATATGACTTTGCTATTCAGGTTTCAAAAATTGCGTCTTACCAAAAAAGATTTCATAATAAATACAATTATCCAATAATTAGTACTCCTAAATATATTAATAAAAGAAAAATTCCTGAAAGTGCTTTGATCCTATCTATAATTAGACAAGAAAGTGAATTTGATTTGGAAGCTAATAGTCATGCTGGTGCAAAAGGATTAATGCAATTGATGCCCTACACAGCAAAATTAGTTTCAAAACAAGCCAAACTTCCTTATTCAAAATCAAGATTAACCACTGATCCAGAATATAATATTAATTTAGGCTCACATTATATTGCAGGTTTAATTCTACAATATGATGGTGCCTACCCTTTTGCAGTCGCTGCGTATAATGCTGGACCCAACAGAGTTAAATATTGGAAAAAAATAAATAAAGATCCACAAAAAAAACAAGTTGATTATGTTGATTGGGTTGAATTAATAAAATTTAGAGAAACAAGAAATTACGTACAGCGTGTAATGGAAAATTATAATGTCTATAGATATATTTTGGAACAACGACCTGTGCCTATGAAAAACTTTTTTAAAGATCAGCCTCTGTTTTAGTGGCGGAAGAGGAGGGATTCGAACCCTCGGTACAAGTTTCCTCGCACGGTCATTTAGCAAACGACTGGTTTCAGCCTCTCACCCACTCTTCCGTATGACATTGTGTATTAAGCGATTGTATTGAAAATTCAATATATATAAAGTAATTATTCAATTATTATGAGAAATAAGTACTCAGTATTTTCGTTAATCAAAAATGCTATTTCATATCATGAAAATTGGCAAAGAGCATGGAAAGACCCTGCGCCTAAAAAAGAGTACGATGCAGTTATTGTTGGTGGTGGTGGCCATGGATTAGCAACAGCCTACTATTTAGCAAAAAAACACAATATGAATAATATTGCTGTAGTCGAGAAAGGTTGGATAGGTGGTGGAAACACCGGACGGAATACTACAATTATTAGATCAAATTATTTATGGGATGCCAGTGCAGGATTATATGATCATGCATTAAAAATTTGGGAAAGTTTATCTCAAGAACTAAACTATAATGTAATGTTTAGTCAAAGAGGTGTAATGAACCTTGCACATAATTTACAAGATGTTAGAGATTTAAAAAGACGAACACATGCTAATAGACTAAATGGAATTGATGCAGTTTACTTGAGCACAGAAGAAGTTAAAAAATTTTGTCCAATTATAAATACATCACCAGATATTAGATACCCTGTTTTAGGAGGTACTTTACAACGTAGAGCTGGTACAGCAAGACACGATGCAGTTGCTTGGGGATATGCTAGAGGAGCAGATGCAATGGGTGTTGATATTATTCAAAATTGTGAAGTTAAAGGAATAAAAAGAAATGGAGATAGTGTTGAAGGAATAGAAACAACAAAAGGATTTATAAAAACTAAGAAAGTTGGTGTAGTTGCAGCTGGTCATTCTAGTGTAATAGCTAATATGGCTGGTCTAAGACTTCCACTTGAAAGTAAACCTTTACAGGCTTTAGTTTCTGAACCTGTAAAACCAATTATTGATACAGTTGTAATGTCTAACGCAGTGCATGCTTATGTAAGTCAGTCTGACAAAGGAGAGCTAGTGATTGGTGCTGGAACGGATGATTATATTTCTTATACTCAAAAAGGTAGTCATCAAATAGTTGAAGGAACATTAAACGCTATATTAGAATTATATCCAATTTTCAGTAGAATGAGAATGTTAAGACAATGGGGAGGAATAGTAGATATTTGTCCTGACGCTAGTCCAATTTTAAGTAAAACTTCAATTAAAGGATTATACTTTAATTGTGGTTGGGGTACTGGAGGATTTAAAGCAACTCCTGGATCTGGAGATTTGTTTGCACATACTATCGCAAATGATGAACCACACAAACTTAATGCTGCATTTAACTTAAATAGATTTGTAAGCGGAGACCTTGTTGATGAACATGGGGCTGCAGCGGTTGCTCATTAATGTTTTTAATAAACTGTCCATACTGTGGAGAACGAGATCAGCAAGAATTTAAGGCTGGCGGTGAAGCTCACATTGAAAGACCTAAGCAACCAACAGAATTAAGTGATGATGAATGGGCAGAATATTTATTTATGAGAAAAAATATTAAAGGTGTTCAATTTGAAAGATGGAACCATGCACATGGTTGTCGTAAATGGTTTAATATGGTTAGAGATACATCTAACGACGAAATAAAAGCAATTTACAAAATGGGTGAAAAACCACCTGCTCAATAAAATGATAAAAAACTTAAGAGTAAAATCCAGCGAGTACATAGATGAAACTAATAGAATTTCCTTTAAATTTAATGGCAAAACTTACCATGGGTTTAAAGGTGATACGTTAGCTTCAGCGTTACTTGCAAATAATGTTCATTTAGTTGGAAGAAGTTTTAAATATCATAGACCAAGAGGAATTATGACTTCTGGCTCAGAAGAACCAAATGCCATAGTTCAAGTAAATCCTGGTACCAACAGAACAGAACCTAATGTTAGAGCAACAGAAGTAGAGATTTACGAAGGTTTAGAGGCATCCAGTCAAAATTGTTGGCCAAGTGTAGAATTTGATATTGGTGGAATAAACAATTTTCTCTCCCCTTTTTTTCCAGCAGGTTTTTATTACAAAACATTTATGTGGCCAGCTAGTTTCTGGGAAAAATACGAATTTTTCATACGACACTCAGCCGGTTTAGGAAAATCACCAACATCAAGTGATCCTGACATTTATGACCACCGAAATATTCACTATGATGTATTGGTTGTAGGTGCAGGTATATCTGGAATATTAGCAGCAAAAAATGCAGCTAAAAATAATTTTAAAACGTTGTTAGTTGATGAAAAAAATGAACTTGGTGGCTCAACTATTTTTGAAAATAACGAATTTAACAAAATTGATAATAAAACTCCTTCTGAATGGTTAAAAAAAGAAATAGAGGAAATTAAAAATATTAAAAATCTTGAAATAAAAACTAGAACAAGTGTAGCTGCTTATCATCAATATAATTATCTTTTGGCTAGAGAAAATCTAACTGATCATTTAGAGGCAAAAGATAAAACAAATAAAATCAGACAAAGACTTCTGAAAATTAGAGCTAAGAAAGTTATTTTGGCCACAGGAGCTTTAGAAAGACCTTTGATATTTAATAATAATGATAGACCTGGAATAATGCTTTCATCTGCTGTTAAAAAATACAGTGAATTTTATGGAGTTGCTTGTGGTAGTAAAAATGTATTTTTTACTAATAATGATAGTGCTTACGAAAGTGCTTTGTCATTATATAACAAAGGTATAAATGTTGAGGCAATTATTGATATAAGAGAGCAATCTGAAAGTAAAATTGTTAAAAAAGTAAAAGCAGCAGGTATTAAAATTTACTGGTCACACTCAATTGTTGATACAGCTGGTTATAAAAGACTAAATAGTGTTTCAATCATGAAACTATCTAATGACGGTACTTCAGTGACTGGAAGTAAAATTTCTATTTCATGTGATTGCTTAGGAGTTGCTGGTGGTTGGACACCTGCTGTACATTTATATACACAATCAGGTAGTAAACTAAAGTTTGATGAGGAAAAACAAATTTTCTTACCAAATCAAAATACATCCGAACAAATAAGTGTAGGATCTTGTGGTGGAGATTTTAAAATTGATGAAATCATTAAAAATTTAAATCATAAGCTTAAAGATACTCTAAATATTAAAGAAACGGATTTAGATAATATTAATGTTGAGATTGATCAGGAAAATTCAAAAAGAAATATTTGGTTACTTCCTTCGGATAAACCTTTAGGCAAAACTAAACCTTTTGTAGATTATCAAAACGATGCGACAGCTAAAGATATCAAATTAGCATTAAGAGAAGGTTTTAGATCTATTGAGCATGTAAAAAGATACACGACTACGGGTATGGGAACTGATCAAGGTAAACTAGGAAATATGCATGCATTGGGAATAATTGCAGATACAGCTGGTGTTAAAATGGGAGAATTAGGAACTACTACATTTAGACCTCCTTACACACCATTAACATTCGGAACTATTGTAGGTAGAAATGTTGGAAAGTTTTTTGATATTTTTAGAAGAACACCAATGAATGATTGGCATGTTGAAAATAAAGCTGAATTTGAAAATGTCGGTCAATGGAAGAGAGCATGGTACTACCCTATTAACGGAGAAACTATGCATCAAGCAGTACAAAGAGAAAGTAAAGCTGCTAGAGAAAGTGCTGGTATACTGGATGCCTCTACTCTTGGTAAAATTGATATTCAAGGAAGTGATGCTTCTGAATTCTTAAATAGAGTTTATACAAATGCTTGGTCAAAATTAGCTATAGGGAAATGTAGATATGGCCTTATGCTAAATGAGGATGGTATGGTTTATGATGATGGAGTTACAACAAGATTAGGTGAAAATCATTACATCATGACCACTACAACTGGTGGAGCAGCAAATGTTTTAGGTAAACTTGAAGACTATCTTCAAACAGAATGGCCTGAGCTTGATGTTTATTTAACCTCTGTAACAGATCATTATGCTACGGCGAGTTTGTGTGGGCCTAATAGTAAAAAAATTCTAAAAAAAATAATTCCCAATTTAGATTTGTCAGATGAAAGCTTTCCTCACATGTCATACAAAGAAGCGAAAATCGGCAATATTCAATGCAGAATAATGAGAATTAGTTTTACTGGAGAACACAGCTACGAAATAAATGTTCAAGCAAGCTATGGAATAGATCTGTGGGAAAAGTGTATGGAGGCAGGCAAAGAGTTTAACATTACACCTTATGGAACTGAAACAATGCACTTATTAAGAGCAGAAAAAGGTTTTATTATTGTTGGTCAAGATACTGACGGAACAATGACCCCTATCGATCTTCAAATGGATTGGATAGTAAGCAAGAAGAAATACGATTTCATAGGCAAAAGATCTCTTTATAGGTCTGATACAATGAGAGAAGATAGAAAACAGTTAGTGGGTTTATTAACAGAAGATCCAAATGTAATTTTAGAGGAAGGAGCACAAATCGTTTCTGAGTTAAATCAAAGTCCAGTAGAAATGCTTGGACATGTAACTTCAAGTTATTTCAGTCCAAACTTAAATAAATCAATAGCCCTTGCAGTAGTTAGAGGTGGAAAAGATATGATGGGAAAACAACTTTTTGTGCCGATGGAAAATAAAAATATTAATGTCACTGTTGCAAATCCAGTGTTTTACGATGAGAAAAATGAGAGGTTAAATGCTTAATTATAATTCAGTAATTAAAAATGAAATTAAGCAAGAAAGTATTTCTGTAAAGGAAATCTCTCCAGTAATAAAAATTAATTTGAGAGGTAAAAAAAGAGAATTTTTAACAAATGTTGGTAAAAATCTTAATATGATCTTACCTACAGAAGCAAACACTTCAACAACAAGTGATAAATTAACAGCAATATGGCTAAGTCCAGACGAATGGATGATAATCTCAAATGAGCTAGCAAGTAAAGACACTAACAAATCCGATCTATATGAAATGTTATTTGATAGTATTTCAAAAACAAATTTAGGTGCAGTTATCGATGTAACAGATCAATTTGTTCAATTAGAACTTAAAGGTGAAAATGTCTATGAAATTTTTTCAGCAGGATCCCCCTTTAATTTTAATGAATTTAAAGAAAAGAAAGGATCAACAACTCAGACAGTTTTAAATCATGTAGATGTGATACTGCACCATAAAGATGAAAATATTGTAAATCTGTTTGTTAGAAGATCTTTTGCTGAACATCTTTGTTCTTGGATTGAAGACTGTGCTTCAAGATTATAAACTTATTTTTTTCTTCTAAAGTCCCATGGCATTTCAAATTTACCTTGCCAAATACCTAATTTTTCATTTTTAGCATTAATTTCGTTTGATATATATTTTTTTGAGTATTTTCTATAAGCTACTGCATAACCGTTTGAAACTAGCCAAGAATTCAGATTTAAATTTCTTTTATAGCACTCTCCAATTAATCTTTTATATCTGTCAATATCCAAAATTTTACAAGTTATTACTTTGTTATTTATTTTTTTTTGTAATTTTTGAGTTGAAATTTTTCCACATGGATAATCTTTAGTAAAAGTAAAAAAAATTATTGTTAAATATGGTTTTTTACACATTTGCTTGAATTCAGGTGCATCAATTCCATGCAATCTTATCTTTTTTGAATTTATTTTTATTGTATCACCATCAATAATTTGAGCATTTCCAGAAATTTCTTTAATCTCTTCAGACCTGACATCTTTATATGTGAGAATAAAAAAAATAGAACAGATTATAATTAAAATTATTGCTTTCCTTTTTGTAAAAAACATATTTAAAAAATTTTAAATATTAGCTAATTTATGTTTAATATAATATTTAACATAAAATAGTAACATCAATGATATCAACCATTGAAAGATAGCCCAAATATAAAAAAAAGTTTTAAAATCTGCATTTAAATACTTTGCAATGTAAAAGGATAAAACTGGCACTATAACATTTCTGGCAATGTTATTAACCATAGCTTTCTCAGATTTTTTTAATGCCATAAAAAATCCATTTGATAAGAAAAATATTGGATAAGCAGGTAAAATAAATGCAGAAATCTTAAGGTACATCGAGCCATGCATAATTACATCTGGATTTGAGGAAAAGAATTTAGGAACAATGTCAGCACTTACAAAAATAACTACACCAGCGATTAACATTATAAACAGACCGTATTTTATTGATGTAAAATATGATTGCTCAACTCTATCGTAATATTTTGCTCCTATATTTTGAGCTATGATGGATATTATTGCTGTATTTATACCTAAAACTGGCAACAAAAGAACTTGCTCAATTCTTGTGGCAGATCCATATCCAGCTACAGCGTATTCACCAAATAATCCCACATAAGTAAATACAATAGTAGCAGCTACTGAATAACCTAATATGGCAATAGTTATGGGCATTGATTGAAAAAATATATTTTTTAGGAAAAAAAATTTAGCTTTGAAATGATCTAAGGTTATTTGTTTAATTCTCTGGTTATTTAATATTTTTATCAAAATAATTAACAAAGATACTAATTGTGCAATTAAAGTTGCTATTCCAATACCAGTTATTCCTAATGGTGGGATAAATAAAAATCCAAAAATTAAAATTGGATTTAAAATTATGTTTAAGAAAAAAGAAAATATTAAGACATTTCTATAAGTTTTAGTATCCCCTTCAGCATGTAAAAACGAATTTAAAGCTACAACTAAAATAAATAAGACCGTACCTAAAAAAATTATATTAATATATTCAAGTCCAAGGGTAGTTACCGTATTAGAAGAATTCATTAATTGGAATATATTTTCACCAAAAGAAAAACCTAAAATTGATACAACTACTGAAATTATAATTGCATAAATGATGACATTTCCAAAATAACTTAAAACGTTTTTTTCGTTTTTTTCTCCAATACTACTTCCTATTAATGATGTTCCAGCAACTGTAACCCCAATAGATGTTGCAATAATAATAAAATATATTGGAAATGACTTGCTCAAAGCAGATAAAGCTTCTGGAGATATTTTTCCTGCATAAAAAGTGTCTACGATTGTATAAAGGGTTTGAAATAAGGTTCCTATACTTGCTGGTACAGCAAGTCTTCTTACTAACAACGAAACTTCATCTTTTAATAAATTCATTAATTTAAGATTTGTTAATACTCTTTTTGAAAGATATGTCTTTTTCCAGCTTCTTTAGCAAGATTAATTTGTTTTTGCCTCATCCTAAATCTTGATTTTTGATCATCTGTTAGATTATCGTGACAATTTGGACACGAAACACCCTTTTCATATTTTTTTGATTTTTTATCCTTAGGAGATATAGGTTTCCTACAACCGCTACACATTGAGTAAGAACCAACTTTTAGACCATGTTTTAAACTAATCCTGTTGTCAAAAACAAAACATTCACCTTTCCATAAACTTTTTTTCTTATTAGTTTTTTTCAGATAATTTAAAATTCCACCATTTAACTGATAAATGTTATTAAAACCTTTTTTCTCTAAATATACAGATGCCTTTTCACAACGAATTCCACCAGTACAAAACATGGCTATAGGTTGATTTTTTTTTAATTTTTTTAGATATTTTGGAAAATCTCTAAAGTTATCAACATCAGGATTAATTGCTCCCTTAAATGTTCCAACATCATACTCAAATGGTTTTCTCGCATCTATAAGAACTGTATCCTTTTCTTTAATCAGCTTATTCCATTTAATTGGGTCTACATGACTATCTTTTTTGTTTATTCTTTTATTTAAAGTTAAATTCATAGGAACAACTTCATTTTTAATTTTAACTTTAGGTTTGTGAAATGGTTGAAATGAACTTTTAGAGACATTACTGCTGTTAAATTCTTTTAATTTAAGAGTTCTTTTTAAATTGTTAATTGTGAATTTAATGTCTGCAGCTTTACCAGAGATAGTTCCATTTACCCCTTCTTTAGAGATAATTATCGTCCCTCTAATGTTTTTCTTTTTTAAAGTTTCTAATAAAATTTTTTGTTTTTTCTTTAGATAAGAAATTTTAACAAATTTATAAAAACCAACTACTTCAAACATTATAATTTTCTACAAACAGTCATTCCATCACCAAGAGGAATTATTAATTTTTCAACTCTTGTATCCTTTGAAATATGATCGTTAAATTCTTTAATATTTTTAGTAAATTTATCATTATTGTTTTCATTCACAACTTCTCCATACCATAAAACATTATCAATGATTATTAGACCATTTTTGTTTAATAATTGTAAAGAAAGTTCATAGTATTCAATATAATTCATTTTATCAGCATCAATAAAAACTAAATCAAACTTTTCATTTTTAATTTCATCTAGACTTTCTAAAGCAGGTTTAATTAATGTTTTTATTTTATGATCTTGATTAG
Organism: uncultured Pelagibacteraceae bacterium; assembly: GCA_902558835.1. GTDB lineage: Bacteria > Pseudomonadota > Alphaproteobacteria > Pelagibacterales > Pelagibacteraceae > Pelagibacter. Next base: position 9,716 of record CACEFK010000002.1, read on the forward strand.
CTTTTTTAAAAAAATCTATTGCAACTTTATTAGTTTCTTCATTTTTATCTAAAGCAATTATTTTGCCGTCATCTGATAATGCCAAAGCCATAGATAACGTACTTAATCCTGTAAATGTACCTATCTCTAAAATTTTTTTGATATTTGAAATTTTTATAATTAAATGCAGAAATTGACTTTGTGAAATTGAGATTTGCATTCTTTTGATATCACCAAGAGAAGTGTTGTAATCAATTATTTCTTTTTGGACTGGATGTAAATTAAATCCATGACTTAAAATATACTCTTGGAGTTCTTTAGTTATATTTAGGTCTGAACCCATAAATTCTAAAGTTTTTTCTTTAAAATCTCATTAACTAATTGAGGATTTGCTTTTCCACCAGAAACTTTCATTACTTGACCTACAAAGAAACCAAATAATTTAACTTTACCTGATTTATATTCGGTAGCTTTGTCTCTGTTATCATCAATAACCTTATCTATTAGTGCCTCAAGTGCTTTTGGATCACTTTCTTGTTTTAAACCTTTTTCTTCAACAATTTTCTGAGGATCTTTGTCGTCTTCCATCATTTGTTCGAAAACTATTTTTGCAATTTTTCCAGAAATTGTTCCGTCTTTAATTAAATTAATTAATTTTGATAAGTTGCCTGCACTTATAGGGCTTTCAGTTATTTCTAAATTTTTTTCATTTAACGCTGCAAATAATTCACCAATTATCCAATTTGTTGCAAGTTTTACATCAGACTTCTTAATTACATTTTCAAAGTAATTTGATGTTTCAATATCAGAAACTAAAATGTTTGCTTCATAAGGAGATAACTTGAATTTTTCTATAAATCTTTTTTTCTTTTCATCTGGTAGCTCTGGAATTTCTGATTTTAAGTTTTCAATAAAATCATCTGAAACTTCTAATGGTAATAAGTCTGGATCTGGAAAATATCTATAATCATGAGCATCTTCTTTTGATCTCATTGATCTAGTTTCATTTTTTTTAGTATCAAAAAGTCTTGTTTCTTGATCAATCATTTGACCATCCTCAATTAAATCAACTTGTCTGTTAGCTTCGTATTCTATTGCCATCTGCATGAACTTTATTGAGTTAACATTTTTGATCTCACATCGGGTTCCAAACTCTTTTGAACCTTTTTTTCTAACAGATACATTTACATCGGCTCTCAAAGATCCTTCCTGCATGTTTCCATCACAGGTGCCTAAATATCTCATTATAGATCTTAATTTTTTAATATATGCATTTACTTCATCTGGAGACCTTAGGTCAGGTTTACTTACAATTTCCATTAAAGCCACACCTGATCTATTTAAATCTACAAAAGTATTTTTAGGATCTAAATCATGAATGCTTTTGCCGGCATCTTGCTCCAAGTGTAATCTTTCTATACCTACCTCTTTTTGACCATCTGGCATATCAAGTATTACTTTACCCTCACCTACAATTGGATCTTTGAATTGTGAGATTTGATATCCCTGAGGTAAGTCTGCATAAAAATAATTTTTTCTATCAAAGACAGATCTCTTATTGATTTTAGCTTTTAAACCAATTCCTGTTTTGATAGCTTGTTTTACGCAATACTCGTTTATTATTGGCAACATTCCTGGAAATGCTGCATCAACTAAACTTACTTGGGTATTTGGCTCAGCTCCAAATTTGGTCGCTGATGTTGAAAATAATTTTGATTCCGATGTAACTTGTGCATGAACTTCTAAACCAATGACAACTTCATATTGATTATCATGTCTATTAATTAGATATTCAGATTTGTTCTTACTCACTTAATCCACCAATCATGTATATTGTTTTGAAAATTAATTTTTTCTTCCATAGCATATGCAATGTTTAAAATATTTTGTTCATCAAAAGCTTTACCAATTATCTGCAATCCTAATGGATATCCTTTAGCATCATGGCCTGCGGGTATAGAAATTCCAGGCAAACCTGCTAAATTTACAGGAACAGTAAAAATATCATTTAAATACATTGAAACCGGATCATTTGTTTTTTCACCAATTTTAAACGCAGAACTTGGAGTAGATGGGGTTAGAATTGCATCAACCTTTTTATAAGCATCATCAAAATCATTTTTAATAAGTTTTCTTACCTTTTGTGCTTTGAGATAATAAGCATCATAATATCCTGAAGATAAAACATAAGTCCCGATCATTATTCTTCTTTGAACCTCAGCACCAAATCCTTCAGATCTAGTTTTTTCATACATATCAATAAGATTTTCTCCTTCAGCTCTAAAACCGTATTTAACACCGTCATATCTAGCCAAATTAGATGAGGCCTCTGCTGGTGCTACTATGTAATAAGTTGGTAGTGCATAATTAGTATGAGGTAGAGATATATCGATAATCTCAGCACCACAATCTTTTGCATATTCAATACCTTTTTTCCATAGGTCTTCTATTTCTTTAGGCATACCATCTACTCTATATTCTTTGGGTATTCCTATTTTTTTACCTTTAATATCTTTTGTTAATTCTTTGCTGTACTCGTTTCTTTTAAAATCTATTGAAGTAGAATCTTTTTCATCATAAGTGCTAATAACTTCCTGTAACAATGCACAATCTTTAACATTTTGTGCCATTGGACCAGCTTGATCTAGAGATGATGCAAATGCTACAATTCCGTATCTGGAGCAACTACCATAAGTAGGTTTTAATCCGACAGTGCCAGTAAATGAAGCAGGTTGTCTTATAGATCCGCCTGTATCTGTTCCAATAGTTATTGGTGTTAATTGAGCTGCTACTGCAGAAGACGATCCACCAGAAGATCCTCCTGGAACTAAATTTTTATCAATTGGGTTTTGTACATTGCCAAAAAAACTAGTTTCATTAGATGAACCCATTGCAAATTCATCACAATTTAATTTACCCATTAAGATAGCTCCTTCATTCCAAATGTTTTGTGTAACTGTTGACTCGTATGTTGGAACAAAGTTATTTAAAATCTTGCTGCCTGCCGTAGTTCTTAAATCTCTTGTACAAAATAAATCTTTTACAGCCATTGGAATGCCAGGTAATTTTAGATCAAGATTAGGTTTTTCATCAAATTTTTTTGCTTTATTTAAAGCATTTGCATAATCTTCAGTTATATATGCATTTAATTCTTTTGATTTTTCAGATCTTTCAACAAATGCTTTAGCAACTTCACTTGAGGAAAGTTTTTTTCCTTTTATATTTTCTACTAACTCAGATAATGATTGTTTAGTTATATCTGACATTATTCAATTACCTTTGGTACTACAAAATAATCTTCATTTTCCTTAGGAGAATTTTTTATTACTTGATCTCGTAAGTTTTTACTTTTTACTTCATCTGACCTTAGTTTTAGGGTTGTTTCAGCAACAGAAGTTAATGGTTCAACATTGTCAGTTTTTAATTCGTTAAGTTTTTCAATAAAATCAAAAATTGAATTTAAATCTCCTGCAAGTTTCTCTGCTTTTTTCTCATCTACAGAAATTCTTGATAGTTTAGATATGTGCTTTATTGTTTTAAGATCGATGCTCATATGGTATTTAAATATGTCGCAAACTATCACTTAAGTTTAAAATATACAATATGATCACTATTGAAGAATTCAAAAAAAAACAGTCTGAAACCTCTAGATTGATTGGTTTAGATCTTGGTTCAAAAAGAATCGGTGTATCAATTTGTGATGAAAAACAGTCAATAGCCACACCTTTTAAAACGATCAATAAAACCAATAATGATGATCTAATCAACGAATTAAAAAAAATAATAGAGGAAAACAATATTAAAGGAATTATCATTGGATATCCAATTAACATGGATGGTTCATTAGGTCCTTCTGCTCAATCAGTAAGTGATGTATCTAAAAATATAGACCAAAATATTGATGTAGAAGTTTGCTTATGGGATGAAAGACTTTCAACTGTGGGGGCATTTAATCTATCTAGTCAGCTTGATGTTAATGTTTCTAAGCGTGAAAAAAACATAGATCAAAATGCAGCTGCATTTATTCTTCAAGGAGCTATAGATTATTTAAATAATTAATCCTTGCCATTTAGGGGCTTTATAGCTATAGAGTTAATTTTAATGGCAATCAAAACCAATAAAGCTATTAAAATTTCACAAAAACATCTGTTAGGTATCCAAGAATTATCAGTTAATGATATTAATTATATCTTGGATGAGTCAGAAGCTTTCATAAAATTAAATCAGAGTAAAAATAAAAAAATTGATGTGTTAAGAGGTAAAACACAAATAAATTTATTCTTTGAGCCATCAACTAGAACTCAAAGCTCATTTGAACTTGCTGGAAAAAGACTTGGTGCGGATGTTATGTCAATGAATATGGGTAACTCTGCAATTAAGAAAGGTGAAACTTTGATTGATACGGCAATGACCTTAAATGCAATGCATCCTGATATAATTGTGATCAGACATCAAGACTCTGGTGCATGTAATCTATTATCTCAAAAAGTTAATTGTGTCGTATTAAATGCTGGTGATGGTAGACGCGAACACCCTACCCAAGCATTATTAGATGCATTAACAATTAGAAATCGAAAAAAAAAAATTCAAGGATTAAAAATAGCAATATGTGGGGATATACTTCATTCAAGAGTAGCTAGATCAAATATTTATCTTCTTACAATGTTAGGAGCTGAGGTTAATATAGTTGCTCCATCTAACCTGATGCCAAAAGAAATTGAAAAATTTGGTGTAAATACTTTTACTGATATGAAAAAGGGCCTCAAAGATTGTGATATTGTGATGATGCTTAGATTACAAAATGAAAGAATGACCAGTTCATATCTTTCATCGAACAGAGAGTACTACGAATATTATGGATTAACACCAGATAAACTTGATCATGCAAAATCAGATGCTTTAATTATGCATCCTGGTCCAATGAATAGAGGAATTGAAATTGATACAAGATTAGCTGATGACATAAACAAAAGTGTAATTAAAGAACAAGTTGAATTAGGTGTTGCTGTAAGAATGGCATGTTTAAAAATATTTTGTGAATAAATGAAAAAACAATACTTTATAAATGCAAACATTATAGATCCTCATAATTCCATAAACGAAAATGGTGGATTAATAATTGGAGAAGACGGAAAGATAGAAGCAATAGGAAAAAAGGTAAATACAAACAATTTACCAACTAGAGAAAAGCCTACTGACTTAAAAGGTAAATATATATTTCCTGGTATAGTGGATATGAGAGTTTTTGTAGGCGAGCCAGGATATGAATATAAAGAAAATTTTAGGACTTTAAGTAATGCAGCATTATCTGGAGGAGTAACTTCCGTCGTAACCATGCCTAATACAGATCCAATTATAGATAATGTGTCAATTGTAGATTTTTTAAAAAGAAGAGGACGTGATAAGTCTAAAATAAATATCTTTCCTTGCGCTTCATTAACTCAAAACACTGATGGCACCAATATGACTGAATTTGGGTTACTAGCTAAAAAAGGAATTATTGCTTTTACTGACGGAGTAAAAACAATTCAAAATACTAGACTTATGTCTAGAATTATGAATTCAGCTAAAGATTTAGGATGTCTTATAATGCAACATGCTGAAGATTACGATTTAGCTAAAAATGGCATGATTAATTCTGGTATTATTGCAACAAAACTAGGCTTATCAAGCATACCAGATATTGCTGAAAGAATTATAATTGAAAGAGATCTTACTCTCTTAGAAAAAACTAAATGTCGATATCATATATCTCAACTGTCAGCAGGAAAATCTGTAGATATAATTAAAGAACGTAAACAAAACGTTAAATTTACTTGCGGTGTATCAATAAACAATCTTTCATTAAATGAAAATGATATTGGAGATTTTAGAACATTTTTAAAATTATCACCTCCACTGCGAAGAGAAGAAGATCGAGAAGGTTTAGTTCAAGGATTAAAAGATAAAACTATTGATGTAATTGTTTCTGACCATAAACCTGAAGATGAAGAATCTAAAAGATTAACTTTTGCACAAGCTGCAACTGGCGCATCTGGTATTGAAACATTGTTATCCTTAAGTTTAGAATTATTTCACAATGGGTCTGTAAAACTTGAAACTATAATTCAAGCTTTAACATCTAACCCAGCAAAAATATTAAATATAAATAAAGGAAACCTGTCTATTGGTAATGATGCAGATTTTTGTATAGTAGATATCAATAAACCGTGGATTGTAAAAAAAGAAAATTTAATCTCTAAATCTAAAAATACTTCAATTGAAGATAAGAAACTTCAAGGAAAAGTAACCAATACATTTGTAAAAGGTATAGAATTATTTAAAATATAAAAATGGAACTTTTTATAATAGGTATAATCTCGTACCTAATGGGATCAATTCCTTTTGGATTAATTTTAACCAAAGTATTTTTAAAAAAAGATATTAGAGAAATCGGTTCTGGTAATATTGGCGCAACAAATGCTTTAAGAACTGGTAACAAGTTAATTGGTTATTCAACACTAATACTTGATGTGTTAAAGGCAGTAATACCTGTTTTATACGTTAAAATTAATTTTCCTGATGCAGTATATATATCAGCTTTATGTGCTTTTATAGGTCATGTGTTTCCAGTATGGTTAAAATTTAAAGGTGGTAAAGGTGTAGCGACATATGTTGGGATACTTTTTTCTTTAAATATTATTTTTGGATTAGTGTTTGGTATTTGTTGGTTAATAATTTTTTTTATTTCTAAATATTCATCTTTATCTTCCTTGATAGGATCACTTTCTACACCTGTTTATATTTTAATTTTTGAGGGTTCTGAAAATGTATTTTTTTACATAATAATGTTTATTTTAATATTTTTTACCCACAGAGAAAATATTAAACGCTTGAAAAATAAAGAAGAAACTAAGACAAAAATTTATTAATTTGACTATCAAACTCTTTTGAGTAGTTTGTTATTTTATGAATCTAGTCATAGTTGAAAGCCCTGCTAAAGCGAAAACAATTAATAAATATTTAGGTGATAACTACACCGTTTTAGCTAGCTATGGTCATATTAGAGATCTTCCTTCAAAAAATGGATCAGTTGATCCTGATCAAAATTTTAAAATGGAATGGGAAGTTGATAGCTTTTCAAAAAAATATTTAAAAGAAATTACTGATGCTGCGAAAGATTCTTCAAAAATAATTCTTGCGACCGACCCAGATCGTGAAGGTGAAGCAATAGCATGGCATGTAAAAGAATATTTACACGAAAAAAAACTTTTAAAGGATAAAGAAATTGAACGTGTGGTTTTTAACGAAATAACAAAAAAAGCTGTGACATATGGTATTGAAAATCCAAGACAGATAGAGCCCTTATTAGTCGATGCATACATGGCTAGAAGAGCACTAGATTATTTGGTGGGATTTAATATATCACCAATACTTTGGACTAAATTACCTGGTTCAAAATCAGCAGGCAGAGTTCAATCTGTTGCACTAAAATTGATTACTGAAAGAGAACATGAAATTGAATTATTCAAACCTGAAGAGTTTTGGACTTTAAGTATTAATTTTCAGGATAAAAACAAAAGCAAAATTACAGCAAGTATTTCTCAACTTGATGGAGAAAAAATTGAAAAATTCTCATTTAAAAATAAAGAGGAAATTGAAAAGGCAATTTCAAATATTAAGACCAAAAAATTTAACATAACTGATATTTCCTCAAAAGTTGTTAGCAGAAATCCCTCGGGACCCTTTACTACTTCAACACTTCAGCAAGTTGCTTCTAGTAGATTAGGTTTTGGTGCATCAAGAACAATGCAAATAGCACAAAAACTTTATCAAGGAATAGAAATTGAGGGAGATACAGTTGGGTTAATTACTTATATGAGAACGGATGGAACTAATTTATCAGTTGATGCTGTCACTGATTTTAGAAATTTTATTAAAAAACAATATGGTAACGAATACTTGCCAGAAAATCCAAATAATTACTCAGGAAAAAAAGCAAAAAATGCTCAGGAAGCTCATGAAGCAATAAGACCAACTGACATTAATAGAAATCCAGACTCTATTAAAAAGTATTTAAGTTCTGACCAGCAAAAATTATATTCCTTGATTTGGTCTAGAGCACTATCGTCTCAAATGGAAACAGCAAAATTTGATAGAAATACAATAACGATCGAGTCTGAAGATGGCAAAACAATATGTAAATCAAGCGGATCGGTTTTGAAATTTGATGGATTTTTAAAAGTTTATTCAAATCAAGGCAAAGATGATGATGAACAAATTTTACCTGAGATGTCAAAAGGACCAATTAATATAGAAGCTCTTATTGATGAACAACATTTTACCCAGCCTCCCCCACGTTACTCTGAGGCTAGTTTGGTTAAAAAATTAGAAGAATTGGGAATTGGAAGGCCTTCAACTTATGCAAGTATAATTTCAACAATAGCAAATAGAGGTTATGCAGAAATAGTTAATAAAAGATTTTTCCCAACTGATAGAGGTAAATTAATTTCTGCGTTTTTAGAAAAATTATTTTCAAAGTATGTGGATTATAACTTTACAGCTGGACTAGAGGATCAGCTAGATGAAATAACTTCTGGAAAAGAAAGTTGGTTAAAAGTCTTAGAAATGTTTTGGAAAGATTTTAATAGTAATGTTTCAGAGGTAAAAGAAAAAAGAACTAGAGAGGTTTTAGATCTTTTAAATGAAAGTTTGGGAGCATTGATATTTGACACTGATAAAGAAGGAAACATAGTTAGAAAATGTCAGTTATGTGAAACGGGTTCCCTTAGTTTAAAAAATAGTTTTAGAGGAGGTGCCTTTATTGGATGTTCAAACTATCCTGAATGTAAATTTACAAGACCACTATCAAAAGCTAAAGCGGCTGCTCAATCACAACTTGCTGAACCAAAATTTCTTGGAAAACACGAAAATGGAAATGATATTTTTCTTAAAAATGGAAGATTTGGTCCTTATCTTCAGTATGAGAAAGTTCTTGAAGAAAATATTGAAGAAGAAAAACCTAAAAAAAGAAAAAAAACTAAGAAAAAGAAACCTGAAGTTAATGAACTATTGAAAAATGTATCTATACCAAAAGGAATTGAATTAGAAAGTATTGATTTAGATAAAGCAAAATTTTTATGTTCGCTTCCTAAATCATTAGGCATTAATCCAGAAAATCAAAAGGAAATCACTTTGAACACTGGTAGATTTGGACCATATTTAAAATGTGAAAATAAATCAGCTAGAATAGAAAATGTCGAAGAAATTTTTTCTATAGGATTAAATCGAGCAATTACACTCATAGCTGAAGCAAAACCTGGAAGGATGTCTTCTTCAATTATAAAAGATTTAGGGGAGCATCCTGAGGATAAAAAGCCGGTCCGAATCATGAAAGGTCAATATGGACCATACATTAAATACAAATCTCTAAATGCAACAATCCCAGAGGAAAAAGACCCAGTAGAGCTAACAATGGAAGAGGCTCTTATACTAATTGAGAAAAGAAGAGAATACGATAAAAATAAAAAATCTAAAAAAAAGAAAAAATGAAAATAATTAAAATTATAATTTCAGTTATATTTATTTCTTTATTTAATTTAACATTTTCATCTGCTGAGGATTGTTCAAAATATGACAAATTAAGTAAAGATTATGCAAAATGTACATCTGATAAATTAAAGAAAGAAACCTCACAAAAAGCAGAAGAAATAAAATCTAAAACTGCAAAGAAAATAGAAGAAGGTAAAAAAAAATTAAAAAACTTTAATTTAAAAGATAAGCTTAATAAATTTAAGAATAGCAAAACTCATAAGGAGTTTTCTGAAAAATAAAATGGATTTTGAAAATAAAATTAAAGAATTAAAGATTAATCTTCCAGAGGCAAAACCACCTGTTGGTTCTTATGTTGCAACAAAAATTGTTGGTAATTTACTTTATATTTCAGGACAGATTTCTATTTCAGAAAATGGTGAATTAATAAAAGGAAAAGTTGGAAAAGATCTATCTGTAGATGATGGTTACAAAGCAGCTGAAAGATGTGGTTTAAGTATTATATCGCAAGCAAAAGTAGCTTGTCATGGAGATCTTTCTAAAATTAAATCTTGCGTAAAATTAACAGGTTTTGTCAATTCAACTGATAACTTTACAGATCAACCAAAAGTAATTAATGGAGCTTCTGATTTAATCGCTTCTATTTTTGGTGAAGCAGGAATGCACACTAGAGCAGCAGTAAGTACAAATAGCTTACCACTTGGTGTGTCTGTTGAAGTTGATGCAATTTTTGAGTTAATTTAAATTATCTTCCAATACCAAAATATTTAAAACCTAGTTTTTTAATTTTTTTTGGTGAATAAATATTTCTCATATCGTAAATAATGAGTTTTTTATTTTTTGAAAATTTTTTGAAATTAATTGATTTAAAATCATTCCATTCTGTATGTATAATTACAATATCTGATTCTTTGACCGATTCTTGTATTGAATTAGAAGATTCAACATTTTTTAATTTTTTAAATTCTTTTTTTGATCCTGTAGGATCATAATATTTAATTTTTGCACCTTTTTTCGATAAAAATGGAATTAATTTTAGGCTAGACGAGTCTCTCATATCGTCAGTATTTGCTTTAAAAGTTACACCTAAAAAGGATACAATTTTATTTTTAATTTTATTATTTAAAATTAAACTAACTCTTTTGGATAATAAATCAGATCTTAAATCATTAGATCTGATAACGCTTTTTACCACTGATAAATTAGTTTTGAATTTATCAGCAGTTGAAACTAAAGCTTTGGTATCTTTTGGAAAACATGACCCACCGTATGCAGGTCCAGCTCTTAAAAATCTGCTACCAATTCTTTTATCTAATCCAATTCCTATTGAGATATCCTCAATATCTATAGCAGTTTTTTCACATAAATTTGATATTTCATTTATAAAGGTAATCTTTGTTGCCAAAAAGGCATTTGAAGCATATTTAATTAATTCAGCTGCTCTTCTTTTTGTAGAAAGAAATTTTGCACCTTTTGATATTAGTGGTGAATATAAACTTTTTAATATTCTCAGGGATTTACTATCATTTGATCCAACTACAACTCTATCTGGATAGATAAAATCTCTGATAGCCTCACCTTCTCTTAAAAATTCAGGATTAGATACTACTGAAAAAAATTTTTTATTTACTTTTTTAGATATAATTTTTTCAATCTCATCACCTGTTGTCACGGGCACAGTCGATTTATTGATTATAATTTTAAATTTTTTAATAGATTTAGATATTTCTTTTGCAGCAGCATATACTTGGCTTAAGTCAGCACTATTACTATTTTTTTTGGTTGGTGTTCCTACACATATAAAAACAATATCTGATTTTTTTACCGACTCTTTTAGGTTTGTTGAAAAATTCAGTCTTTTATTTTTATAGTTTTTTAAAACTAACTCTTCTAAACCAGGTTCGTAAATAGGAACAATACCTTTTTTTAAATTGTTAATTTTTTTTAAATCTTTATCAACACATATGACATCATTGCCTAAATCAGAAAAACAAACGCCACTAACTAAACCAACATAACCCGTGCCAATCATACATAATTTCATATTTTTCCTATTTCTTTTGAAGAGTTGATATAGCCAATCATTGTTCCACAATCAAGATACTTACCTTCAAAATTATGAGCTATGAATTTTTCTTTATCATTAATTAATAGCTGTATTGCATCAGTAATGTGTATCTCCTTACCTTTACCAGGTTTAAGAGATTTTATTTTTTTAAAAATTGTACGCGGTAATATATATCTTCCAATAACAGCATTGTTAGATGGTGCTTTTTTTGCTGATGGTTTTTCAACTACACCATCAATAATATAATTTCTTTTATTTAATTTTTTATTAACTTTATATATCCCCCATCTTGAAACATTATTTTTTTTTACTTTCATTGATGCCATCACAGATGCTTTATATTTTTTATGAACCTTGATCATTGACTTAGAACAATTTTTTTTAATTATTAAATCATCTGGTAACAACATTAAAAAATATTTATTTTTAATGTATTTTTGTGTCTTAAGGACGGCATCACCTGTGCCCTTTGGAATATTTTGAAAAACAAACTTAATTTTACTCTTATATTTAAGTATTTTTTTATATTCATTAATTAATCTAGGATCTTTCTTTTTTTTAAGAATATTTTTATAAAATTGATCACTGTAAAAATATTTTTTAATCATTAATTTTTTAGTAGAGATAATAAAAACAATCTCTTTAATACCTGCATCAATGCATTCATCTAGAATATATTCAATTCCGGGTCTTCCATTTATAGGTAAAAGCTCTTTAGCAAAAACACTTGTTAAAGGTAATAACCGAGTTCCAAGTCCTGCTAAAGGAATAATTGCTTGTTTAATCATTTAAATGTTTTACTTATTAAATATTTTTATACAAATGAAAGTTTTATTAAACAATACGTCATTATTTGAATCATTAAGGCCATTTAATGACCTTGGCTTTGTTCCAACTATGGGTGGAATACATAATGGTCATTTATCATTGATAAATAAATCAAATAAACTTTGCGAAAAAACAATTGTAAGTATTTTTGTTAATCCAAAACAATTTAATAAAAAAAAAGATTTAAAATCCTATCCAAGAAATATCAAAAAAGATTTAAAAATTCTTGAAAAAAGCAAAAAAGTTGATTTTGTTTATCTTCCTAAATTTAAAGACATATACAAAGATAAAAAAAAATCAAAAATTACATTACAAAAAAAAGATAAAATTTTGTGTGCTAAATTTAGAAAAGGGCATTTTGAAGGTGTTTTAGATGTAATGAATAAATTAACTAAAATTGTGAAACCTAAAAAAATATTTATGGGAGAAAAAGATTTTCAACAGCTACATTTGGTAAGAAAAGAATTGGGAAAAAAATATAAAACTAAGGTTATTCCTTGCAAAACAGTTCGGGATAGGAATAATGTAGCACTTTCATCAAGAAACCTTCTTTTAAATAAATCTAATTTAATCATAGCAGCAAAAATTTATGAAAAACTAGTAAGTATTAAAAAATATATTAAAAATAAGAAAAATATAAGAACCTTTTTAAATCTTCAAAAAAAAGAATTAAAAAATAATTATAAAATTAAAATCGATTATTTAGAGCTAAGAAATATTAAAAATTTAAAAATTTCAAGTACAAATAAAAATTCAAGATTATTTATTGCTTATTATTTAAATAATGTCAGATTGATTGATAACTTGTAATTTTATAAAAAATATGCTCCAACCCCTAAAAAAGAAACGAAACCAATTACATCTGTAATCGTCGTCACAAAAACACTTGAAGCAATCGCTGGATCTATATTCATTTTTTTTAAGGTAAAAGGGACTAATATACCAAATAATCCAGCTATGATCATTGTTAGTACCATAGATATTGCTATGATCAGAGAAAGAATACTATCTTGAAACCATAGCTGAACAACAAAAGCACTTATTGCTGCAAATATAATTCCATTTAAAATGCCAATAGAAAATTCTTTAAATACATTTGATGAAAAGTTATTTTGAGTTAAATCATTTGTAGCTATAGTTCTTACTGTAACTGCAAGTGTTTGCATTCCAGCATTTCCTCCCATCGAAGCTACAATAGGCATTAAGAAAGCTAGTACTACCATTTGTTCAATGGTTGCTCCAAATAAACTAATGCACCATGTTGCTAGAAAGGCTGTAAATAAATTTAGTAATAGCCAATTGAATCTTCTCTTTGTTTTTTTTACAACTCCATCAGTAATTTCCTCATCTCCTACCCCTGCTAATCTTAAAGCATCTTCCTCAGCTTCCTCTTTCAAGACTGTTAAAACGTCATCGTTCATAATCATACCAACTAATTTATTGTTTTTGTCTACAACAGCAGCTGAATTCAAATTATAATTTTCAAATAAGTTAGCAACTTCCTCTTTATCCATTTCAACAGGAATTAATAATTGAGATTCTGACATAATTGTTGCCATTTTAGTGTCTCGAGGTGTTGTCAAAACTCTAGATGAAGGAACAGTACCTATTGGTTTAAAATCCTCATTGACAATAAAAATTTCTAAAAACTCTTCTGGTAAATCTTTGTTCTCTCTTAAATAATCAATTGTTTGACCTACAGACCAATTACTTGGAATAGCTGTAAATTCACGCTGCATAAGTCTAGCAGCGGTGTCTTCTGGATAGCTTAAGCTTTCTAATAGAGCAAATCTATCTTTAGGGGGTAAAGAGCTAAGGATTGCGTTTTTATCCTCTTCAGGAACATTTTCTAATATAGATATAGCATCATCTGACTCTAAACCCTTTAGAATACTAACTATGGATTCTGAAGACAAATATGTAATAATTTCGGATTGAATAGACTCATTTAATTCAACAAAAACGTCCGGATCAATATTAAAATTGTTTAATTTAATTAAACTTTCTCTATCCCCTTCACTAAGATGTTCGATAATATCTGCAGCATCAGCAGGGTGCATTTCGTTAAATGAATTAGTAATAAATTGGGCGTCATTGTTAGCTATTTTGCTAGTAACAACTCTTATATATTCTTTATTAAATTCAAAATTTACTTTTTTATCTTTAGTTTTTTTAGTTAAAGACATAAATCTACCTATAATTTAGATTTGCACTATTAATACATAATAAAGATAATACAAATTATAAATGAACATAGAGATCAAAAAGTCAATAAAACCAGTAAATTATTTTGATGCTATTAATGTACTAGAGTCAAGATTAAAGGATTTATATGAAAATAATGAGCAAGAATTAATTTGGACTTTAGAGCATAATGAAGTTTTTACAGCAGGAACTTCTTATAAAAAGAATGAGATTATTGATAAATCCATTAAAATATTAGAAACGAATAGAGGTGGTAAAATTACTTACCATGGACCAGGTCAATTAATTTGTTATTTTGTTTTAGATTTGAGAAAAAAAAAAGATATCAGAAAATTTATAACAATTATCGAAAAAACAATAATTCAAACTTTAAAATTTTATAAAATAGAAACTTTTCCAGATAAAGATAATATCGGTATATGGCATAAATATAATAATGAAGTTAAAAAAATTGCTGCAATAGGTATCAGAGTTAGCAAATGGATTGCCTATCATGGTTTTGCAATAAATATAAATAATGATCTAGAAAATTATAAAAAAATTATACCATGTGGTATTTCAGACAAAGGAGTAACTAATTTAAAACATATTTTAGATCAGGATTACTCAAATCTAAGTGATATATTAATTAAAAATTTTATTTCAAATTTGAAAATTTAAGTCTTTTAGATTTTAAAAGTTTTTTAAAATAATCAGGCAACAATGCTGAATAAGTATGTTTTATGTCATTAATTTTAAATTTTATTTGATATGAGTGTAACATTAAATTTTTATTAATTCCTTTATTAGAATTTGATAATTTATATTTTGTATCGCCAAATATAGGATTTCCAATTGCATATAATTGTTTTCTTAACTGATGTTTTCTCCCGGTAATAGGTTTTAATTCTAATAAACTTGCTTCTGAATTTTTATCAATAACAGTGAAAATTGTTTTTGCTTTTTCTATTATTTTTTTATCACCATCGTATCTAATTAGGTCGTTATCCCAAACACCAGACTTTTTATTAATTTCCCCTTGGCATATAGCTAAATAAGTTTTGTGTACTTTTCTTATTCTAAATAAAGAAGTAAGCAATTGAGCGCTCTCTCTGTTTTTGGCCATAATAAAAACTCCAGAAGTATCTTTATCTAATCTGTGAACAGAATATGGTTTTGTTCCTTCAAAAATTTCACTTTTGGCAAAAATATCAACTAGATTTTTTTTTGATTTAGTTCCACCTTGAACAGATATGCCTGAGGTTTTATTTAACACTACAAAATTATCGTTATTGTCAATAATTTGATCTTCATTTGATTTGATAATTTCCTTTGAGGGTGAAAATTTAATTTTTTTTTGCTGAATTGTTTCTTTAAATTCAATGTTAAATATATTTATTTCATCTTTCGTTTTTACTTTAAAAGAACTTTTTACTTTCTTTTTATTAATCTTTATTTTTCCTGTTCTTAAATATTTTTCAACAAGTCCTTGTGGAATTTTACCAATTTTTAATCTTAACCATCTGTCCAAACGCATATCATTACACGTTGAATCAACGATGTAAGATTTCTTCATGATTTAAGATTTAAACAGTAGCTTGTTTTTTTTCTTCCGTTTTAGGAGATTCTTTATTTGTGTCTTTTTTTGGTTTATCAACTCTCTTGGCTTCAACGTCTCTATCAACAAATTCAATTATTGCCATTGGAGCATTATCTCCATATCTAAATCCAGCTTTAATTATTCTTGTGTAACCACCTTTTCTATCTTGATATCTTTTAGAAAGTGTTTTTTTAACTTTATTGGCCGATTTAATGTCTTGTAGTTTAGAAACTAACATTTTAGTTGTCTGTAGGGTTTCTTTTTTACCTAATGTTATTATTTTATCCGCTTGAGGTTTTAAAAATTTAGCTTTTGGCAAAGTAGTTTTGATCTGCTCATACTTAATTAAAGAATTAAGCATATTCTTAAGTAAAGCTTTTCTGTGCTCTGACGTTCTATTTAACTTCTTATTTGCCAAACCATGTCTCATTAAATTGCTTCCTCCAATTTCTTAGACATTTCTGCAATGTTGTCTGGTGGCCAATTAGGTATTTCCATTCCTAAATATAAAGACATACCAGTTAAAACTTCTTTAATTTCATTTAGTGATTTTCTTCCAAAATTAGGTGTTCTTAACATTTCACCCTCTGATTTTTGAACTAGGTCACCGATATAAATAATATTATCATTTTTTAAGCAGTTCATTGATCTAACTGATAACTCTAATTCATCTACTTTTCTTAGTAAGTTTTTGTTAAATTCAGGTTCAGTAGAAACTTCTTTTACAGGAGCTTCAACTGGCTCATCAAAGTTTACAAACATTTTAAGCTGATCTTGGAAAATTCTAGCTGAATAAGCTACAGCATCCTCAGCAGAAATTGATCCATTAGTCTCAACTTCCATTATTAATTTATCATAATCTAGTGCTTTACCTTCTCTAGCAGTACTTACTGAATATGAAACTTTTTTAACTGGACTATAAAGTGAGTCTATAGCAATTAGGCCTAATGGTGGCTCTTCAGGTTTATTTAGTTCTGCAGGAACATATCCCTTACCTGTATTAACATTCATCTCCATATGAAAAGTAGTATTTTCATCTAGATTACAAATAACTAAATCAGGATTTAAAATCTCAACATCTGCAACTGGAGTTATATCTGAAGCTTTAATTTCTCCAGGTCCTTTAGCATCTAAGATTAATTTTTTTGTACCCTCAGAATTGCTTTTCAGTGCTAAAGATTTTACGTTTAAAACTATATCAGTCACATCTTCTCTAACACCTTTTATTGAAGTGAATTCATGTAAAACACCATCGATTTGAATTGATGTTACAGCAGCTCCTCTTATAGATGATAATAAAATCCTTCTTAGAGAATTTCCTAAAGTTAATCCATAACCTTTTTCTAAAGGCTCAGCTACAATTTTTGCATGAGTTAAGTCATCACTTATTTGAACATCTAATTTAGATGGCTTAATTAATGACTTCCAATTTTTTACATTAACATTTTCGACTTCCATTAAACTCTCCTTTTCTTTGGTGGTCTAGTTCCATTATGAGGCATTGGCGTTGTGTCTTTAATTGACAAAATCTTAAATCCTCTAGCTTGCAATGCTCTTAAAGCTGTTTCTCTTCCTGATCCAGGTCCTTTGACTTCAACGGATAAAGTTTTCATTCCGTATTCAAGAGCTTTCGAAGCAGCAGCATCAGCTGCTATCTGCGCAGCGTAAGGAGTAGATTTTCTTGATCCCTTAAAACCTTTTTGTCCAGCAGATGCCCAAGAAATTACATTTCCATTTGTATCAGCAATAGAGATAATAGTATTATTAAATGTTGATTGCACATATGCAATTCCATTTAAAATATTTTTTTTAACTTTCTTTTTTTTTGAATAAGAACTTTTTACACTTTTCTTAGTAGACTTTTCTACCTTCTGATCTTTATTCTCAACCTTATCAGTTTTTGCCATAACTATTTTTTAGTTGGTGTTAATTTTTTTCCAGCAATAGCGATTGCTTTACCTTTTCTTGTCCTCGCATTGCATCTAGTTCTTTGTCCTCTAACAGGTAATTTTTTTCTATGTCTTGTTCCTCTGTAACAAGCTAGATCAATTAATCTTTTAATACTTAATGAATAATCTCTCCTTAAATCACCTTCTACTTTAAAGTTTTGATCGATGTACTCTCTAATTTTTAAAATCTCTTCATCTGTTAATTCATTTACTCTTTTAGCTCTTGGAATTTCTAAAGATGAACAAATTTGTTGAGAGAATTTATCACCAATGCCATAAATATAAGTTAAGCCTATATGAACAAGTTTATTCTGTGGAATGTTTATACCTGCGATACGAGCCATAATTTTTGTGATAAATTGTGCCTTTTATATAAGAAGATTAATCAAAGTCAACGTCTTATACATTGATAAAAGCCTCTATTTTCCTTGTTATTTCTTCAATTTCTAAGCTTCCATCAATCTCTTTAAAATTTGGATTCTCAGAGTAGAAATTTAGAACTGGTTGGGTTGTTTCCATGTATTTCTCATACCTTGAAACTATCGTATGAGTCTCATCATCAGACCTATTTTCTATAATTTTTCTCTTCTCAAGCCTTTTGAGAATTGTTTCTTTATCTACGTTTAGAAATAAAATTAAATCTATGCTCTGATTTGAATTTTTTAGTAACACTTCTAAATTTTTAGCCTGACTTAATGATCGAGGATATCCATCAAAGACTAATTTATTTTTTTTTTGAGGATCAGATATTAAATTTTCTATAAGCTTATTAACAATATCATCACTGATAAATTTTCCATTCTTCATGTCATTGGTTATTTCTCTACCAATGAATGAATTTTTTCTGATTTCTTCTCTTAAAAGATCACCTGTTGAAATTTGAAAAGCATTTAATTTTTTTACAAGGTATTTAGACTGAGTACCTTTTCCAGCACCAGGAGGTCCAAATAAAATTATATTCACTTACTTACCAAATTTTGTTTTTTTAATCAGTTGTTCGTATTGTGAACTCATTAATCTTGTTTGTATTTGTGTTACAGTATCGATAGCTACTACAACAACTATTAATATAGATGCACCACCTAAATAAAAAGGTATTGGATAGTTTGCAATTAAAAATTCCGGCATTAAACAAACTAGGGTTAAATATAGAGCTCCAATCGTAGTTAATTTTATTGAAATATTTTCAATATACAACGCTGTACTTTCACCTGGTCTAATACCTGGTACAAATCCACCATACTTTCTAAGATTCTCAGCAGTTTCTGTTGGATTAAATGTTATAGAAGTATAAAAAAAAGTGAAAAATATTATTCCTGATGCATACAGCAACATATAAAGAGGTTGTCCTTGAGTAAAATAAGAGCTTAAATTTAAAAATGTTTCATTGTTGGAAAATGAAAAATTTGAGAATGTTACTGGTAACAATAGAAGTGCAGATGCAAAAATTGCAGGAATTACTCCAGCTTGGTTAATTTTTAAAGGTAAATGTGATGACTCTCCACCATACATTTTATTTCCCATTTGTCTTTTTGGATAATTAATAAGAATTTTTCTTAATGCTCTTTCCATAAAAACTACAAATAGAATTGTAAGTATTAATAAAACAAATATAGCTAGGATCATGAAGGTTGAAACTGCACCTGTTCTACCTAATTCAAAAGTTGTAACTAAAGCTCTAGGTATTTCAGCTACTATACCAGCAAAAATTATTAACGATATACCGTTACCAATTCCTCTTTGAGTAATTTGTTCACCTAGCCACATTAAAAATATTGTTCCTGCTACAATAGTTGTAACGGTAGTTATTTTAAAAAAAACTCCTGGATTAATTACTAAATCAGCTGATGACTCTAAACCGACAGATAAACCATATCCTTGAACTGTTGCAAGTAATACTGTTCCATATCTAGTGATTTGTGTAATTTTAGCTCTTCCTGTCTCACCTTGAGCTTTTAAATTTTTAAAATATTCAGAAACACCAGTTAAAAGTTGAACAATAATTGCAGAAGAAATGTAAGGCATTATCCCTAACGCAAATATCGCCATTCTACTAACTGCACCTCCTGCAAAAACATTAAACATACCTAGCAACCCTTTTTGGTTACCTTCCATCATAATTTTCAATTGCTCAGGATCTATACCAGGTAAAGGTACAAATGTTCCAAATCTATAAACAGCTAAAATTAAAATAGTAAAAATAATTCTATTTCTTAAATCATTTGTTGACGATGATGCGCTCATATAAACAAACTATTTTTTTAATTGAATAGATCCACCAATTTTTTCTAGTTTTTCTATTGCTGATTTAGAGGCTAGATCAGCTTCAATATTGATTTTATCTTTTACTTCACCAGTTCCTAAAATTTTTAATTTTTTTGAGTTTTTATTTATTAATTTAAGTTTTTTTAATAATTCTGAGTTTAATACTTCGTTTGGATTAATACTTTTTTTGTCTATATAAGATTGAATCTTATCCAGATTTAAAATTGCAACATTCTCTTTTGATATTGGATTAAATCCTCTTTTTGGAAGTCTTCTGTATAATGGCATTTGACCACCTTCAAAACTTTTTATAGCTACTCCAGATCTTGATTTTTGACCTTTAACACCTCTACCTGAGGTTTTTCCTTTGCCTGAACCAATTCCTCTTCCAACTCTTATTTTAGATTTGTTGATTTTTTCTCTATTATTTAAAGTAATCATTATCCTCTTTTTTCAATTATTTCAGAAATTTTTTTATTTCTAATCGCTGATATTTGTTTTGGCGAACTTTGTTTCATTAAAGCTTTCATTGTAGCTCTAATTACATTGTGCGCATTAGAAGTTCCCATAGATTTTGCAACAATATCTTTTACTCCTAAAACTTCACACACTGCCCTAACAGGACCACCTGCAATAATACCTGTTCCCTTAGAAGCTGCTCTTAACACTATTCTACCCGAGCCATCTTTTGCCTTAACATCATGATGTATCGTTCTGCCTTCTCTTAATGGTATATGAGTAAGTTTTCTTCTAGCCATTTCATTTGCCTTTTTAATAGCATCAGGGACTTGTTTTGCTTTTGCATGAGCTATACCAATTTTACCTGCTTGATTTCCAACAACTACAAGCGCTGAAAATCCAAATCTTCTTCCACCCTTAACAACTTTAGTAATACGATTTATGTGGACTAATTTCTCTAATATATCGTCAGTTTTTTTATCTTTTAAATTTTCCATAATTAAAATTCCATCCCGTTTTCTCTTAGAGTTTCTGCAAAAACTTTAATTCTACCGTGATATTTATAAGAGCCTCTATCAAAGTAAATTTTAGTAATTTTTTTCTCTTGAGCTTTTTTAGCTAATTTTTGAGCAACCAATTTAGATAATTCAGTTTTATTAACTTTATCACCTGATTTAAGATCTTTTTCTACAGATGAAGCTGATAATAAAGTTACTTTTTTTGTATCATCAATTATTTGAGCTGAAATATTTTTTGATGATCTAGAGATGCTTAATCTAAATCTATCTTTTGGAGCAACTTTTTTAACTTTATTACTAACTCTAAATCTTTTTCTTATACCAGTATTTAATTTCATTACTTTTTCTTACCCTCTTTTTTAAGAACATACTGTCCTTTTTCTCGAACACCTTTCCCTTTGTAAGGTTCGATTTTTCTTAATGTTTTAATTTTAGATGCTACTTCACCAACTAGCTGCTTGTCAGAGCCTGTAATTTTTAATGTTGTTTGTTTTTCTACGGCAATTTTAATGCCTTCAGGTATGTCAAAATTGATATCATGACTATAACCCAATTGTAAGTTTAACTGATTTCCTTTTAACGCTGCTCTATAACCAACACCAACTAATTCTAAGGTTTTTTCATAACCTGTGCTGGATCCAATAACAGCATTATTGATTAAACTTCTATTCATACCCCAAAGTCTTTTTGAGTTTTGATCTACTTTTTTTGGTTTAATAGAAATTTCTTTACCCTCAATTATGTCTAAATTAAACATATCTAGATCAACATTTATTGATTTTTTCCCTAGAGGTCCTTCTATATTTATAATATTTCCAGCTAAAGCAACTTTTACTTTTTCAGGGATTGATATGTTAATTTTTCCTATTTTAGACATTAAAATACCTTACAAATTATTTCACCACCAACTTTTTGTTTTCTTGCATCTATGTCTGTCATTACTCCTTTGGGAGTTGAAACAATAGCAATTCCTAAACCATTATTTATTTTAGGTAAGCTATCAGCAGATGAAAAAATTCTTCTTCCAGGTTTTGATACTCTTTCAAAAGCACTAATTACTGGATTACCTGAATGGTACTTAAGCTCTAATGATAAAATTGGTTTTTTCTCCTCAGAACTTATTTTAAAATCTTTTATAAAACCTTCATTTTTAAGTATATCTGCAATTTTTGTTTTAAAATTAGATGAAGGTAATTCAACTTTTTTATGATTTCTGGCTTGAGCATTCTTCACTCTTGCAATCATATCTCCTATCGGGTCACTTAAACTCATAATTTTCCTTTCTACCAGCTAGATTTAACTAAGCCAGGTATCTTTCCTTGTAATCCTAATTGTCTTAATGCAATTCTTGAAATCTTTAATTTTCTGTAAACACCATGAGGTCTTCCAGTAATCTCACATCTATTCATAACTCTTATTTTTGCTGAGTTTCTTGGCAGTTTAGATAATTTTTGCTGCGCTTTAAATCTTTCTTCTAATGGAATCTTTTTATCCATTACAATCTTCTTTAATGCTTGTCTTTTCTTATAAAATCTATCTGAAAGCTTAATTCTTTTTTTATTTTTATTAACAGCGCTTAACTTTGCCATATTTAATTATCTCCTTTTTTAATAAATGGAAAATTCATTTTTTCTAGTAATGCAAAACTATGCTCTTTATTTATTGCTTTAATAACTATTATTATATCTAAACCTCTAACTTTGTCTGCTCTGTCAAAGCTCACTTCCGGGAAAATTATATGTTCTTTAATCCCAAATGAATAATTACCAAATTTGTCAAAGCCTTTTGATGACAAACCTCTAAAATCTTTAATTCTTGGTAATGCAATATTCACTAATCTGTCTAAAAATTCATACATTCTATTTTTTCTTAAAGTTACTTTTAAACCAGCGTTTGATCCTTTTCTTGTTTTAAAGTTCGCAACTGATTTTTTAAATTTTGTTGTTACTGGTTTTTGTCCAGTAATTTTAGCCATATCTTCTTCACATGATTTTAAAATCTTAGAGTCTGAAGCATCTAAACCAAGACCCATATTTAATATAACTTTCTCAATTCTTGGAGCCATATAAATATTCTTGAAACCAAACTGATCTTTTAGCGAGGGTTGAATTTCTTTATTGAATATTTCTTTTAATCTTGGTGTCATTATTTTTTAGCCTCTTTTTTCTTTAACGCTTTTTCATCAATTAGTTTTAAGTTAGAAATATGAATAAAGCTTTCCTTTGGAAAAATTCCACCTTTTTTCTCTTTTGTTGTTTTTACGTGTTTTTTAACCATGTTAATTTCTTTAACCTTGGCTCTGTTATTGGCTCTATCTAATTCAATAACTTCACCTTCTTTTTTTTTATCTTTTCCAGTTAAAACTCTCACTTTCAAACCTTTTTTAATCATTATAAAACCTCCGGTGCCAATGAAATAATTTTCATTTGACCTCTATTTCTTAATTCTCTTGTAACTGGACCAAAAATCCTTGTTCCAACTGGTTCTCCTTTGTCATCAACTAGAACAGCTGCATTATTATCAAATCTTACTTTAGAACCATCATTTCTATGAATTCCCTTTTTAACCCTTACAACTACAGCTTTATGGACAGATCCTTTTTTAACTTTTCCTTTAGGCATCGCCTCTTTTACTGCAATTACAATTGTATCACCAATACTAGCGTATCTTCTTTTTGATCCACCTAGAACTTTAATGCACTCAATTCTTTTTGCACCAGTATTATCAGCTACTTGTAATTCTGTTTGAACACCAATCATTACTTTGCACTCTCCATAACTTGAAATTTTTTATTTTTAGAAAAAGGTTTGCTCTCAATAATTGAAACTTTATCGCCAGTTTTGAACTTATTATTTTCATCGTGAGCGTTATAGTTTTTCCTAACTCTGATTACTTTTTTAAGAACTGGGTGAGAATATTTACGTTCTACCATTACAGTAACTGTTTTATTTGGTTTATCGCTTATAACTACACCTGTAAGTATTTTTTTAGGCATTTGCTTTTCCTTTTAAAATTGTTTTTAATCTTGCTATTGTTTTTCTAGTTTCACCGATTTTAGATGGGTTTGTTACTTGTGAATTCATTTTTTGAAATCTGAAATTAAAAAGATCTTTTTTAAGTTTATCAATATTTTTCACAATTTCGTCCTTTGATAATTTTTTAATTTCTTGTTTTTTCATTAAGCAAATCTCTTTATTGTTTTGGTCTTAATTGGTAATTTTGCTGATGCTTTGTATAAAGCTTCTTTTGCAATTTGTTCTGAAACACCATCAACTTCAAATAATATTCTTCCTGGTTTTACTCTACATGCAAAGTACTCGGGTGAACCCTTTCCTTTACCCATTCTGACTTCAATTGGTTTTTTTGAAACTGGTATATTTGGAAATATTCTTGTCCAAACTCTTCCTTGTCTTTTCATATGTCTTGTTAAAGCAACTCTAGCAGCCTCTATTTGTTTTCCAGTAACTCTTTCAGGCTGCAAAGCTTTTAATGCGTAAGCACCATAATTAATAGTACTTGCTCTAGTAGCAGTACCGTGAATTCTGCCTTTATGCGCTTTTCTCCACTTTGTTCTTACTGGTTGAAGCATTATTATTTACCTTCCTTTGGTGTTATCTTGTTAGTTTCTTGGCTAAATTCTCTAGCAAAAACTTCACCTTTATAAATCCAAACTTTAATACCAATAATTCCATATGTCGTAAGAGCCTCTGCCTCTGCATAATCTATATCAGCTCTTAAAGTATGTGATGGAATGCTTCCATCTCTTAACCACTCTGTTCTAGCTATTTCATTTCCACCGAGTCTTCCACTTACAGAAACTTTAATTCCTTTTGCTCCAAGTCTAATACATGATTGCATTGCTCTTTTCATAGCTCTTCTATAAGAAATTCTTTTAACAAGCTGCTGAGCTATGTTTTCTGCTACTAAATAAGCATTAGTTTCAGGTTTTTTAACTTCTTTAATATTTAGATTAACTTCATTTGTTGTAAATTTTGAAAGATTATTTTTAATTTTGTCTATATCACTTCCTTTTTTTCCAATAACAAATCCAGGTCTTGAAGTATAGATTGTAACGTAACATTTATTAGATGTTCTTTCGATCATTACCTTGGATACACCAGAGTTAATTACATTTTTCTTGATATATTCCCTAATTTTAAAATCTTCAATCAGGTAATTACCAAAATCTTTTTTCTTAGCATACCATACAGAGTCCCATCCTCTGTTGACACCTAATCTAAAACCTACAGGATTAACTTTTTGCCCCATGCTTCTCCATTTGTTTTGCTTCTGATAAAATTATTGTAACAGTTGACCAAGGTTTTAATATTGGTGCCGCTCTTCCTTTGGCTCTTGGTCTAAATCTTTTCATAACTATTTTTTTTCCACAATATGCCTCTTTAACTATTAATTTATCAATATCGTATTGAAAATTATTTTCAGCATTGGCTACTGCTGAACTGATAGTTTTTCTAACATCTCTAGTAACTCTTTTTTCTGAAAACTGTAAATCTCTAATTGCAACATCAACTTTTTTGCCAACAATACTTTTTAGTATTGGATTTAGCTTTCTGACACTTGATCTAATACCGTTGTTAACAGACTTAACTGTTTTAACGTTATTTTTATCAATTTTCTTTTTTTTACCCATAATTATTTCTTCTCTGCTGTTGCTGGTTTAGCTTTCTTATCAGCTGGTGTATGACCAAAAAATGTTCTTGTTGGTGCAAATTCACCCAATTTATGTCCAACCATATCTTCAGAAACTGTTATTGGTATAAATTTTTTTCCATTATAAATTTGGAAACTTACCCCTACAAAATCAGGTAAAATTGTAGATTTTCTTGACCAAGTTTTAATAGGAATTTTTTTTGGATCGTCTTTATACTTGTCTACTTTCTTCATCAAGCTTTCCTCTACAAACGGTCCTTTCCACACTGCTCTAGCCATTACTTAGTATCCTTCCTCTTATTTCTTCTCTTAACTATAAATTTATCTGTTCTCTTATTATCTCGAGTTTTTAAACCTTTAGCAGATTGTCCTGTAGGTGAAACTGGATGTCTTCCTCCAGCAGATTTTCCTTCACCACCTCCATGTGGGTGATCAACTGGGTTTTTAACAACACCTCTAGTATGAGGTCTTCTACCCAACCATCTTGATCTACCTGCTTTTCCAATTTTAATATTTTTTTGATCTGGATTACTTAAAATTCCAATTGTAGCTAAAGATCTTGAATCTATTTTTCTCACTTCACCTGATGCTAATTTTATTAAACTATAGTTTCCATCTAGACCACTAATAGTAACTGATGAACCAGCTGCTCTAGCGATTTTTCCACCACCACCTGGTTGTATTTCAACATTATGTATATTGATACCTACTGGTATATCTTGTAATGGCATACAATTACCTACTTTAATTTCTTTTTTAGAACCGCTTTCAACTTTGTCTCCAACTTTAATTTTTTGTGGTGCTAAAAAATATGAGTGAGTACCATCCTCAAATTTTACTAGCATAATGTAACATGATCTATTTGGATCGTACTCTATTCTTTCAACTGTGGCTTCTATGTCGAATTTTTTTCGATAAAAGTCCACATGTCTGTACATTTTTTTATGTCCACCAGCTCTATTAATAGAGGTAATATGACCATTATTATTTCTACCCTTCATCGCATTTTTAGGTGAAACTAGGGTCTTAAATGGTTTACCTTTCCATAAACCAGTTCTATCAACTAAAATAGTGCCTCTTGTAGATTTTGTGTATGGTTTAAAAGTTTTTAGTGCCATTTATTAAATTCCTGTTGTTAGATCAATACTTTGACCTTTTTTTAAAGTAATTATTGCTTTTTTATATCCAGATACTTTTACTTTTTTGCCTCTGGTAATTTTTGTTCTGTTTTGTTTATTTATAATATTTATTTTAGTCACATTAACTTTAAATATTTTTTCAATATTCTTTTTTAAATTTTTCTTATTTGCACCATCTGGAACTTTAAAAACAATTTTATTAAGTTCAGACAAGTTAGTTGATTTCTCAGTAACAACAGGTGATAAAATTTTGTCGTATAAGTGTATTTTTTCCATTTTATGAATATCTCTTTTCTAATTCTTTCACCGAACTTTCTGTGAAAACAACTTTTTTAAATTTAATTATATCGTAAGCACTAAAATGATTTACATCAGTAACTTTAACATTTGGAATATTTCTCACTGATTTTTCAATTTTTTCTTTTGAATTTTTATCTAAAATTATTAGTGAATTTTTAATTTCAAGTTTATTAATAATTGAGTTCATCTCTTTTGTTTTTTTAATTTCAGAACTAAAATCATTTAAGATTAATAAATTTTTATTATTATTTTTTTCAGTAATTAATGAAGCTACGCTTTGTTTTTTCTCTGTTTTGTTTAGTTTTCTTTTTTTATAAGCTAATTCACCTTTTGGTCCATGAGCAATACCACCACCAACAAATATAGGAGCTTTTCTACTAGCATGTCTTGCACCACCAGTTCCTTTTTGAGCATATATTTTTGATGTTGGTCCTTTTACCTCGTTTTGTTGTTTGGTTTTCGCATGTCTTCCTTTGTAATTAGCATTTGTTTTGTAAAGAACTGCACTTACCAACTTATGGTTAATTTTTGCAGAAAAAATTTTATCCAAAACTTCAATGCTATCTTTTTTTCCGTCTATGCTAATTTTATATAATTTCATTATTTTTTCTTCTTATCTGGTGTTTTTTTAGCTTCTTCAGCAGCTGCTTGTTTTTCGCTAATCGTCATTTTATTTATATTTTTTACAGATTTTTTAACCATTACCTCTGAATTTTTTGAACCTGGAATAGATCCTTTTAAATAAAGCAGTTCATTTTCCAAATCAGCTTTTATAATTTCTATGTTATGCATTGTTCTTAACTTATCACCCATGTGACCTGCCATTTTTTTTCCTTTAAAAACTTTTCCTGGATCTTGACTGTGTCCAGTTGAACCATGAGCTCTGTGTGATATTGAAACACCGTGACTGGCTCTTAAACCTCCAAAATTATGTCTTTTCATAGCACCTGCAAAACCTTTACCAATTGTCTTTGATCTTGTGTCTACAAATTTAATATCTTTAAATATTTCTAAACCAAACTCGTTTCCTTCTTTGTAAAAAGAAGTGTCATTTACTCTAAATTCTTTTAATTTTTTCTTAGCTTCAGTATTTTTTTTAGCAAAAACACCTTTCATTGATTTTGTTAGTTTTGAATTTTTAATTTTTCCATATCCAAGCTGAACAGCTTTGTATCCTCTTTTTTCCTCTTCAATGACCTGAATAACTCTAGCTTTTTCAACCTTTAGCACAGTCACAGGAACTAATTGACCAGATTTATAGAACTCTCTAGTCATACCAATTTTCTTTCCTAATAAAGCTATTTCACTCATAATTAAATTTTTATCTCCACATCAACCCCTGATGCTAAATCAAGTTTCATTAACGCTTCAACAGTTTGTGGTGTTGGTTCAATAATATCAATTAGTCTTTTATGTGTTCTTGACTCAAATTGTTCTCTACTTTTCTTGTCAATGTGAGGTGATCTTAAAACTGTATATCTTTCAATTCTAGTAGGTAATGGAATTGGTCCCTTAATTGTTGCTCCAGTTCTTTTTACTGTATTCACAATTTCTTCAGTTGAAGCATCTAAAACTTTGTTGTCATATGCTCTTAATTTAATTCTAATATTCTGCTTTTCCATTATTAACCTGCAATTTTCTTAGTTACTTCGTCTTGAACATTTTGTGGAACTTTTGAGTAATGATCAAAAAACATTGAATATTGTGCTCTACCTTGAGACATTGATCTTAAATTATTTATATAACCAAACATGTTAGCCAAAGGGACCATCGCTGTTATTACGGTTGCGTTACCTCTTTGCTCTTGAGTGCTGATTTGCCCCCTTCTACTATTTAAATCACCTATAACATCACCCATGTAGTCTTCAGGAGTTACTACTTCAACTCTCATTACTGGCTCTAATAATTTTAGCCCACCTTTTGTACATGCTTCTTTAAAGCAAGCTCTGCTTGCTAATTCAAATGCTAATACACTTGAGTCAACATCGTGATGCAATCCATCTAAGATGGTTACTTTGTAATCAATCATTGGAAATCCAGCTAAAATTCCAGAATCTGAAACTGTTTCTATTCCTTTTTCAACACCAGGGATAAATTCTTTTGGAATTGCACCACCTTTAATTTTGCTCTCAACATCTCTACCTTTACCAGGTTCTTGAGGCTCTACTAAAAGTTTAACTTTTGCAAATTGACCAGCACCACCACTTTGTTTTTTGTGAGTGTATTCAACCTCTGAAGCAGTTTCTATAGTTTCTCTATAAGCAACTTGTGGAGCTCCAACATTGGCTTCTACTTTAAATTCTCTTTTCATTCTATCAACAATAATATCCAAGTGTAGTTCACCCATTCCCTTAATAATTGTTTGTCCTGACTCTTCGTCTGAAGTAACTCTAAAAGAAGGATCTTCCTTAGCTAATCTGCCTAATGCTTCACCCATTTTTTCTTGGTCCGCTTTTGTTTTTGGTTCTACTGCAATTTCAATTACTGGATCAGGGAACTCCATTGGTTCAAGAAGAACAGAATTTTCTTTGTCACATAAAGTATGTCCTGTAATAGTATTTTTTAATCCTGCTAAAGCAACTATATCACCTGCATTAGCCTCTTTAATATCTTCTCGAGAGTTTGCATGCATTAAAAGCATTCTTCCAACTCTTTCTTCTTTTTCTTTAGAAGAATTGAAGACTGCTGTACCAGTTTTGATTGTACCAGAATAGATTCTAATAAAAGTTAGTGAGCCAACAAATGGATCGTTAGCCACTTTAAAAGCTAAAGCAGAAAATGGAACACTATCTTCAAATTTCATTTCCATTTCATCTTCACTACCTAATTTAGTTCCTTTGATAGATCCAATATCTACGGGACTTGGTAAGTAGTTCACAACTGCATCTAGTAAAGGCTGAACACCTTTGTTTTTGAATGCTGAACCTGTCAAAACTGGAACAAAACTAAAATTTAAAGTTCCTTTTCTTATGCATTTGACTAAATCTTCTTCTTTAATTTCATCGCCATTTAAATAGGCTTCCATTAGCTTTTCGTCCTGTTCAACAGCTGTTTCTACCAATTCTGTTCTATATTTTTCTGAAATTTCTTTTAAGTCTTCTGGAATTTCTTTGTATTCCCACTCAGCTCCAAGTGCTTCATTTTTCCAAACTTGAGCTTTCATTTTAACAAGATCAACTACTCCAGATAAAGAAGCTTCAACACCAATAGGAACTTGCACAACTAAAGGTTTGGCGCCTAATCTATCTCTGATCATATCTACACATCTAAAAAAATCAGCACCTGTTCTATCTAATTTATTAACAAAGCAAATTCTTGGAACTTTGTATTTATCTGCTTGTCTCCATACTGTTTCAGATTGAGGCTCCACACCTGCAACACCATCAAAAACAGCAACAGCACCGTCTAAAACTTTTAAAGATCTTTCTACTTCAATAGTAAAATCAACGTGACCAGGTGTGTCTATAATATTAATTCTATGATCATTCCAAAAACAAGTAGTAGCTGCAGATGTAATTGTAATTCCTCTTTCTTGTTCTTGCTCCATCCAATCCATTGTTGCAGCACCATCATGTACCTCACCAATTTTATGGCTCTTACCTGTATAGTAAAGAACTCTTTCGGTGGTAGTTGTTTTACCAGCATCTATATGGGCCATGATCCCAATGTTTCTATATTTATCTAATGAATGAGTTCTAGCCATATCTTATTACCACCTAAAATGAGCAAATGCCTTATTAGACTCTGCCATTTTATGTACATCCTCTCTTTTTTTAACAGCAGCACCCTTTTTTTCATAAGCATCGTAAAGCTCATTAAAAATTTTATCTGCCATGTGTTTATCTTTTCTTTTTCTTGCTGACTCAACTAACCATCTAATAGCTAAAGCTTGTGCTCTTTTACTTTTTACCTCAACAGGAACTTGATAAGTTGCACCACCAACTCTTCTAGATCTAACTTCTACAGTTGGTTTGATATTGTTAATTGCTTCATTGAAAATATTAATCGGTTCATCTTTAGTTTTTGTTTTAATTTTATCGATAGCGTCATAAACTATTTTAGCAGCAATACCTCTTTTTCCATCATACATTATATTGTTGATTAATTTAGGAATAATAGTTGATTTGAATTTTGGATCTGGAACTACATTTTTTTTTGGTTGAGTTTTTTTTCTAGACATTATTTACCTTTTTTTGTTCCGTATAAAGATCTTCTTTTTTTTCTATTTGCAACACCTTGTGTATCTAGATTACCTCTTAGAATATGATAACGAACACCTGGTAAATCTTTTACCCTACCACCTCTAATCAGTACTACCGAGTGTTCTTGAAGATTGTGACCTTCACCAGGAATATAAGCTGTAACTTCAAATCCATTTGACAATCTTACTCTAGCAACTTTTCTTAATGCAGAGTTTGGTTTTTTAGGAGTCGTTGTATAAACTTTTACGCAAACACCTCTCTTTAAAGGTTGTTTTTGTAGTGCTGGAACTTTGTTCCTTGCAGCTGGTTTAACTCTTTTTTTTCTTAACAACTGATTAATAGTTGGCATAAATATTTAAAATTAATTAATTTATTTTTAGATGAAAATAACTGACAGGTTATTTTGTGGCAGCGTTTAGTACTGCTAGAAGTACTACATTCCAACCAAAAACATCGCCAAATTACTTATTAATAACCCTTTGTCAAACTAAAACTGCAATTTTTAGGCGATTTTTTTACTGATTTGCCTGTGTTTCTTCAGGTTCTGAAGCTTCTATTTTATCCTGCTCTGCTAAGAAATTATTATCATCTTCTAGAGCTTTATTGTTCCATCTATTTTTAATATTACCAGTACCTGCTGGAACTAATCTTCCAACAATTACGTTCTCTTTTAGACCATTTAATGGATCAACTTTTCCTTTAATTGCAGCATCGGTTAATACTCTTGTTGTTTCTTGGAACGAAGCTGCTGAAATAAACGATTCAGTTTGAAGTGAAGCCTTAGTAATTCCCATCAGAACTCTTTCACCAACAGCTGGTGTTTTACCCTCTGCAACCAATTTTTCATTAGTATTATCAAACTTAATTCTATCAACCACTTCACCAGGTAAATAACTTGAGTCTCCTGATACTTTAACTTCAACCTTTTTAAGCATTTGTCTTAAAATAGTTTCAATATGCTTATCGTTTATTATTACACCTTGTAATCTATAGACTTCTTGAACTTGGTTAACAAAATATTCTGTTAATTCTTTTATTCCTAAAATTCTTAAAATATCATGTGGTAATGGTTGTCCATCTAAAAGATACTCTCCTTTTTGAATTTTTTCACCAGGGTTGAAATTGATATGTTTGCCTTTTGGAATTAGATAATTTGAAGGTTCCGATCCATCTTCAGGAACAATAGATACTCTTTGTTTACCTCTCACCTCTTTACCAAAAACAACACTACCATCATTTTCTGCAATGATTGCACTATCCTTTGCTTTTCTAGCTTCGAATAACTCAGCAACTCTTGGAAGACCTCCAGTTATATCTTTTGTTTTCGTAGTTTCTTTAGGTAATCTTGCAATTACGTCACCAGCATAAACTTTTTGACCATCTTTAATTGATAAAATTGAATCTGGTACTAAATAATATCTAGCTTCATTGTCGTCAGCTTTTTTAATCACATTTCCTTTTTCATCTCTAAGAGTGATTCTAGGTTTTAAGTCAGTGCTCTTTGATTGACCTCTCCAATCAATTACTGATTTAGAAGAAATTCCTGTTGCATCATCAGTAGTTTCTTGAATTGATACACCATCAATTAAATCTACATAACTTGCTGTACCACTTTTTTCTGCAATAACTGGAGTAGTATATGGATCCCATTCACATATTTTAGTATTTGCTTTTACTTTGTCACCATTGTTGAAAAACAGTTTTGATCCATAAGCGACTTTATAAACTGCTATCTGAACTCCTTTGTCATCCTCTATAGAAAGTTGAGTGTTTCTTCCCATAACAATCAAGTTCTTTTTAGAGTCCTCTAAAATATTTGAGTTGATTATTTTTAAAGTTCCTTCACTTTTAGTAACTATTTGAGAATCTTGTTTAACTGAAGCAGTCCCTCCAACGTGGAACGTTCTCATTGTTAACTGTGTCCCTGGTTCTCCAATTGATTGAGCAGATATCATTCCAATAGCTTCACCAACATGAACCATCTTACCTCTTGATAAATCTCGTCCATAACAAGTAGCACAAACACCCTCTTTTGAACTACATGTCATTACTGAATAAACTTTGATTGATTTAACTCCTGCAGCATCAATTTTATCACAGCCTGCCTCATCAATCATTTCAGATTTTTTAATAATTACTTCACCTGATAAAGGGTTTTTAACATCAGCAGCTGTTACTCTTCCTAATGCTCTTTCAGATAAACTAACAACCACATTACCACCCTCTAAAATTTCAGAAAGTTCAATAAATCCAGGATCATCGCAATTAACTTTGGTTATTGTTAAGTCTTGTGCAACATCACATAATCTTCTTGTTAAATATCCAGAACTAGCTGTTTTAAGTGCTGTATCTGCTAACCCTTTTCTAGCTCCGTGAGTTGAATTAAAGTACTCTAAAGCAGTTAATCCTTCTTTAAAGTTTGAAATAATTGGACTTTCGATAATTTCCCCTGATGGTTTAGCAATCAAACCTCTCATACCAGCTAATTGTTTCATTTGAGCAGCAGATCCTCTAGCTCCACTGTCAGCCATCATAAATACAGAATTTATTTTCAATCCTTCATCGGTTTTTTCTGTAGCAGAAATTCCTTTCATCATTTCTCCGGCAACTTTATCTGTACACTTAGACCAAGCATCAACAACTTTGTTGTATTTTTCACCTCTAGTAATTAAACCTTCAGCATATTGAGTTTCATAATCTGCAATTAATTTTTTAGTATCATCAATTAATTGAGTTTTATTTTCGGGGATTACAAGATCATCTTTTCCAAACGAAATTCCAGCTTTAAATGCGTGTTTAAATCCTAAATCTTTAAGTTTATCACAGAAAATTACAGTTGTTTTTTGACCACAAAATCTAAATACAACGTCAATTATTTCTGAAACTACTTTTTTAGGTAACAATCTATCTACTAAAGAGAATTTGATGTTGCTATTTTTAGGTAATAAATTTGCTAATAAAAATCTTCCAGCTGTAGAAGTATATTTTTCTATTTTCTTGTTCCCTTGTTCATCTACAGTCTCGTATCTTGAAATGATAGTGCTATGTACATTTATTTGACCAGATGATAATGCAAATTCAATTTGATCTGAATTTGTAAAGTATCCAGCTGGTTTATCAGATATAGGTTCTTGTGATAGATAGTAAATTCCTAAAATCATATCCTGACTTGGAACAATAATTGGTTTACCGTTTGATGGAGAAAGAATATTATTTGTAGATAACATTAAAATTCTTGCCTCTAATTGTGCTTCTAAACTTAACGGCACATGCACTGCCATTTGGTCACCATCGAAGTCAGCGTTAAATGCTGCACACGTTAAAGGGTGCAATTCAATTGCATCTCCTTCAATTAATTTTGGCTCAAATGCTTGAACCCCAAGCCTATGAAGTGTTGGAGCTCTATTTAATAGAACAGGATGCTCTCTAACAATTAATTCTAAAGCATCCCAAACTGCATTCGTTTCTTTTTCAACTAATTTTTTGGCTTGTTTAATAGTTGATGCTAATCCTAATTTATTTAATCTTGCATATAAAAATGGTTTAAATAACTCAAGAGCCATTTTTTTCGGTAAACCACACTCATGTAGTTTCAAATCAGGACCGACAACTATTACTGATCTTCCAGAATAATCAACTCGTTTACCTAATAAATTTTGTCTGAATCTTCCTTGTTTACCTTTTAACATTTCAGCAAGAGATTTAAGTGGACGCTTACCTGTTCCTGTTATTACTCTGCCTCTTCTACCGTTATCAAATAAAGCATCTACAGACTCTTGAAGCATCCTTTTTTCATTTCTTACGATGATATCTGGAGCTTTAAGATCCATTAATCTTTTTAATCTGTTATTTCTATTAATTACTCTTCTGTATAAATCGTTAAGATCCGAAGTGGCAAATCTTCCACCGTCTAGAGGAACTAATGGTCTTAGTTCTGGTGGTATAACTGGCACTACAGTCATAATCATCCATTCAGGTTTTTGACCTGTTTCAATAAATGACTCGATTAATTTTAATCTTTTAATTGCTCTTTCTTCATTAACTTTTGATTTGGTTTCTTTAATAAAGCTAACAAGATTTTTTCTCTCTAATTCTAAATCTAAATTTTTCAGCATCTCAAGAACAGCTTCTGCTCCTATTCCCGCTGTAAAACTTTCTTCACCAAACTCATCCTGGTATTTAGCTAATTCTTCCTCATTTAAGAGTTGATTTTTTTGTAAACCAGTTAAACCAGGTTCTATTACTATAAAGTTTTCAAAATAAAGAACTCTCTCTATCTCTTTTAATTTCATGTCCACTGCTAAAGCAATTCTGCTTGGAAGAGACTTCAAGAACCAAATATGTGCTACAGGTGTAGCAAGATTAATGTGGCCCATTCTTTCTCTTCTTACATTTGATTTTGTAACCTCAACACCACATTTCTCACATATTATTCCTCTAAATTTCATTCGTTTATACTTACCGCATAAACACTCATAATCTTTTATTGGTCCAAAAATCCTTGCACAGAACAAACCATCTTTTTCAGGTCTAAACGTTCTATAATTAATTGTTTCAGGCTTTTTAATTTCGCCGAATGTCCAAGATTTAATTTTCTCTGGGCTAGCAAGTGAAATTTTAATGCTATTAAAATTTTGAGCTTCAGAAATTTCGCTGCCCTTAAATAGATCTGTCAATTCTTTTTTCATTAATTAAGCTCCACATTTAATGCTAATGATTTAATTTCTTTAACTAATACGTTAAATGACTCCGGTATTCCAGATTCAAAGTTCTCTTCACCTTTAACTATAGTTTCATAAACTTTAACTCTTCCTGCAACGTCATCAGATTTAACAGTTAAAATTTCCTGTAATGTGTATGATGCACCATATGCCTCGAGTGCCCATACTTCCATTTCACCAAATCTTTGTCCACCTAATTGTGCTTTACCACCAAGTGGTTGTTGCGTAACCAAACTGTAAGGTCCAGTTGATCTTGCATGAATTTTATCTTCAACTAAGTGATGAAGTTTTAGCATGTAGATTATTCCAACAGTAACCGGTCTATCAAACTTCTCTCCTGTTCTTCCATCCCATAAATAAGTTTGTCCAGATCCTGGTAAATTTGCTAGCTCAAGCATTTCCGTAACATTTTTTTCTTTAGCACCATCAAAAACAGGTGTTGAGATTGCAATACCGTTTTGTAAATTTTCACAAAGATCTTTAAATTCGCTCTTACTTAACTTATCAACTTTTTCATTAAAAATTTCATTTCCATAAACAGATTTTAAGAATTTTTCGATTTTTTCTGTTCTTTCAATTTTTTTGTTATTTTCGTTTACTAAATTTTTAACTTGTTCACCAAATTCTTTACATGCCCAACCCAAATGTGTCTCTAAAATTTGTCCAACGTTCATCCTACTTGGGACACCAAGAGGATTTAATACAATATCAACTGGTCTACCATCTTCTCTATATGGCATGTCTTCAACAGGTACAATTTTACTTACAACTCCTTTGTTTCCATGTCTTCCAGACATTTTATCACCAGGTCTTAATCTTCTTTTTATAGCAACGAATACTTTTACCATTTTCATTACACTTGGTAATAAATCATCACCACTTCTAATTTTTAAAACTTTATCTTCAAATCTCTCTGTTATGTCTTGTTTTGCTTTATTATATTGATCTTTTAATTGAGTTAACGTTGCTTCGTCATTTACATTTCCTACAGTGATTTTGAAGACATCGTTAATTGATAGTTTGTTAATTGTATCAAAATCTAACTTAGTTCCTTCGGATAAATCTTTTACTTTTTTATTTAAAGATGATCCTGACAGGAATTGTGAAGCCCTTTGTTTAATACTTCTTTCTAATATTTCTTCCTCAACAATTTTATCTTGTTGTACTTGTTCAATTTCAGCTCTTTCAATTGTTATTGATCTTTCATCTTTCTCAATTCCATGTCTATTGAATACTCTTACATCGACTACTGTTCCACTTGATCCTCTAGACATTCTTAAAGATGTATCTGTAACATCGATAGCTTTTTCTCCAAATATTGATCTTAATAATTTTTCTTCAGGACCAGATGCTGAGTCACCTTTTGGAGTAACTTTACCAACCAAAATATCACCAGCATTAACCTCTGCACCAATATAAACTATTCCCGATTCATCAAGGTTTTTTAAAGCTTCTTCATTTACATTTGGTATGTCTCTAGTTATTTCTTCTTCACCAAGCTTTGTATCTCTTGCCATTATTTCGTATTCAACAATGTGAACAGATGTGAATACGTCATCTGTAACACATCTTTCTGAAATTAAGATTGAGTCTTCAAAGTTGTAACCTTGCCACGGCATGAATGCTACAGTAACGTTCTTACCTAAAGCAAGTTCACCTAATTTTGTTGAAGGACCGTCTGCAATAATATCTCCAGATTTAACTTTGTCACCAACTCTCACTAGTGGTCTTTGATTGATACAAGTATTTTGGTTTGATCTTTTAAATTTTTGAAGGTTATAGATATCTACACCAGACTTACTAAAATCTGTTTCCTCAGTTACTTTTATAACAATTCTTTTACCGTCTATTTTATCAACAACTCCATCACGCTTAGCAACAATAGTCACCCCAGAATCTAAAGCAACATCACTTTCAATTCCTGTACCGACAAGTGGAGACTCAGGTTTTAATAATGGAACTGCTTGTCTCATCATGTTTGATCCCATTAAAGCTCTGTTTGCATCATCATTTTCTAAGAATGGAATTAAAGATGCTGCAACTGAAACTAATTGTTTTGGTGATACGTCAATGTAATCAATAGAGTCAGGTTTTGCTAAAAGAAAGTTAAGGTTTTGTCTACATGAAACTAATTCTTCAGTAATTTTTCCATTTTTATCAAGTTTTGTATTTGCTTGAGCAATAGTGAATTTTGTTTCTTCCATTGCTGACAAGTATTCGACTTTATCTTGAACAACACCGTCTTTTACTTTTTTGTAAGGACTTTCAATAAAACCATACTTATTAATTTTTGCATAAGTAGATAAACTATTAATCAAACCAATATTTGGACCCTCTGGTGTCTCAATTGGACAAATTCTTCCATAGTGGGTTGGATGGACGTCCCTAACTTCAAAACCTGCTCTTTCTCTAGTTAAACCACCCGGACCTAACGCTGAAACTCTTCTTTTATGAGTAATTTCAGATAAAGGATTCGTTTGATCCATAAACTGAGATAGTTGTGAACTTGCAAAAAAATCTTTCAATGAAACTGTTAATGGTTTTGCGTTAATTAGATCTTGTGGCATTGCTGACTCAACATCCAAAGTTGTCATTTTTTCTTTGATAGCTCTTTCCATTCTGTAAACACCAATTCTAGCTTGGTTCTCAACTAGCTCTCCAACAGAACGAACTCTTCTATTTCCTAGGTGATCAATGTCATCGACATCATCTTTACCATCACGTAAATCCAACATTTTATGAATAATTGCAATGATGTCATCATTTCTTAATATGGTAATTTTATCCGAACACTCTTGGTTTAATCTTGAGTTCATTTTAACTCTTCCAACATCAGACAAATCATATCTGTCTGAGCTAAAGAAAAGGTTATTAAATATTTGAGTTGCTATCTCTATAGTTGGCGGTTCTCCAGGTCTTAACATTTTATAGATTTCCGTTATAGCTTCGTCTTTAGTATTATTTTTATCAGCTAAAATAGTTGTAAGTAGATAAGGTCCTTTGTTTATAGAGTTTGTAACAGAAATTTGAAGTGTATGTATATTTGCATCTAAAATTTGTTGAATAATTGTATCATTTAATTCAGTCCCAATTTTAAATACACCATCCTCTTCTTCATTGACTTTTACGTCTCTGTGTAAAAATTTACCAAACAAAGACTCTCTAGAAACTAGTATGTCTTTAAGACCATCGTTAGCTAATTTTTTTGCATTTAAAAAATTGATCTTATCACCTAATTTGATTACTACTTCACTAGTTTTTGCATCAATTACTTCTTCTGAAAAATTTTTAGCCTTGTAGTTTTCTGGGTTAAATTTAGTTTTCCACTTTTCTGTTTTTGTATCAAAAGTATATTGTTCACTTTCATAGAACTCATCAACTATTTCTGATTTTGTGTAACCTAAAGCTAATAATAAAGTAGATGAAAAAATTTTCTTTTTTCTGTCAATTTTAAAATATAAAAAATCCTTAACATCATATTCTAAATCTAACCATGAACCTCTATTGGGTATTACTCTACAATTAAATAAAAGTTTACCGCTTGCATGAGTTTTTCCTTTATCATGATCAAAAAATACACCTGGACTTCTGTGCATTTGGTTTACTACAACTCTTTGAACACCGTTAGTTATAAAAGTTCCACTATTGGTCATCATAGGAACTTCACCCATATATACTTCTTGCTCTTTAGCTGATAAAATATCTTTAGTATTATTTTCTTGATCTATTTCGTAAACTACTAATCTTAAAGTACACTTAAGAGCTGATGAATATGTAAGACCTCTTGCTATACATTCTTCAACATCAAATTTTGGTTTCTCTAATCTATATGAAACATATTCTAAAGTTGCTTTGTCATTTAAATCTTCAATAGGAAATATACTTTTAAAAACTCTATCAAAACCTTTGGTAAGTTCTGCTGCCTCAACATTAAATTCTGTTAATTCTTTGTAGGAATTTTTTTGTACTTCAATTAAGTTAGGTATAGATAAACTCTCTTTTAGTTTACCAAAACTTTTCCTAATGTTTTTCTTTTCAGTAAAAGATAATTGCATTTATGTTTATAAATACTGATTAAAAATAATCAGTATTCGAATTCTTTCTATTTAATTTATTTAAGTTCTACTTTAGCGCCAGCAGCTTCTAACTTAGCTTTGATCTCTTCAGCGTCTTTTTTATTTACACCAGATTTAACTTCTTTTGGTGCTCCCTCTACAAGATCTTTAGCTTCTTTTAAACCTAATGAAGTAGCTGCTCTTACTTCTTTTATAACATTAATTTTTTTATCACCTGCAGAAACTAACATGATTGTAAAATCATCTTTGTCTTCTGCTGGAGCTGCACCACCTGCTGCTGCTGGAGCTGCTGCTGCCATAGGAGTTACACCCCATTTTTCTTCTAATTGTTTTGATAGTTCAGCTGCTTCTGCAACTGTCAAACTTGATAAGTCTTCGATAATTTTGTTAAGGTCAGGCATATGTTTTACTCTTTGGGTTGTGTTTCAGAATTTTCTGCCGACAAACTACTCATTTTTTCTGAATGTGCAAGCAAAATACTGATTAATTTAGATGCAGAAGCATTCAAAATACCCACAATATTAGCTCTTGCTTCATCTAATGTAGGTAAACTTGCTACATTTTGGACACCAGCCTGATCTAAGACCTCGTTATCCATGATTCCACCGATCAATTTTAGGTTTTCATTATCTTTTGCAAATTTTGAGAGAATCCTTGCTGACATTATAGCATCTTCTCCAAATGCAACTGCCGTAGGACCAGTAAATAAATTTGATAGATCTTTACACTTTGTTTTTTCTAAAGCTAATTTTGTAATTCTATTTTTTGTTATTTTGAAAATTATCCCATGTTCTCTCATTTTCGCTCTCAATTCATCTAATTGAGTCATAGTTAAACCTTGGTAATGGGTAACCATAACAGCTTTGCTGTTCTCAAACTTACTGGTCATCTCTTCAATATAATTTTTCTTTTGTTCTTTATTCATCATAACTATATCGATTTCCCTAATTTAACTTTATATGAAACACCCATTGTTGATGTAGCAAATACAGTTCTAATTAAATCACCTTTCAAGGTATTGTTTGATTTTTCTTTTTCTAAAGCATCTAAAATTGCATTATAGTTTTTCATTAATTGATCATCACTAAAAGATTTTTTACCAATACTAACTCCAATATTTCCGTCTTTGTCATTTCTAATTTCTACTTGACCAGATTTAGCATTAGTTACAGCTTCTTTAATATTTTCAGAAACTGAACCAAGTTTAGGGTTTGGCATTAAACCTTTAGGTCCTAAAACTTTTCCTAATTTAGAAAGTTTAATCATCATTCCAGGTGTACAAATCAATTTTTCAAAATTTAATTCTCCAGCTTTAATTTTTTCAACAAATTCATCACCTCCCACAATATCTGCACCAGCATCTTTTGCATCTTGTGCTTTATTATCTTCACAAACTACAGCAACTTTAACTTTCTTACCTGTGCCTCCAGGTAAATTAACTACCGTTCTAATATTAACTTCACTTTTCTTTTGTTTGTTATTAATTTGAAAACTTAAGTCTAAAGACTCATCGAATTTAGTTGTGCAGTTTTTTTTAAGTTCAGGTAATAACTTTTCTATAGATTCCGCATTTAAGTCTTTTGTCTTTTCAGGTAATTTTTTGTATCTTTTTGATGCCATTATT
This sequence comes from uncultured Pelagibacteraceae bacterium, assembly GCA_902558835.1. GTDB lineage: Bacteria > Pseudomonadota > Alphaproteobacteria > Pelagibacterales > Pelagibacteraceae > Pelagibacter. Next base: position 51,830 of record CACEFK010000002.1, read on the forward strand.
CTTTTACCTCAATACCCATTGATCTGGCGGATCCTGCAATAATTTTTATAGCTTCTTCAATATCATGTGCATTTAAATCATTCATTTTTTCTTTTGCTATACTCTCTAATTGTTTTTTAGAAATTGAAGCAACAATATTTCTTCCAGGTTCTTTAGATCCACCTTTTAGTTTTACTGCTTCTTTAATATAAAATGATGCTGGAGGTGATTTAATTTTAAAATCAAATTTTTTGTCTTTATAGACTGTAATTTCAACTGGCACAGGTTTGCCTGCCATTGATTTTGTTTTGTCATTAAACGCTTTACAAAACTCCATAATATTTACACCTCGTTGACCTAATGCAGGACCAACAGGTGGGGCTGGATTAGCTTGACCACCCTTAATTTGTAATTTTATAAACCCACTAATTTCTTTTGCCATTAACTTACCTTTTCAACCTGATTATATTCTAAATCTACTGGTGTAGGACGACCAAATATAGAAACTGACACCTTAAGTCTAGCTTTTTCTTCATCAATTTCTTCAATCATTCCGGTAAATGATGCAAATGGACCATCTACAACCTGAACTTTTTCACCTACACTATAATCTACGCCAGATTTTGGTTGAGCAACACCATCTTTAATCTGACCTAAAATCTTCTCTACTTCTTTATCCGAAACTGGAACAGGAATACCTTTTGTGCCCAAGAAACCACTGACTCTCTTTATATTTTTGATCATATGATAAATATTATTATCCATCTCACTCTTTATTAATACATATCCAGGGAAGTATTTCTTCTTCTTTTGAATTCTTTTACCTCTCTTAACCTCAGTAACATCATGAGTAGGTACAATAATCTCTTCAAACTTATCAGCAATTTTAGCTTTATCAGCTTCCTCTTTAATTAAAGAAGCTACTTTATTCTCAAAACTAGAATGAGACTGAACAATATACCAATTTTTCATTAAATACTCACTTTAAGTAAAAGTTCTAAGAAAAATTTCAAAACCTGATCTAAAAGAAGAAAAAATAAAGACATAACAACTGCCATAACAAAAACCATTAAAGCACCTTGCAAAGTTTCTTTCCAAGTAGGCCAAGTAACTTTAAAAGCCTCTTGTTTTACTTCCTGAATAAATTTAATTGGGTTTCTCATAATTTTTAAGCTCAAATTGGCAGGAGCGGAGGGACTCGAACCCTCAGCCTCCGGTTTTGGAGACCGGCGCTCTACCAATTGAGCTACACTCCTATTTATAGAGTTACTCTATAATTTTAGTTACTACTCCTGCTCCAACAGTTCTTCCACCTTCTCTAATAGCAAAGTTTAATTTCTCTGCCATAGCAATTGGTGTAATAAGTTTAACAGTAAATTTAGCATCATCACCTGGCATAACCATTTCAGTACCAGCTGGTAATTCTACTTCACCTGTAACGTCTGTTGTTCTAAAATAAAACTGTGGTCTGTACTTAGTAAAGAATGGAGTATGTCTTCCGCCTTCATCTTTTTTAAGTACATACGCTTGAGCCTCAAATTTAGTATGTGGAGTGATTGAACCAGGTTTACAGAGAACTTGACCTCTTTCGATATCAGTTCTTTCAATACCTCTCAATAAAATTCCAACGTTATCACCAGCTTCACCAGAATCTAAAAGTTTTCTAAACATCTCAACTCCAGTACAAACTGATTTTTTAGTTTCTCTAATTCCAACTATTTCAACTTCTTCACCAGTTTTAATTACACCAGACTCAACTCTTCCTGTTGCAACTGTTCCTCTTCCAGAAATTGAGAATACGTCCTCAACTGGCATCAAGAATGGTTTATCAACCTCTCTAGCTGGCTGTGGAATATGTTCATCAACAGCTTTCATTAATTCTAAAATAGAATTTTTTCCAATTTCATCATCTCTACCTTCAACTGCTGCTAAAGCCGAACCTTTAACGATTGGTGTTTTATCGCCTGGGTATTTGTATGAAGTTAAAAGTTCTCTAATTTCTTCTTCAACAAGTTCAATCATTTCTTTATCATCAACTTGGTCTACTTTATTTAGGTAAACAACAATTGCAGGAATACCAACTTGTCTTCCTAAAAGAATATGCTCTCTTGTTTGTGGCATTGGACCATCAGCTGCATTAACAACTAAAATTGCTCCATCCATTTGTGCAGCACCAGTGATCATGTTTTTAACATAGTCAGCGTGACCTGGACAGTCTACGTGAGCATAGTGTCTTTTTTCTGTTTCATACTCAACGTGTGCTGTTGAAATTGTTATACCTCTCTCTTTTTCTTCAGGTGCTTTATCAATTTGATCATAAGCAACTGCAGTTCCACCGCCAGCTTGTGCTAATACATTTGTAATCGCGGCAGTAAGAGTTGTTTTACCATGGTCGACATGACCAATAGTCCCAATGTTACAGTGGGGTTTATTTCTTACAAATTTTTCTTTTGACATTACTTTTTTACCTCAGTTTATTTGTTTTCATTTTCAATTTTATTTTCTTGGAGCGGGTAAAGGGAATCGAACCCTTACATCCAGCTTGGAAGGCTAGCGTTCTACCATTGAACTACACCCGCACAACCCCAAGAGTAACACTCCATGTTATCTAAAATTTATTAAATGGTGGAGGGGGAAAGATTCGAACTTTCGAAGACCGAAGTCAACGGGTTTACAGCCCGCCCCATTTGACCGCTCTGGAACCCCTCCTTTGGGGAAGTGTCCCCTTGTTCAATAAAGCTTCAAATAACAAGCGTTTTATATATTTTATTTATGCAAATGCAACACGTGATTTAATAGGAAAATATTAAAAAAACCGTATAAAACAGATACAAATTTATGAATAAATCATCATTTTTCATTGTTGGTCAACACGCAGTTATTGAAGCTCTTAGAAACCCTAAAAGAAAGGTTTTAAGAGTATTTTTAACGGAAGAGTCTAAAAAAAATATTCATAGAAAAAACCCAAATAAAAACATTTTAGAAGATGTTAAAGTTTACTTTAAATCTAAAAAAGAATTAGACAAATATACTTCTAAAGAACAATTAATGCATAATGGTTACGTTGCAGAGATTGAACATTTGGATCAACCAGATCTAAAACAATTTATAAAAGATAAAAATAATTTAACATTTGTCTGTCTTGATGAAGTTAGTGATCCAAGAAATATTGGTTCATTAATAAGAAGTGCAGCATCATTTGATATTGATGGATTAATAATTAAAGAGAGGCACTTTCCTCGTGACAGTAAGTTAATGTATAAATCAGCAAGTGGTTGTATGGAACACATGAATATATTCCAAGTATCCAACATTAATTCCACATTAAAAAATTTAAGAGAAAAAAACTTCTGGATTTATGGTTTTGATTCAAAAGGTCAAAAAGATTTTACAGATATAAAGTGGGAAGGAAACAATATTCTTCTTTTTGGCTCAGAAGGATTTGGAATGAGACAGCATACAGGTAAATATGCTGATTTTTTTGTAAAAATTAATATTAATGAAGATATTGAAAGTTTAAATATCTCAAATAGTGCAGCAATTGTATTTCATCACTTAAGTTATATAAAAAAAAACAGTTGATTATTTAACAAATAGTTAATAATTATTGCGCATGCCCTTGTAGCTCAGCTGGTAGAGCAATTGATTTGTAATCAATAGGTCCGCGGTTCGAATCCGTGCGGGGGCACCACTAAAATCTTATTTATTTTCATCAAATTCAAATTTTGCTTTAATTTTTCAAAAATAAAAATTATTTATTAATGCGATAGAAAGGAAGCAAGTAGAACTAAGTGAAGTGAATTTGAAGTGAATTTTAATTATCTAGTAAAAGCTTATAAGTAAATAACTTAGTTCAAAAAAATTAATACTTCCAATATTATTGCGAGCCTTTATTAAATTTATTTAAATAATTTTCTATGTAAATTTTTTCTTCAGGAGTAATAAGAAAAAGATCATAGACTAAATTGTCAATTTTATTATCAATTAACAAATTATCAGGATCCTTAATAATTTTTTCAACGTATGAAATTAACTCTTTTTGTTTTTTTTGATCATTTAAATCAGGAATTGGAAAATTTTTGAGTTCATTCAATTTAAATTGAGGAAATAAACCTCTTTGTAATTTTGCAAATCTTACAATGAACCAAAAAGTAATAAGTTTTGAATTTATTATCCCAAGTACCAACAGAGGATTAATTTTAAAATCATAAACATTCATATAATTTATATCATTTAAAAAGATTTTTTTAAAAAATGTTGAAACAATACTATATGGTGGCTTTGATGGTATTTGTCTCACAAGAACTCTCTCCGAGCTAAATATAGAAATATTTCTTGGTTCAGCTAAATGTTTTCCATAACTCAAATATTTACCTGTCCATGAATGGGAATATCTCTTGATATCTTTGCCATCTAGATACTTGTGGTATGATTCATTTTCTTTTTGATTACTGTGAAAAATTTTGTTTTCTAAAATTTCTCTTGTTTGTGGAGGTGTTCCCTTGCCTACTTGATATGATTTTAAACCTGACTGAACTTTTGCATAATATGGATACAAAGTTTTCGAATTTTGAATTACTTTGTTAGAAATTGTCTTAAGTTTATTATCTGCAATAATATCAAAATTAAAAATATAGTTATAACTTTCATCATTTAAAAGTTCAGTTTTAGCTATTGATGTTTTAAAAATAATTTCATCTTTCTCTGAGTAAATAGTAATCTTACTATATATATCCTTTTTATTTTTACAAAAACTAACTACACATGCATCTACAGCAGCATTCTTAAAAACTTGTTTAGAAAAATTTATTATTTCAATTCTACTATATTTTAAAATTAATTTTCTTAAATCCTCATTCGTGTTTATTGTCATCCAGTTATTTGGAATAATAAAAGATAAGAAACCATTTTCTTTTAAAAGATTTATGCCTAACTCTATAAATAATGCATAAGTATTTAATTGATATTGAGCAAGTTTATATTTTTTAACATAATATTTTTTATCAACATCCTCAAATTTTTTTAGTTTACTAGACCTAGCAAAAATATATGGCGGATTTCCAATAACTAAATCAAAACCATTATTTTCAAAAACATCTAGAAAAAAAATTTTCCAAAGAAAAAAGTTTCTTTCAATATTATTTGAAAACACACTTTTGTCATTTGATGTAGATGTTTTTTTTAAAATAAGAGAATTAATCTTTTCTTCAAGTTTGAGTCTTAGATCTTTCTTTATTTTTCTGCTACTTAAATTGAAGTATTTTTTTTGAATTTGAATCAATTCTTTTTTAATTTCCTCAGTTTGAACATCAGTAAACAATTCGTTATCCTCATCAACATCAAAATCATGATTCTTATATTTTTGTACTAAACTATTACCCTGCAAAATTTTATAACTTAAATTGGGTAAAGGATTTGGATTATTAACATTTTTTTCTTCAACAATTAATGATAACCAAAGTCTAAGTTTTGAAATTTCTACAGCTCCTCTGTCTATATCAACACCATAAATTGAGTTTTCAATAAATTCTCTTTTAAAAAGATAAATACTTTTTTTTCCACCAAAAAAATTATCAATTCTAAATCTAATTTTAACAATTTCATTCATAATCAAAACAGGAAATGCACCAGACCCTATTGCTGGATCGCATATCTTTATATTAGCTAATAAATTATCTATAGATTTTAAAATTTCTTTTTCATTAAATTCATCAATTTTTTCTTTTAATTCCTCTTCATCTAGGAAATCAAAATTAACTAAATCATAAATAAAATTTTCATGATGAGAGAGATGTGATTTTGATATTAAAAAATTTTTAATAATTTGTTTGCTCATAAAAGATACAACAAATCTAGGTGTATAATAAGAGCCTTTTCCTTTTCTAAAATTTTCAGGTAAAAGTTTTTCGAAGACTTTACCTAACATTTCGGGATCAATACCTATCTCTACATCCAATCCATCATTCTCGTCTACTGTAAAGTTATATAAATCAAATATATCTAAAATTCCGTCCCGAGAAATATTTGAAAAAATAGAATTTGGTATATTTAGTTTTTCTTTTTTCCAATCATAATTATCTAATTCTTCGAATAAGCCTCCATTAAGATATGGGATTTTACAATCTAGAATTTCAACATAATTATTTTTATTTTCCTTGTTCAATCCATCATAAAGTAAATGCTCAAAGAAATCATTGTAGAAATTTTTTTTATTTTTATTAAATAATTCAAAACTATTTCTTAAAAAAGATTTATCTCCATTTGATAATGTTTGATTTTTTTTAGCACCCATACACCCTTTTTTTTGAAGAAAATAACAAAAGACAACTTGTCCTAAAAATTTTTTAGCAAATAAGTCAATTTCAATTTTTTTTTGTTCTAAGAATATTCTGAATTTTTTATCCTTATAAAGATATTCGGTAATTTTAAGAAATAAGTTTTTATATTTTTGAAAAAATTCGTCACTTATTACTTCAATATCAAATCTATTTTTTAAATCATCATAGTTCTTTATCTTTGTTTGAAACTGTGCAGTTGGTGTGTGAACTTTTGATCCAGGTCCCAAAAAAAAAGATAATCTTTTTGGCATTGAAAATTCTCTGGTAACAACTGTATCTGAAAGCCATTTATAATTACTTTCAATCAGTGAAAATCTATAATTTTGAGAATTTTTTGTATAAAAAATTATAATTGCCTTTTCTATGGACAATTTTTTAAAAATAGAAAAAACTTTTTTAGTCAGTGAAACTCTTGGATCGCTTATTGATGAATGTTCAAGTTCAAAAATTTGAAGATTATTTAAACTTTTTACTTCTCCTATTTTAATTATTTTTTTTGTTAATTCATTCTTGGTATCATCTTTAAATTCAATTTCTTCAATTATTAAATCATCAGGTAATATTTTTTTTAAAAAATTACAAAATTCTTGTCTTTTGTAAGGTAAAGAAAAATCATGCATCACTAATTTCTTCAGATATAATTAGATGTTCTTCGCTTTCGTCAATTTTATTTGCTTTATTCAATATTTTTTTTAGATAGTCTGGTGAAATAATTGAATTTAATTTTTCTAACTCATTATTCAGTTTTGATAACCTTATTTCTCTTATCATCTTCAAATATCCACCTGGTAATGCATCTAATTTTTCTAAAACATAAATAAGATCCTGAATATAAGAATTATATTTTTTTGGAGCTTTCTCAAGAATAGCATTTAACTTATCTAATGTTCTTTTCTTACCTCTATCTAAAGCAGTAAGAAATTTTTTATTAAATAAATTTTTTGATATTTCTGAGTAATATTTTTCAAAATTATCAGATACCATAAAAGGTTTTTCAGTTTGATTTGACTCAAAAATTTTAAAAAACTTCTCATTGGATAATTTCAAATATTCTTTTTTTTTATTTAAAAATCTAAAAATTGATTCATCTCCTTTTTTGGCATAAACAATTATGCCATTACCGTTTTCTTTTTTTATTTTTCGTCTAATTCTAATTTGAGGTGGCAACTTTCTTATTTCTTCAATAAATTCTGGGCTTTCATCTCTCAAATTATAAATAAGATTTTCATAATATGTTTCTGGGTTTCTTATTTCGTCAGAGGCATTTTCTATTTCGTCCTCAAAAAATCGACTTAATTCCTCATCTGAGGTGAGTATTTTTGTATCATCACCAAATAATGCTTGAAAAACTGAAATCTTTATTTTTGCTATTTTCTTTGTTCTTACCTCTTTTTCTCCTCTTGATGATGGAAAAAAATTATAAATAAATAATTCATCATAGACTTTTTTATTTATACGATTTATCCGACCAAATCTCTGAATTACCTTGGTTGGATTATATGGAATATCGTAATTAATTATTGTACCGGCTCTATTCAGATTATAACCCTCAGAAATGGTATCAGTAGCCATTAAAACATTGTAATCATCTGCTTTATCTTTTTCATTTATACCTGCATCAAAGTTTGCTTTTATAATTTGTTTATTTATCTTCTTTATTGAATCTTCAGAAGTGTATTTAAAAACTTTAATATTTCTCTCTTTTAATTTTTTAGCAACATAATTTGCTGTATCTGCAAATTCTGAAAATATTAAAACTTTTCTTTTATCTTTTTTATTTAATTCATTTTCTAGTGTTTCGTAAAATTTTTCAAATTTTGGATCTATAAAGTTTGTTTTTAATCTTGTTTCCCATTTTTGTTTTAATTGAGTTAATTCTTTTATGTCATTGATTAAATCTTTATAAAATTCTGGTCTTAATTCAGTCTTATCAATGAACCAAGCGCCTTTAGCTTTGAAATCCTCTACACTTTTTAAATCATCAAAATTTTTATTACTTTGTATATTTTCTTCAAATTCAAAAACTTCAGGCATTGAGCCTTTTTTATATATTGGTATTTTGCCTTTAGTATCATACCAATCTTTTATTTTAACATTTGAACTAATTATATTGTCAAGGGTTTCCATAAATGAATATACGCAACTTTCAAATCTTCTCACTAATAGTCTTTTCATAAAATCTGCAATATTTTCTAAAGATTTTTTTAAAAGTTCTTTATCTTTTTCCTCTAAACCTGCTCTTTCAGCAATCTGACTAAGATATTTTGGCAGAATATAAGAAGCTGACTTATATCTTGCAGCAACATAACGCTTCTCATCTGTCTTTGGTGATATTACTTCCAAAGTATCACTATATAACTCGCTTATCTCACCTAAATTATAATCTATCAATTTTGGTGGGTTTCTTTTAGGAAATTCTAATTTTTTTAATTTTATATCCTTTTTATACCGATCTATACCCTCCAAGTCTAACCTGGATCTTCTGATTACTAATGGCGATAAAATTGATTTTATTTGATCAGTTAAATTATTCATTTTTTCTTTTATCTTGGGGTCAAATTTTTTTGTTGTATCAATTTTTGTTATATCATTATACTCTTTAACTAATTCCTTAAATTGATCTGATAAATTTTCTATATTCTGTAAAGATGATTTTGTAGGTATTTGAAAAAGTTTAATCATATTGAATATATCTTGAGGTCGATTATTAAAGGGTGTTGCAGATAAAAGAATTACTTTGTTATTTTGACAAAGTTTATGCAGTAAAGAATAATCATTAGTTAAGTCATTACGAAATGAGTGAGCTTCATCAATGATAATTAAATTTTCAGAAGTGGTTCTTTCTCGTTTAAATGCGTTTTCAATTTTTCCTCTTGAAACTACACTTCCCTGAATCATTGTTATAGTCTTGTAATCCTCCCAACCATCAACTAAATGAGGTGGGGCAATAATAATTGTGTTTAGATTTAAATTTTTTGCAATAGCTGAGGCAATCACACTTTTACCTAATCCCACAACATCTGCAATTATTACACCTTGGTGTTTATTGATAATATCCAAGCCTTTTAAAATGGCATCTTCTTGATATTTAATATCTAAAAATTTACCATCAGACAATTCTTTAGGCATCAATATTTCGTTATCTTTTTTTTCTTGAAAATATTCATCTAGTACCTTCACAAATAAATTGTAGGGCTTAGGTATTTTATTAATCCAAGTTTTTTTTACTACTTTATTTTCAAATTCATCATAGTTGTCTATATTAGCTACATCTATACAGTTAGGGCTATTCCATCGTTCTAAAAATTGATTAAGATGCGCTTCATAATCAGAAGGTTCTCTAAACAAATAATTACCCTCTATATTATCTAAAAAACCTGATCTTGTCAGATTACTGGAGCCAGCTAAAACAATTCCAGGTGTTAAATTATTTTGATTAAATTTTTTTGAATATTTAAATACAAATGTTTTTGAATGATCATTTTTTTCTTTCCAGCATTTAATATTTAAAGATCCATCCTTAATTTTTTTAATAAACATATTGTAAGATTCTTGGTCATCCTTTTGGACTAAAATATCAGTATTATTAATATCATTTTTTAAATAATCAAAATAAGAGTCTTTAATAGATAAATTTGAATTTAATATTGTAGAAATTTTTGAATCGTACCCTATTCCTATCATTATATTTATTTTTTTATTTTCAAGTTGTTTATAAATTTGTTTAAAACCTGAAAAATAAAAATAACCTACTTCAAAAAAAAGTTCTTCACATGATGGCAGAATATTGTCTGCTATAGACTTTACAGTACTTTCTTTTGTTTGGTTGTTTATAAGTGTTGTCATAAATAAAACTTATTATATTACAAAAGTATTTTTATGCCTTTATGAAAACATTTTTTTGGCTGATTGAAAACATATAATTTAAATATGTTTTATTAATGCATTGGATTTCAATCCTTTTCTATCGTATTCCGCTATTTTTATTATCTCCCTTGTTGCGTAATTCGAATAAACAGAAAAGGGTTGAGTCTATAACCAACTATAAACTTTTAACCCTCAAAAAATCAATCAACAATAGGAGTTCTAATATATGGAGATAGGCCGTGTCTGTAAGTACTGTCACGTGAGTGCTTACGTTGCTTATGACAACTGTGACCCAGTTTATAAAAAAACATTTAAGTTCGAAATTTTACCAGGTGAACACAACAGTTTAGTCTGGGACAAGATAATCAAAATATTTACCAAAAATGGATACAAAGTGGAGCTTAAATCATGAAAAGAGTTTTACTTATTATTTTATTACACTTATCTCTATTTTTTATTGTCTTTGCTTACCATGCGCAAGCTGAAGAAGATGAAATGTGGACAATTGATAAATACGAAAGTTTAACATTTGCAAGAGTATATGGAGAAGTAATTCATGGAGACAGTTTAAATTTCTTTATTCAATCAAAAGATAACTGTGAAAAAGTTTGGCATAATTTCACTTTTTACACATATGAGCAGCCTGGAGATATAAAACAACTATTAAACAGAAATATACCAATAAAAATTAATGAAGAAGAAGTTACTGCTTATGTAGATCATATACAGCCATTTTTAATGGGTTACAGAGTTTTATTATCCTTAGGATCGTTTCCAATTAAAGAATATATTTATAAATTAAATAATTTTTATATTGAGGAACAAAGATTTGAGATTGAAATAATTGATGGGATTGATTTTAAGGCAAGTAAATATTTTGATATATCAATAAATAGATGGAATTTAGATAAACTCGTACCATCTGTTTTAGAAGCACATAAAAGGTGTAAAGAAATTAAAAATACTGACTCTTAAATAAAGTTTTAGTGAAGTGAATTTGAAGTGAATTTTAAAAACTTCAATAGACAGGACTCAATTAGTTAAGTATTATCAATGTTAATGAAAGGAAAAATAATTAACTTTATTGATTTGTAATCAATAGGTCTGCAGATATAAATTTTACCAGGCTGTTAATTTCCAGCATTCATTGGCGTCTTCAATACGAACGTAACAACCAAGAAAAGACATAATTTTAAATGCACAAAAACCTCCAACTAAAATAATGACTACGAACATTATTGGATTAATTTTTTTCATTTATCTAACTAGTCTCTCTTCTTATTTGTTCAATTTTAATCTTTTTTTGTAGACTTCTGTTTTTATCATAAAGAAGATTAAACTTTATTTTATTATTAGTTTTTACTGTAATTGATTTAGCATTTCTTACTTCTAAGTTATCTGCAACAGCACTGATAGGTCTCTTAGTTGGGTTTAAGTTAGTTATAACTATTTTAGTTTTATCATTAACAATTTTACCCTTCCATCTTCTTGGCCTAAATGCGCTTATAGGTGATATTGATAATTTTTTTGAATGTAAACTTAAAATAGGTCCATGAACAGAAAGATTGTAGGCCGTACTTCCTGCTGGTGTTGATACTAACACACCGTCAGACACTAATTTTTTAATTATTTGTTTTGAACCTTGCTTAATAGATAATGAAGCAGCCTGCCTACTTTGTCTAAGCACAGATACTTCATTTATTGCTATAGATCTTTTGGTTTGATTGTTTTTATTTTTAACAATCATCTCTAAAGGAGAAATTGAAAGTAAATTTGCTTTTAACAAGCTTTTTAAAATATCTTTTGAGGAAAATTTATTCATAAGAAAACCATAATTTCCAGAGTTAATCCCATAAAAATGTTTTTTAGAGTTTCTATTCTTTTTTAGTGTTTGAAGCATAAAACCATCTCCACCGATTACAATGATGAGGTTTTCTTTTTTAAACTGGTTAGATTTAATTTTTTTTAATAATAAATTTTTTATCTTAGAAGATTTTTTATTTTTATCTGAAATGATTTGAAGTTTACTCATTTAGTGGTGCCCTCGGCCAGACTCGAACTGGCACTCCGCAAGCGGCAAGGATTTTAAGTCCTTTGTGTCTACCAATTTCACCACGAGGGCATTAATGAATTTCATGAGTATTTATGCTAATATTTATAATTGAACAAGAGAAATAAGTAAATTTTTTTTATTTTATCTCTCAATGTGCTGGTCTTGTGCTGGTTGTCCTATAAAATCCTATAAGTTTTTTCATTTTAACTAGTTATAAATTTTTGTAAGTGATCTATGAGATCTTTTTGTTCTTTAATCATAATTTTTAAAACATCACCAATTGAAATAATACCAACAACTTTTTTATTTTCTAATATTGGTAGATGTCTTATTCTATGCTCAATCATTAACCCCATACACTGATCAACTTTAAAATCTCTAGTAACAGTAACTAATTCTTTGGTCATTACTTCGTCTAATAATGTATCTTTGCTATTCTTGCCTTTTAAAATAACTTTTCTTGCATAATCTCTTTCTGAAAAAATACCTATAGGAAAATCATTATTATCAATAATGATGATTGCACCTATATTCTTTTCTGACATTAAAATAAGTGCTTGCATTACATTTTGGTCTTTTGAAATAGTCCAAATTTGTCTTTTTTTATTATGTTTTAAAAAATCTTCTAAATATGTCAAATGTTATCTCTTAAAATTAGAAACTAGTTCTTTTAGTTTTAATTTTTCTTTTTTCAAGGTTCTTAACTTTTCCCATGAAGAAAAGGCTCGGTCATTAAGTCTTAATTTAGTTAAATGATTTATTTGTAACTCTATTTTTTTATGTTTTTTTATGAGCTCTTTAAACTCTTTCATTAATTTAAAACATATCACATTTTAAATATAAAGATTATTTAAATTAAAATTTTTTTGGTTTTTAGAAAAATAAAAAAAGATTCACTTAATTTAATAAGTAAAAAAAGCTGAATTATATTTTTTGCTTTTATATTTCTTGTGCGATATGATCTATCTGAGTCCCGCTCTAATTCAGCCTTGTGCTGACAATCAATATTAAAAATTAACAATTTAAAGTGTCAAAATTATGATTTTGAAATTGATAAAACTACTGTGTTTTTTGGGCATACATAACTACAAAACCATAAATATTGAATATGGCTTTAATCCAACCGATAGAGTTACAACCCTTGAATGTAAAAATTGTCGTTTCACTAAAATTAAATCTGGTGGGTAAAACTTATATTAATGAAAAATATTCGAAAAAATATTGAGATAAGAAGATTTTTAGAATGGTCAAAAATAGTAAGGGGAAAACCAATTCAAATAAGATTGTATGAATTAATATATTTTGAACTACTAGAATTATGGCTTCAGTTAAACAAACCACCATTAAGAAGATTGATATATGAAACAATTAATTCAGATGATTATAATGATAAATTTATTAGAGGAAAAATATTTCAAGAATATATAGATGAAATATTAGAAACACCCTGTGAAGATAAATCTGGATACTACAATCCAGACTCTAGAGAAATATTAAGCGAAGTTAATATTAAAGAATTATATGATGTAAAATACCTGATAAAAAGTGAGTTAAATACAGTGATTATGATTGATAGATATAATGCTATTTATACTTTTTGTAGACTGTATGAGGAATGGTGCTTAAAAAAGAAATCTGAACAAATTGAAGATGTGACTAAAAAAGAAAGATTTGATGTAACAAAAGATTTACCATTAAAGATTTCCCTTCAAAAATAAATTTCTACTTATCTCTCTATGTGCTGGTCTTGTGCTGGTTTACACAAATTAATTAGATCTTATTTTCTAATCTTAATTGATAGCTAAATTAAAGTTATGTGATTTTATAGGATGTTTTAGACTACCTTGGACTACTATGGACTGACTAAAAAGTGAATCCCTCGGCTTTTAAGTCCTTTGTGTCTACCAATTTCACCACGAGGGCATTAATGAATTTCATGAGTATTTATGCTAATATTTATAATTGAACAAGTCTAATAATTAAATTTTTTTTAATCAAGACCCCTTTAAACCTTTTTTAAGATATTTTTCGTTTAACTTGCAATCTCTATATCCTCTCTTAACTACATTTAAATATCTTTCAGTTGGAAATTTGAATGGTGATTTTTTTACCATTGTATAAGTCATGATTTTTTTTCCATAATAATAAAAATAATATTTTTTATAAAGAATTGGAAAATCTTCATACAAGTCTAATTTTTTTTCATCACTTTTAGAAATTTCAAATAATGCGCCTGGAACAATAGAGTTTTTTTTGGGTTCAATATCAGCAGCTCTATACTTGCTTCTAAATGTTAGTCTGAAATCTTTCAAATTTATTTTTTTTAAAAAAATACTGTCTTTACATCTGCGCTTCATTTGAAAATGATTAAGATTACTTCCATAAGCAAAATAAAGCATTATCTATCAACCACCTCAATTTTTTTTTCATTAACAAATTTCAAAATTTGAGAATTACAATTATCTATTTTACTTTGATCTTCTGATCTTATTACTATTGAGACTCCTAATTTACCTGCATGAAAAAAAGGGTAACTTCCTATCTCAACATCTTTATTATTATTTTGAACTTTTGTTAAAGAGTGAGCTATTTCACTTTCAACAGTTCTTAAACTAATCGTAAGACTTTTAATTGGTTCACCCCCTACTATACTATTAGTTAAGCCACCTAACATTGATTTCAAAATTGAAGGAACTCCTGGTAAAGAAAATACATTTTCAACATTAAAACCTGGTGCGCCACTTGTTGGATTTAAAATTAATTTTGCATTCTCTGGCATCCAAGCCATTTTTTGTCTTCCTTCATTAAATTCACCAGGTTGGTAATAAGCTTCTAAAATTTTAAATGCTTCCTTGTGAACTTCGTATTTAATTCCAAATGCTTTTGAAACCGCTTGAGCGGTAATATCGTCATGAGTAGGCCCAATACCACCAGTTGTAAAAACATAATCGTATGTTGATCTAAGAAAATTTAAAGTTTCAACAATAGTCTCCTCAACATCAGGGATTACTCTAACTTCTTCAACATTAACACCAATTGAATTAAGCCAAATTGCTAAGGTTGATGTATTTGTGTCTTGAGTTCTGCCAGATAAAATTTCATTACCAATAATTAAAATCGATGCATTAACTTTTACTTTTTTATCCATATGAAATATATAATTTAGTTATGGAATTTACCAAGTCTTTAATTAAAGGCAAACTAATCAAACGTTATAAAAGGTTTTTTACTGACGTTAAGCTCGATAAAGAAATTGTCACAGCTCATTGTCCTAATACAGGATCAATGAAAGGTTTATTAGATGAAGGTAATGAAGTTTATTTGCTTTCTAATAATGACCCAAAACGAAAGCTTAAATATGGATTAGAGATTATTAAATCTAGAAAAAATTTAGTTGGGGTAAATACTCATATGGCAAATAGAATAGTTGATCATGGACTTAAAAATAATTTAATAAATGAACTCAAGAACAATGAAATCATAAAACCAGAAGTTTTTTTTAATAAGAAAACAAGATTTGATTTTTTATTAGAGAAAAAGGGTCAAAAAATGTTTGTTGAAGTTAAAAATGTTACTTTATTTAGAAATAAGGATACTGCTGAATTTCCAGATGCACCAACAGCAAGGGGAACTAAGCATTTATTAACCCTTATTGATGCCATAAAAAAAAGTTATAAAACCTACTTAATATTTTTAGTTCAAATTCAAAATATGAAATATTTTAAAATAGCTAAAGATATAGATGAAGAATATTACAACGCATACCTAAAAGCCAAAAAAGCTGGTGTTAATTTTTTGGCTTATAGATGTGATATAAGTTCTAAGAAAATTTTTATAGATAAAAAATTAAAAATTATAGATGACTGATTATAAAGAAAAATTTGAAAAAATGAGAATCGCTGGAAGACTGGCTGCAAGAACTCTAGATATGTTAACTGAAAATATCAAAGAAGGTGTTTCAACAGATTACATCGACAAGTTAGGATATGAGTTTATTAGAGATAATGGTGGTTATTCAGCTCCACTATATTACAGGGGATTTACAAAATCTTTATGTACGTCTTTAAATCATATTGTATGTCACGGAATACCATCTGATAGAATTTTACAAGAAGGTGATGCAATTAATGTAGATATAACTGCAATTGTAGATGAGCACTACGGTGATACAAGTAGAATGTTTTGTGTTGGAAAAACTCCGGTTAAGTTAAACAATCTTATAGATGCTACTTATGAATCTATGATGAGAGCTATTAAAATTTTAAAACCTGGCATTAAATTAGGAGATATTGGTTATGAAATTCAATCATTTGTAGAAGAAAAAGGATTTTCAGTTGTTAGAGACTTTTGTGGTCACGGAATAAGCACAACATTTCATGAGCCACCAAATATTTTACACTACGGTAAAAAAAATACAGGCATGGAATTAAGACCTGGTATGACATTTACGATAGAACCAATGATAAATGCAGGTAAATATGATGTAAAAATGTTGAATGATGGTTGGACAGCTGTTACAAAAGATAAATCTTTATCTGCACAATTTGAACATACGTTAGGAATTACTGAAAATGGTTATGAAATCTTTACAGAATCTGCTAAAGGTTATTCAAAGCCCCCATACTTATAATTAATGATTAAAAGATACTCGCGAAAAGAATTAACTGATATTTGGTCAGAAGAAAATAAATATAAAATCTGGTTAAATGTAGAAGTTGCAGCTGCTGAGGCAATGGAAAAACTTGAACAAATTCCAAGAGGTGTTGCTTCAGTTGTAAGAAAAAAAGCTAGAATTAATGTAAGCAGAATTCACAAAATAGAATCTGAGGTAAAACACGATGTAATAGCTTTTCTAACTTCTGTTACTGAAAAAGCTGGAATTAAAGCTAGATACCTTCATCAGGGTATGACCTCATCTGATGTTCTAGATACTAGTTTTAATATTCAATTGGTCCAATCAGGTAAAATCATTTTAAAAGATATAGATCAAATTTTAAAAGTTTTAAAAAAACAAGCCAAAAAATATAAATTTACACCGTGTATGGGAAGAAGCCACGGTATCCATGCTGAGCCAATTACTTTTGGTTTAAAATTGGCTTCGTTCTATGAGGAATTTAAAAGAAATAGAAAAAGACTAAAAGATGCTATTGAGGAGGTATCAACTTGTGCAATTTCAGGGGCTGTTGGTACATTTGCCAACATTAATCCAAACGTTGAAAAACATGTTGCCAAAAAATTAGGTCTAAAAGTTGAGCCAATATCTACGCAAGTAATTCCAAGAGATAGACATGCATTTTATTTTTCAGTTTTAGGAATTATTGCAGGTTCAATAGAAAGAGTAGCAGTTGAAATAAGACATTTACAAAGAACTGAGGTTTATGAACTACAAGAATATTTCTCTAAAAATCAAAAAGGATCCTCCGCAATGCCTCATAAAAAAAATCCTATCTTAAGTGAGAATCTTACCGGTTTAGCTAGAATGGTTAGAAGTTCAGTTGTGCCAGCACTTGAAAACATTGCTCTTTGGCATGAAAGAGATATTTCTCATTCAAGTGTTGAAAGAAATATTGGACCAGATGCTAATATAACAACAGATTTTGCATTAGTTAGACTTACAAATATTTTAGATAATATGATTGTTTATCCGAAAAAAATGCTAGAAAACTTAAATTTAACAAAAGGTTTAATTTTTTCTCAAGAAGTTATGTTGGAATTAACTAAAACAGGATTAAGTAGAGAAAAATCTTACAGATTGGTTCAATCTTATGCAAAAAAATGTTTTGCGGAAAATTTAAATTTAATTGACGTCATTTCATCTGATAAATTTATAAAAAGTAAAATTTCACCAAAAAAACTAAAATCTATATTTAATTATTCTAAACACTTTAAAAATGTAAATTTTATCTTTAGAAGAGTTTTTAAATAATGAAAAAAGGTAAAAAATTATACGAAGGAAAAGCTAAAATCATTTATGCAACAAATGATAAAAACTTAGTTATTCAATATTTTAAAGATGATGCAACTGCATTTAATAATCAAAAAAAAACTACAATTGAGGGTAAAGGTGTTCTGAACAATAGAATTTCAGAACATATACTTTCTAACCTCTCTCAAATAGGAATTAAAAATCATTTAGTTAAAAGATTAAATATGCGCGAGCAAATTATAAAGCTTGTAGAAATAATTCCGATAGAATTTATTGTGAGAAATGTTGCAACAGGTTCAATTACTAAAAGATTGGGCATTGAGGATGGTACTGTTTTAAAAGAACCTCTAATTGAATACTGCTTAAAAGATGACAAGCTTGGAGATCCATTAATATCTGAAGAGCATATTTTAGCATTTGATTGGGCATCAAAAATAGAAATAGATAAAATTAAAAAAATGATTTTAAGAATTAATGATTTTATGATTGGGATGTTTAGAGGTGTTGGAATTAAACTTATCGATTTTAAATTAGAATTTGGGAGAGTTAAAATTGATGGAAAAAATGAAGTTATTTTGGCAGATGAAATTAGTCCTGATACTTGCAGATTGTGGGACAGTATTACAGAAAAAAAATTAGATAAAGATCGATTTAGGAAAGATCTGGGTGATTTAATTCCAGCATATACTGAAGTTGCTAAAAGATTGGGTATACTTCATGAACAATCTAATGTTTCAGCAGTAAATGTAACTAAATTATCTTCAGTTAAAAGAAAGAAAAAATGAAAATTTCTGTAATCATCACTCTTAAGAAGGATGTACTTGATCCACAAGGAAAAGTTATTCATCAAACATTAGATGGAATGGGTTTCAATGATGTTAAAGAAGTAAGACAAGGAAAGTATTTTGAAATAGATACAAAAGAAACTAATAACGACAAAGCAAAAGCAAAAGTTGAAGAAATGTGTAAAAAACTTTTGGCAAATCTTGTAATAGAAAATTATAAAATTATTGATCCAAAGTAATTAATGAAATCATCAGTTATTACTTTTCCAGGTTCAAATTGTGACAGAGACATGGATGTTGCTCTAAAAAAATTTGGATTTAAAAATAAAATGGTTTGGCATGCTGATGCTGAATTACCAAAAAGTGATTTGGTTGTATTGCCAGGTGGTTTTTCATATGGGGACTACTTAAGATGTGGAAGTATGGCATCTAAATCAAAAATAATGCAGTCAGTAATTAATTTTGCAAATTCAGGAGGTATGGTTATGGGTATCTGTAATGGATTTCAAATATTGGTAGAAACTGGTTTAGTTCCAGGTGTTTTACTTAGAAACAAATATTTAGAGTTTATTTGTAAAAACGTTTTTGTAAAAATTAATGATAAAAAAAATAAATATTTTAAAAATGTTGATAACGATGTTTTAGAACTTCATATAGCTCATAATGAAGGTAATTATTTTTGTACCGACGATCAATTAAAAGAAATTAAAGATAATAATCAAATAGCTATCAATTATTGTGATGAAAATGGAAAAATAGAGGATCAATTTAACCCTAATGGATCTTTAAAAAATATTGCAGGTATATTTAATAAAGAAAAAAATGTTCTAGGAATGATGCCCCACCCTGAAAGAATGATTGATACATCTTTATCAGGTGAGGATGGATCATTATTTTTTAAAAACTTAATAAACAACTTAAAATGATTGTAAACGAACAAGTAGCAGTTGATCACGGTTTAAAGAAAGATGAATACGCTAAAATTTGTGAGCTATTAAAGAGAACTCCCAACATCACAGAGCTAGGTATTTTTTCTGCAATGTGGAATGAACATTGTTCTTATAAATCATCAAGATTACACCTAAAAAAACTACCTACTAAAGGAAAGAAAGTTATTCAAGGTCCTGGAGAAAACGCTGGTGTTATCGATATTGAGGATAATGATGCGATAGTTTTTAAAATAGAAAGTCACAATCACCCTTCATTTATTGAACCATATCAAGGTGCTGCTACCGGTGTTGGAGGAATAATGAGAGATGTATTTACAATGGGCGCAAGACCAATAGCTAACTTGAACTCCATTCATTTTGGGTCACCACAAAATAAAAAAACAAAAAATTTATTAAGAGGTGTTGTTCATGGCATAGGTGGTTATGGAAACTGCATGGGTGTTCCAACAATAGCTGGCCAAACAAGCTTTGATAGCTCGTATAACGGAAATATTTTGGTTAACGCTATGACATTGGGATTAGTCAAAAAAGATAAGATTTTTTATTCTAAAGCTGCTGGTTTAAATAAACCTGTGATTTATGTTGGATCTAAAACTGGGAGAGACGGAATACATGGAGCAAGTATGGCTTCAGCTAGTTTTGATGAAAAAATTGAGGAAAAAAAGCCAACAGTTCAAGTTGGTGATCCATTTACTGAAAAACTATTACTTGAAGCTTGTCTAGAGTTAATGGCAGGAGACTCAATTATAGCTATACAGGATATGGGTGCCGCTGGTTTAACATCATCAAGTATTGAAATGGCATCTAAAGGAAACCTTGGAATTGAAATCAATTTAAACAAAGTGCCATGCAGAGAAACTAAAATGACACCTTACGAAATTATGCTCTCTGAGAGCCAAGAAAGAATGTTGATTGTTTTAGAAAACGGCAAAGAAGAACAAGCAAAAAAAATATTTGATAAATGGAACTTAGATTTTGCAGTGATTGGAAAAACTACTAAGTCAAAAAAAATAGAACTTTATTTTGATGAAGAAAAAGTTGCAGACATACCTGTTAATACATTGGTTGAAAACTCTCCTATGTATGATCGAAAATGGAAAAAAGCAAAGTTACCAAAAAAAAATAAAATTAAAAAAGAAGATCTTAAGCATTTAAAAATTATTGATGTTTTAAAAAAAATTTTAGCAAACCCAAATGTATGCAGCAAAGAATGGATTTGGCAACAATATGATCATACTGTAATGGGAGACACTATACAGAAGCCAGGCGGAGACTCAGGGGTTGTAAGAGTTCATGGTACAGATAAAGCTGTTGCTGCTTCGGTAGATTCCTCTGCAGTTTATTGTTGGGCTCACCCTATAACTGGTGGAAAGCAAGTAGTTTGTGAAAGTTTTAGAAATCTTATATCTGTTGGCGCAAAACCTATTGCTATCACGAATTGTTTAAATTTTGGTAGTCCTGAAAATGAAGAAAACATGGGTGAGTTTGTTGAATGTGTTCAAGGTATTGGTGAAGCGAGCGAATATTTAAAATTCCCAGTAGTTTCTGGAAATGTATCTTTCTACAACCAAACAAAAGAGGAAGGTATAAAACCTACGCCTGCAATTGGTGGGGTTGGGTTAATCAAGAATTATCAGAATATGATCACTATGGATTTTAAAGAAGTTGATAATTTAGTTTTAGTGATTGGAAAAACCGAAGGACATATTGATCAAAGTTTATTTGCAAGAAATATTTTAGATGAAAAAAATGGACCTCCACCTGAGGTAAATCTATTTAATGAAAAAAATAATGGAGAAACTTTACTCAAATTAATTGATAATAATTTAATAAAAAGTGCTCATGATGTTTCTTTAGGAGGCATAATTACTGCGGTATCAAAAATGTGTATTAAAGGAAAAAAAGGAATAAATATTAAAAAACCCAAATATCTAATTCATGAAATTGAATACTTTTTTGCTGAAGATCAAGGTAGATATATTATAGAAATAAACAAAAAAGATTTTAAAAAAGTAGCTGATATATTGCATAAAAATGCAGTCCATTTCGATGAACTTGGTACAATTAATGAAAATGAACTATATATTAATGATAAGACAAAAGTTACAATTGACGAATTATCAACTTCTAATAAAAGTTGGCTTACAGACTATATGAGTAAATAATGGCGATGGATTTAAAAGAAATTGAGAATTTTATAAAAGAGGCAATGCCAGATGCAATTGTTGAAATACAAGATTTAGCAGGTGATGGAAATCATTATTCAGCTACCGTTACCTCGTCTCAATTTTCAGGAAAAAGTAAAATTGAGCAACATAAAATGGTTTATAATTCATTAAAAGGTAGAATGGGCAATGAACTGCATGCATTAGCAATTAAAACAAAGGAGAGTTAAAATGGATCAACAAACAAATGATTTAATAAAAAATGAAATTGAAAACAACGAAGTATGTTTGTTTATGAAAGGTACACCTGACGCTCCACAATGTGGATTTTCAATGGCAACTTCAAATATTTTAAAAATCCTAGAAGTAAATTTTAAAGGTATAAATGTTTTAGAAAATCAAAATTTAAGAGAAGGTATTAAAATTTTTAGTGACTGGCCAACAATCCCGCAACTTTATGTTAAAAATGAATTTATTGGTGGATGCGATATTGTTAAAGAAATGTATGAAAGTGGTGAATTGGCAAAACTTTTTGAAAGCAAAAATATAAATTTTAAGGCTAAAAGTTAATTATCTAGAATAATATTCAATCACCAGATTAGGCTCCATAACAATTGGATATGGAACTTCTTCAAACTTTGGAACTCTAACAAATTTTAATTTTTTGTTTTTTTCATCCATCTGAATATATTCTGGAGTTTCTCTTTCCTTATTTGCAAGTGCAATATCGATTATTGCAAGTTGTTTAGATTTATCTCTTATCTCAATTGAATCTTCTTCTCTAACTAAATAGCTTCCAATATTTACTTTTTTACCATTTACTTTTACATGGCCATGATTGATTAATTGTCTAGCTGAAAAAATTGTTGTTGCAAATTTTGCTCTGTAAATCACAGCATCTAATCTTCTTTCAAGAAGACCAATTAGATTTTCTCCAGTATCACCTTTAAGCATTACTGCTTTTTTGTAAATATTTCTAAATTGTCTCTCATTAATGTTGCCATAATATGCTTTTAATTTTTGTTTAGCTTGAAGCTGTATTCCAAAATCAGATGGCTTTGATGTTTTTGTTTGACCATGTTGTCCTGGTCCATAAGCTCTAGTATTAAAAGGACTTTTGGGTCTTCCCCAAAGGTTAACTTTTAATCTTCTGTCTACTTTATGTTTAGAGTTTAATCTTTTTGTCATTTAATAGTGGGCTTTATAAACTTACTCATCATTTTGTCAATCAACGTTTTTTACCTAAACTTGCAAATACACCTGATAAAATACGTGTTTCTTTGGTTGATAGTTCCATCCTGTAAAAAATATTCCTCAAGTTTTCAAGCATTATTGGTTTCTTCTCTTTTGATTTAAAGAAATTAATCTCTTCAAGATTCTGTATACAAAGATTTGCCATAGCAACTATTTCTTTTTTAGATGCTGATTTAACTTTATTTGATTTCTTAAAAGATGATGCTTTTGAATTAATTATGCTTGATAGATATTGAGCAATTATTATTAAGCTATGAGATAGATTTAATGATTTAAAATCAGGATTAGTCGGAATTTGAAGAGTATAATTTGCATAGCTAATTTCATTGTTTGATAAACCAGATGCTTCTGAACCAAATAAAAAAGCTACTTTTTTTTTATAATTAATTTTTTTTAAATCTTCTAATTGAATGTGTTTAATATTTTTATTTCTAAATCGTGCTGATGTTGCAATTACAATATCAATATTTTTTAAAGATTTTTCTAAATTTTCAAAATTCTTTACTTTGCTGATTATGTTTTTTGCGCCAACAGAGGTTGCTAAAATTTTATCATTAGGAAATATTGGTTTAGGATCAACAACAATAAGTTTATTAAAATTAAAATTCTTCATTCCTCTTGCACATGCTCCAATATTTTCTGAGAGTTGAGGTTTGTGTAAAATGAAAGAAATATTATTAACAGACATTAATCTATGCCATGATTTCTGTTATAATTTGAAATAGCTGATGGTTTAATATCATTTAAATATTTTGGATCTACTGTCCAAATAGAAACTTTTAATGGATAACATTTTGAAGAATCAGATGAGTGTTCAGATCCGCAATCACCGCCTGGACAAGCAGAAAGAGCACCCAATAAATCTGTTTCAGCAAAAAATTCTAAATAATCACCAGGTCTAACTGGACTTGCTTTCATAAAGTATTGTTTAGTATCATTGGTAAATCCAGTTAACATAAAAACATTTAATACATCATGAACTATTTTTTCTGCGTGGTCTAATTGAACATTTTTTTCTTTGACCAAAGCTCTTGTTAAATTTGAATGACAACAATAATGATAATCGTTATCACTCAAAAGTTTTGATGTATACGGATCACATCTGGTACCAATTACATCATGAACAGATCCTCCATCTTTATCATAATCATACCAATCCAAAGTATCCCAAGTTATTGTTGCTAAAGATCTTAGATAGGGAAAACTACTAAACATTTTATCTCCAACAGAAAGATGGGTTCCATAGAGTGCTCTTGTTTTTCCTGAATAAAATTTTTCATCTAAATTATTTAAATTAAATAAATTTAAATCACCTACTTGAGGTCCCTCTACACTTTCAATTCTAAAAAACTCTCCAAATTTAACTTCAAACGTTTTTGCATCTCTTGGGGGTATTATAACTTCCTCTTTTTTAACCAAGTGTTGTCGAGCAGAATGTAAAATATTTAAATTTTTTTCTTCAATATTGGTATTTGGGTAACAAACTATTGGTTTAGCTCCTATTCTATCTTTTAGATCAGATGGTTTTTCTGAAAATTTTTTAATTTTCATTCTTACGAACTTCCAGGAGCCTTATCCTTAAATAACTTATAATCTAAACTATCAACAAGAGCTTTGAAAGATGCATCAATGATATTTGGTGATACTCCAATAGTAAACCAATTAACACCCTTCGAATCTGTACTTTCAATACTAACTCTTGTTACAGCTTCTGTACCAGTGTTTAAAATCCTAACTTTGTAATCAACTAGTCTTAAATCTTTTAAATATTCTGAATATTTAGCAAGCTTGTTAACATTCTTTCTAATTGCATTATCTAGAGCATTAACGGGTCCGTTTCCTTGTCCTTCACACAAAATTTTATCTCCATCTACTTCTAATTGAGCTTTTGCATATGAAACTATTTCCCCTGCATTATCTTTCTTTACCGAAACATTATATTGATTAATAGAAATATATCTTGGTATCTCCCCCATTAATCTTCGAGCTAACAACTCAAAGGATGCGTCAGCACCATCATAACTATAACCAATAAATTCTCGATCTTTAACTTCATCTAAAAGTTTTTTAATTTTTGGATCACTTTTCTCAACTTTAATTCCTATTGAATTCAATCTCGACATTATATTTGATTGTCCCGATTGATCTGAAACAACTATATTTCTAGAGTTTCCAACTTCTTCTGGATTTATGTGCTCATAGGTTTTAGGATCTTTTTGAACAGCCGAAACATGCATTCCACCCTTGTGAGAAAAAGCAGAAGCTCCAACATAAGGTAAATGCTTATTGGGTTTTCTATTTAATATCTCATCTAATAATCTTGAGCATTGAGTTAAGTTTTTTAAATTTTCTCTTTTAATACTTAATTCAAACTTTTCTGAAAAATCTTTCTTTAAAAAAAATGAGGGAATTAATGACATTAAATTAGCATTTCCACATCTTTCCCCTAAACCATTGATTGTGCCCTGGACTTGTCTAACACCTGCTTGAACTGCTGCAAGACTATTAGCTACAGCATTTTCGGTATCATTATGAGCGTGTATTCCTAAATTTTTTCCAGGGATTTTCTTACTTACTTTAGATACAATTTCTGTTATCTCGTGTGGGAGTGTACCACCGTTGGTATCACATAAAACAATCCATCTAGCACCATTATCAAAAGCAGCTTTTAAACATGACATTGCATATTCTGGATTAGCTTTATATCCATCAAAAAAATGTTCAGCATCAAACATGAACTCTTTTCCAGATTTAACGATATGTTTTGTACTTTCACTTATATTAGTTAAATTCTGCTCATTACTTATTCCTAATGCGACTTCCACTTGAAAATCCCATGATTTTCCAAACAAGCAAACAGAAGAACTTTTTGAATTAATTAATGAAGAAAGCATAGGGTCATTTTCTGCGCTGTGTTCAGATTTTTTAGTCATTCCAAATGCAGTTAATTTCGTTGTTTTAAAATTATGATCCTTATTGAAAAACTCAGTATCAGTTGGGTTTGCACCTGGCCAACCTCCTTCAACATAATCCACACCTAATTTATCTAAAGCTGATGAGATTTTTTCCTTGTCATCAATTGAAAAATCTACACCTTGTGTTTGTGCTCCATCACGCAGTGTTGTGTCAAATATATAAAGTTGTTCCTTGCTCATTTAAATTTCCAAGTCGTTTTACCATCTTTATCTTCTATTAAAACACCTTTATCTAAAAGCTCTTTTCTAATTTTATCAGCTTCTTCGTAATTTTTGTTCTCTCTAGACTTATTTCTTTCCTGAATTTTTTGTAAAATTTCTTTTTCAGAAATTAAAGCTTTGCTAATTTTAAATTTAAGCCAATTTTCTTTACTTTCATTTAATAGTCCTACAAATCGACAAGCAGAAACAAATAAAGATTTTTCCTCATCGTTACCTTTTTGAGCTTTGTCATATAATTGATGTAAATTAGCAATATATCCAGGGGTGTTTAAATCATCATAAAGTGGCTGAAGAATTTCATCAGAAACTTCAGGATTATTTTCAATATCTAAATATGAATTGTACCATTTATTTATCGTATTTTGACAATCGTCCAGAAGTTTATCATTCCAATCCAATGGTTGTTTATAATGCGCACTCAACAAAGCCAATCTCAAAACTTGACCGCTTATATTATTTCTAAAATCTTTTATTTTTAAAATATTTCCCTGAGACTTAGCCATCTTTTCATTAGACATAGTGATGAATGCATTATGCATCCAAAATTTTGCAAATATTTTTGTGTCATTTGCGCATCTTGATTGAGCTATTTCATTTTCATGATGAGGAAATAACAAATCTATACCACCTCCATGAACATCAAACTCATCTCCTAAAAATTTCTTTGACATTACTGAACACTCTAGATGCCATCCTGGCCTTCCTTGCCCCCATGGGGAATCCCATGATGGTTCATCATCTTCTGAAGGTTTCCATAAAACAAAATCTTCTGAATTTTTTTTATTTTCACTGACTTCTATTCTTGAACCAGCAATAAGTTCTTCTAATTTTTTATTAGATAGTTGACCATAATCCTTGAATTTTTTAACCTCAAAATAAACATGCTTATTATTTTCATAAGCAAATCCTTTTTTTATTAATTCAGAAATCATTTCAATCATTAAATCTATATTTTCAGTTGCTTTAGGTTGATGGGTTGGCTCTTCACAATTTAAATAATTACAATCTTCACTAAAACTTTTAATTACTTTGCTTGTTAATTCTGAAATTGAAATATTATTTTCTTTTGAAGATTTAATAATTTTATCATCTACATCTGTAATATTTCGCACATATGTTACTTTTGGATAATTTTTTTTAAAAATTTTAAACAGAATATCAAATACAACTATTGGTCTTGCATTTCCAATATGCGGATCATCATAAACAGTTGGACCACAAACATACATTCTAATATTACTTTTATCTAACGGAACAAACTTCTCTTTTTTATTTGTTAGATTGTTTGTTAAAAAAATATCTTTACTCATTGTTTTAGGAATATACTTAAAAAATAGATTTGTGAATCTATTTGATTAATTTGGAATTTTGCATACAGGAATTGGCTCCATTTTATGCAAATTTTGTTTTCTAATAGTTTCGTATTTAGCTCGATTAGCTGAATTAGGATTGTCCATAGCTTCTTCTAATTCTTCATATTTTAGTCCAAGTTGACCTTCATCAGTTCTTCCATCGTCCCATAAACCATCTGTAGGGGCCGCATCTATAATTTCTTTTAAAATTCCAAGCTCTTTTCCAAGCTCCCAAACTTCAGTTTTATTACAATCAGCTATAGGAGATATATCTACCCCACCATCTCCATATTTTGTGTAAAACCCAACACCAAAATCTTCAACTTTATTTCCTGTTCCAACTACTATTCCTTTATTTGCTGCAGCAACTTGATAAAGTGTTGTCATTCTCAATCTAGCCCTTGAATTCGCCATTCCATGTTCATTGTCAAAATTTGATAAACTGGAACTAAAAGCCAAAAATAACTCATCTAAATTGATAGTATGTGCCTCAACATTTTTAAAATTTTTAACTAACCAATCTTGATGTTTTAAACTTAAATCATGTTGAAGTGATTTCTGTTTGATTGGCATTGACAAAACAATAGTTTTTAAACCTGTCATTGCGCTTAATGTGCTAGAAACTGATGAGTCTATTCCTCCAGAAATTCCTATAACCAATGACTCTGCCTTGCTTGGCATATTATTTACATAATCCTTAATCCAGTTAGAAATAAAATTTACTTTTTCTGAAGCATTCATGATTTTAAAGTATTAGATATTTAAAATTTTACAATGTCTTAAGATGCCGCTCTATCTGCATTTTTAGAATAAGAGCTATTCTTTTTAATCTCATCTGAAATCAAGAAAGCTAATTCTAAAGCTTGGTTTGCATTTAGTCTTGGGTCACAATGCGTGTGATATCTTGACGATAAGTCTTTTTCGGATATCTTTTGTGCGCCACCAATACACTCAGTTACATCTTGACCAGTTAATTCTATATGTAAACCACCAGCATAACTTCCTTCGCTTTGGTGACATGCAAAAACATTTTTAACTTCTTTTAAAACACTGTTAAATGGTCTTGTTTTAAATCCTGTTGCAGCTTTTACTGTATTTCCATGACAAGGATCGCACGACCAAATTACATTTAAACCTTCTTTTTTTATTGCCCTAATTAATTTTGGTAAAAATTTTGAAACATTATCCGCACCAAATCTTGATATTAGTGTGATTTTGCCTTTTTCATTTTTAGGGTTTATTCTATTACAAAGATCAATTAAATCATCAGCTTTTAAAGTAGGGCCACATTTAATTCCTATTGGATTTTCTATACCTCTACAAAATTCAACATGGCCACCATCCAGTTGTCTTGTTCTATCTCCAATCCAAACAAAGTGAGCAGATGTGTCATGATTTTCTCCTGTAGTAGAGTCTGTTCTTGTCATAGTTTCTTCAAAAGGAAGTAGTAATGCTTCATGTGATGTCCAGAAGTTAACAGTTTTTAATCTTCTGTTAAAATCTGAATTAATTCCACAGGCATCCATAAAAGCTAATGCATTTGCAATATTATCTTCTAATTCTTTAAATCTCTTTAATTCAGGCGAATTTTTGATGAAACCTAAATTCCAATTGTGAACATTTTTAAGATCAGCAAAACCTCCATGACAAAATGCTCTTATTAAGTTTAAAGTTGCAGCTGATTGTGAGTATGCCTTGAATAATCTTTTAGGATCTGGAACTCTAGCCTTTTCAGTAAATTCCATAGCATTTATGTTGTCACCTAAATAACTTGGAAGCTCTACCCCATCTTTTATTTCTGTTGGTGCACTTCTAGGTTTTGAAAATTGTCCAGCTATTCTTCCAACTTTTACTACTGGTAATGAAGCTGAGTAAGTTAAAACTAATGACATTTGCAACATTAGTTTAAAAGTGTCTCTTATATTATCTGGATTAAATTCTGCAAAACTTTCAGCACAATCTCCACCCTGAAGTAAAAATGCTTTTCCATCAACTACATCAGCTAACTGACTTTTAAGATGTCTTGTTTCTCCAGCAAATACTAACGGAGGGAATGATCCTATCTTATCCAAAACTTTATCCAGTTCTTTTCTATCTGGATATTCTGGAATATGTTTTACAGGATATTTTCTCCAACTATTTTTTTTCCAATTTTTCATATTCAACCTAGGGGTGTTTTAGCAGAGTTTAAACTTTATTCAACAGTTACCGATTTAGCTAGGTTTCTTGGTTTATCAATATCATAACCTTTTTTAAGAGCAGAGTAATAAGCAAGTTTTTGAAGTGGAATAGTTAAAAGGAATGGAAGCAAATCATCATTTGTATTCTCAACTTCAATAGTTTCCCAAATATTTTCTGATACAACTTCATCTTTACTTTTATTGGTTATCAATAACACCTTTGCCCCTCTAGCAATAACTTCCTGCATGTTAGAAATTGTTTTTTTATAATAATTATCTCTAGGAGCCAAAACCACAACTGGCATTCCCTCCTCAATTAATGCTAATGGCCCATGTTTCATTTCACCAGCTGGATATCCCTCAGCATGAACGTATGAAAGTTCTTTAAGTTTTAGTGCACCCTCTAAAGCTATTGGATATGAAAAGCCTCTTCCTAAAAACATTGAACCTTTGGCTTCATTAAATGTTGAGGATATCTTCTGGATGTCATTATCATGTAATAAAGTTTTTTCTATTAATTCCGGTAAATCTTTTAAATCTTTAATCTTTTCTTGATATTCTTTTTTTTCAATTTCCTTTCTTAATGATCCAAGTTTTAAGGCTAAAATATACAAAACTAGAATTTGACCTAGAAATGCTTTTGTCGATGCTACTCCTATTTCAGGACCACAATGAATTGGTAAAACAAAGTTAGCGTCTCTTGCAATTGAGCTTTCAATTACATTAACAACAGCGCATGTTTTCATCTTATTTTTATTACAAAGATCTAGAGCTGCATAAGTATCTGCTGTTTCTCCTGATTGTGAAACAAAGACATATAGAGCATCTTTTTTAAACCTATTTTTTCTGTATCTAAATTCTGATGCTATATCTATATTAACATCCAAGTTTGTAAGTTCCTCAAACCAATATTTAGCCATTAAACAAGAATGATATGCAGTACCGCAACCAATTAAAGATACTGAATTAATCTCTTCTATTTTCCATGGAAAATTAAAAATATTTACCTCTTTGTTGACATTATCTACGTATTCTTTTATTCCAGTTTTAATTGTTGTTGGCTGTTCTTCAATTTCTTTTGCCATGAAATGTTTGAAATCACCTTTGTCATAACTTGCTTCATCTGATGACAATTCTAATATTTTTTTATTAACTTTTTTTCCTTCTTCATTAAGAAAAACAACTTGATCTTTTTTCAAAATGCAAAATTCACCATCATCAAGATAAGTAATTTTATTTGTCATAGATTTTAAAGCATAAGAATCTGATCCTAGATAGTTTTCGTTTGGACCATAACCAACAGCTAGAGGTGACCCTCTTCTAGCACCAACTATTAAATCTGGCATATCTTTAAAAACAATTCCAAGAGCAAAACTACCATGGAGTTGTTTTAAAGTTTTTGTGATGGCTTCTTCTAATTCTGAAGTTTTTAAATGTTCTGTTATTAAATGAACTATTACTTCTGTATCTGTCTGAGATTTAAAGTTGTGACCTTTGTTAATTAAATGTTTTTTTAATATTGTTGAGTTTTCAATAATCCCATTGTGAACTACTGATACATTTTTAGAGGAATGAGGATGTGCATTTAAACTATTTGGAATTCCATGAGTAGCCCATCTTACATGCCCTATGCCAATATTTCCTCTTAAGTTATTTAAATCAAAATTATTTTCTAAATTATCAACTCTTCCTTCTGATTTTACTTCATTGATTTTACCATCTGAAAGTGTAGCTATACCTGCTGAATCATATCCTCTGTATTCTAATTTTTTAAGTGAATTAATTATATTCGCAGAAACAGGTTTGTTGCTAGATATTCCAATAATTCCACACATAAATTATTTTTTCTTTCTTTTGTAATTCTTAACTTCTAATTGTGGCGATCTTGTTAATGCTAAAGATTTTGTTCTAACTTTCTTAGTAATTACTGATCCAGCTCCAACAATACTATCTTTGTTTATGGTTATTGGAGCAATTAAAGATGAGTTTGAGCCTATAAATACTTTATCTTTAATTATTGTCTTATATTTATTTACACCATCATAATTACAAGTAATTGTGCCTGCACCTATATTTACTGATTTTCCAATTTGTGAATCTCCTACATAAGATAAATGGTTAACTTTAGATTTATCTCCTAAAGTACTTTTTTTAATCTCTACAAAATTACCTACTTTAGATCCTGATTTTAAAATTGTATTGGGTCTTATTCTAGCATATGGACCAATCTCAACTTTATTTTCAATTTTACACGACTCTAAATGTGAAAAAGATTTTATAATTACATTATCCCCAATTTTAACCTTAGAGCCGATAACGACATAAGGTTCTATGGTTACTTTCTTTCCAATCTTTGTATCTTTCGAAAAAAAAATAGTTTCAGGACCAATCATCTTAACTCCTAATTTTATAAATTTCTCTCTAAGTTTTTTTTGAATTGAGTCTTTCATTTTGATCATATTTATATTAAGTATATTGTTTGATTAATTCACAATTTATTTCTTTAAAATACTTTAATAATGAAACAAAAATTTACAATTTTATTTGATTTAGACGGCACATTAGTAGATACAGCTCCAGATTTAATACGTGCGCATAACCATGTAATGAAAAAATTTGGTTACCCTACAAAAACTTTAGGGGAATTAAAAAATGCTGTTGGCAAAGGAGCAAAAGCTATGATGGCAAAGGCTAATGGTCAGTGGAAATGGTTTGATGAAAAAATTCAAAATGAAATGACTGATGAATTTCTGTCTTATTATGGAAAAAATATTTTACACGAAAGTAAATTAATCAATGGCGTAAAAGAATTTTTAGATTGGAGTAAAAATCAAAATATTTCTATGGGAGTGTGCACTAATAAAACTGAACACTTAGCAGTTGATCTTTTAAAAAAAATTGGGATTTATGATTATTTTGAATATGTTGCAGGTTACAATACCTTTGAATATTGCAAACCAGACCCTCGACATTTAACAACCACAATTGAAATTTTAGATGGCGATAAAAATAAATCGATTATGATTGGTGACAGCGAGACAGATGCTAATGCTGCTAAGGCCGCTGAAATTCCAATAATTTTACTAAAATATGGATATACAGAAAAAAGATCTGAAGAAATTTATCATAATCACATAATAAAAGACTTTATAGGTATTGAGAAAATAATATCTGAATATCTTTAATATTGATTAATTTATTTTAACTATTAAAACAAAATCTCAATTTAGGAGTTATTTTGTTATTACATACAGTAAAGGTATATCCGTCAAAAATTAATCTTCCAAAGAAGAAACAGCTTGCATGGAAAATTGCAGAGATAGCAAGTGATAATGCTAAGCTAAATAAAGATGCTATTGAAATGGTTGTAAATAGAATTATTGATAATGCTTCTGTTGCTATAGCTTCTTTAAATAGAAAACCAGTAATTTCATCTAGAGAAATGGCTTTAAGACACTCCAGAAAAAATGGTGCAACTCTTTTTGGTATTAATTCAAATTTAAAATTTGATTGTGAATGGGCAGCATGGTCTAACGGAACTGCTGTTAGGGAATTAGATTTTCATGATACTTTTTTAGCAGCTGATTATAGTCATCCAGGTGACAACATCCCGCCTCTTATAAGTGTTGCGCAACAAAATAAAAGAAGCGGATTGGATTTATTAAGAGGGATTATTACTGCATATGAAGTTCAGGTAAATTTAGTTAAAGGTATTTGCTTGCATAAGCATAAAGTTGATCACATTGCTCATTTAGGACCTAGTGTGGCTGCTGGATTAGGAACAATGTTAAAATTAAATACCGAAACTATTTATCAGGCTGTTCAACAGGCACTACATACAACAATTTCTACAAGACAATCAAGAAAAGGAGAAATTTCAAGTTGGAAAGCTTATGCTCCAGCACATGCAGGCAAGCTTGCTATCGAAGCTGTAGATAGAGCTATGAGAGGTGAAGGCGCTCCAAGTCCAATTTACGAAGGTGAAGATAGTGTAATAGCAAGAATATTAGATGGAAAAAAAGCAAAATATAAAGTCCCCTTGCCTAAAAAAGGTGAAAGTAAAAAAGCTATTTTAGAGACCTATACAAAAGAATATTCTGCAGAATATCAATCGCAAGCTTTAATAGATTTAGCAAAAAAAATAAAAACAAAAATCCCCAATTTAAATCAAATTAAAAAAATTGATATTTTTACGAGCCATCATACTCATTATGTTATTGGGACAGGTGCTAATGACCCACAAAAAATGGACCCTAATGCCAGTAGAGAAACTCTTGATCATTCTATCATGTATATTTTTGCTGTTGCATTAGAAGATGGGGACTGGCATCACGTTAAATCTTATACAAAAACTCGAGCTAATAGAAAAAGTACACTTAAAATTTGGAGATCGATAAAAACATATGAAGATAAAAAATGGACAAGAAAATATCATGATCCTAACCCAAAAAATAAATCATTTGGAGCTAAAGTTGTTGTAACTCTTAACAATGGAAAAAAAATAGTAGAAGAATTAGATAGAGCAGATGCTCATCCATATGGAGCTAGGCCATTTAAGAGACAAAATTATATAAATAAATTTTTGACTTTAACCGAAGGTATTTTGGATAAAAAGGAAAGTAATCGTTTTTTAAAAACAGTCCAAAATTTAAGAAATCTAAAATCAGGTCAACTTCATAAATTAAATATTGAAGTAAGAAAAAATAAATTAAAACGAAATAATAAAAAAGGAATTTTTTAATGCACTTTGTAGAAAAAGAACCAAGTCAAAAAAGATTAGATTTTGACCAGAAATTAAAATCAAATAAAATATTAAGAGTTCCTGGTGCGTATAATCCTCTTACAGCAAAACTTATAGAAGAAATTGGATATGATGCAGTTTATGTGTCCGGCGGAGTAATGGCTAATGATCTTGGTTTTCCCGATATTGGCTTAACAACACTACAAGATGTTAGTACAAGATCTTATTTAATTTCTAGAGTTACTAATCTACCAACAATAGTTGATATCGATACAGGATTTAAATCTTGTAAAGAAACTATAGAAACATTTGAAGAATTTGGAATAACAGGAGTTCATTTAGAGGATCAGATTGAAAGAAAAAGATGTGGACATCTTGATAATAAAGAACTCATTTCAACTGATGCTATGGTTAAAAAAATTAAAGAATGTGTTGCTACTAAAAAAGATCAAAAATTTAAAATTATAGCTCGTTCAGATGCTAAGAGTGTTGAAGGTATCGATAAAATGATTGAAAGATGCAAAGCTTATATTGATGCTGGTGCTGAAATAATATTTCCAGAAGCTCTTAAAGATGAAAAAGATTTTGAAAAAGTCCGTAAAGAATTATCTGGTTATTTATTAGCTAATATGACTGAATTTGGTAAATCGAAATTATTTAATTACAAAGAATTAGAAAATTTTGGATATAATATTGTTATTTATCCTGTAACAACACAAAGATTGGCAATGAAAAATGTAGAAGATGGATTAAGAGACATTTATGCAAATGGACATCAAAACAATTTTATTGATAGGATGCAAACTAGAAAAAGACTTTACGAATTAGTTGATTATGAAAAATATAATTCATTAGATGAAAAAATTTATAATTTTAGTACGGAAGGACATGAATAATGAGTGATGATATTAAAAAAGGCTTACTAGGTATAGTTGTTGATGAAACTGAAGTTTCAAAAGTAATGCCAGAAATAAATTCTCTTACTTATAGAGGTTATGCTGCTCAAGATTTATGTGAATATTGCAGATTTGAAGAAGTGGCTTATTTAATTTTAAACAAAGACTTACCTAATACGTTGCAATTAAGAAAATTTGAAAAGGAAGAGAGAAATAATAGAGAATTAACTAAAAATTTATATGAAATTATAAAACATATGCCTAAAAAATCTCACCCAATGGATGTAGCAAGAACAGCAGTAAGTGTTATGGGGCTGGAAGATAAAGAGACCACAGACTCTTCACCAGAAGCAAATATGAGGAAAGCTCTAAGAATTTTTGCCAAAACCCCAACTGCGTTAGCTGCTTTTTATAGAATTAGAAAAGGTAAAAAAATTATTAAACCTAAAAAAACATTAACGTTTGCTGAAAACTTTTTTTATATGTGTTTTGGTAAAGTACCTCAAAAAGAAATAGTA
This sequence comes from uncultured Pelagibacteraceae bacterium, assembly GCA_902558835.1. Taxonomy (GTDB): domain Bacteria; phylum Pseudomonadota; class Alphaproteobacteria; order Pelagibacterales; family Pelagibacteraceae; genus Pelagibacter. The sequence continues at coordinate 88,031 of CACEFK010000002.1, forward strand.
AAAGCATTTGATGTATCTTTAATTTTATATGCTGAACATAGTTTTAATGTTTCAACTTTTACTGCGAGAACAATTACAAGTAGTTTGTCAGATATTCACGGAGCAATCACAGGAGCCATCGCGAGCTTGAAAGGCCCACTTCATGGTGGTGCCAATGAAGAAGTGATGCACATGATGAATAAAATAAAAAAACCAGAAAATGCATTAAAGTGGATTAACAGCGCGTTAAAGAATAAAGAGGTTGTTATGGGGTTTGGTCATAGAGTTTATAAATCTGGAGATTCTAGAGTTCCAACTATGAGAGAATATTTCGGCAAAGTTGCTAAAATCAAAAAAGATAAAAAGTTTGAAAAAATTTATGAAATTGTGGAAAAAGTGATGATTAAAGAAAAAAATATTCATCCAAATGTAGACTATCCTACTGGACCAACTTATCACTTGATGGGATTTGATACTGATTTCTTTACACCTATTTTTGTAATTTCTAGGATAACTGGTTGGTCAGCTCACATTATGGAACAGCATGCTGCTAACAAACTTATTAGGCCTTTGGCTAGCTACAAAGGTAACAAACATAGAAAAGTAATGCAATTAAACCAAAGATAGCTTAATTTTTTTCTATTTTAGCAAATCTATTATTACATATTATTGAGCATCTTAAACCATGCTCTAATGAGAACTCGTCTATAGCTTTCTTTACACCGGGTGCATATGATAAATCGTAATCATCACAAAGAACCGTGCCACCATTAACAATAACTTGTTTGCAGCAATTTAAGTCATTTTTTACTGTTTGATAATCATGACCTCCATCAAGAAAAACATAATCAATTTTAGACATATCAATTTTTTTTAATATTATGTTTGAATTTCCTTTAATTAATGAAGCATTGTCTTTAAATTTTTTTAAAAGATCGTTAACAGCTTCTAGACTGTATGGATTTTGTCTTTTTATATAATTGAAATAAAAATTTTTGATAGGATTAGAAAAATTAGTATCAGGTATTACTTCATTTTGATTTTCTAAAGTTTCTGCAAATAAATCTAATCCTACATATTTAAAATCTTGTCCATGCATTTTGTAAAGTAGCTCACAGACATTTCGAGCAGTAACTCCATGAAAAACACCAACCTCAAGAAATACTTTAGGGTTTTTTTCAGCTACTTCTTTTAAAAAAAATTCTCCAACACCTTTTTGTTTTAAGCTAGTTTTTCGAAAATATTTTTTGTATCTCAATTAACTAAATGCTTCTGCCCAAGTACCTTGTGTTGATGCTTTAGAATATTCTGTTGCACGACCTTCAAAGAAATTCATGTGTTCAACAGCATTAAGCATTGTATCTAACCAAGTTAGTGGATTTTTTTGAACATCATAAATTGGTTCTAATCCTAATTGAATAAGTCGTCTATTCGCAATGAACCTAATGTAATCTTTAACTTCTTGAGCAGTTAAACCTTCCATTGGACCCATTTCAAAAGCTAAATCAATAAAAGCATCTTCATGCTCAACAATTATTCTGCAAGCTTCATAAAGTTCTTTTTTAAGTTTAGGTGTCCAGATTTCAGGATTTTCTTTTATAAACTCCTTAAAAATTCTGATCATAGAATTACAATGAAGTGTTTCATCTCTTACAGACCAAGTAACTATCTGTCCCATTCCTTTCATTTTATTGTGTCTTGGAAAATTCAATAAAATAGCAAAACTAGCAAACAATTGTAATCCTTCTGTAAAAGCACTAAACACCGCAACTGTTTTTGCAATATCCTCTTTAGAATTTACATTGAAACCCTGCATGTAATCGTACTTGTCTTTCATCTCTTTGTATTTCATGAAAGCTGAGTATTCAGACTCAGGCATACCAATAGTATCTAAAAGATGAGAATAAGCAGCTACATGAACTGTTTCCATTGCAGCAAATGCTGTCATCATCATTAATACCTCTGTTGGTTTAAATACAGTTGTGTAATGTCTTAGATAACAATTATTAACTTCTACGTCTGCTTGAGTAAAAAACCTAAAAATTTGTGTTAATAAATTTTTTTCCGGTTGAGACAAGTTTTTTTGCCAATCTTTAACATCGTCTCCTAAAGGGACTTCTTCTGGTAACCAATGTATTCTTTGTTGAGTTAACCAGGCATCATAACACCATGGATATCTAAACGGTTTGTAAACAGGGTTCTCTACTAATAGACCCATTTTTTTTGGTTGAATAATCTCTTTGTTAATTTTTTCTGCTACTGACATGATAAACACTCCTCGTACTCTGGCTGCTCGTTTGATTGTTGATTTTTAGATTTATAAACATTTGCTGTAATATCAGTTGATTTAGCATCATTAATATTTTCAGCTCTCTGAATTGATTTTGATCTACAGTAATAAAGGCTCTTTAAACCTTTCTTCCATGCATCAAAATGAATTTTATGTAATTCTTTTTTATGAACATCTGCTGGTAAAAATAAATTTACTGATTGAGCTTGTGAAATATAAGGGGTTCTATCACCACTAAGTTCAATTATCCAATTTTGATTAAGCTCAAATGCTGTTTTAAATACATCTTTTTCTAAATCAGTTAAGAAATCTAGGTGGCTAACAGATCCTTGATTAGTGGTGATTGTGGACCATGTTTCATCATCATTTTTACCATGACTTTGTAATATTTCTTCCAAATATCTATTTCTAACATTGAAAGATCCTGACAAAGTTTTGTGAGTATAACTATTTGCTGCAATAGGTTCTACTCCTGGAGAGGCTCCACCACAAATAATTGAAATAGAAGCTGTGGGAGCTATTGCTGTTTTGTTTGAAAATCTTTCCTTATAGCCATACTCAGCTGCATCTGGGCAAGCCCCTCTTTCTTCAGCCAAATCTTTAGATGCTTGATTTACTTTTTCATCAATGTTTTTAAATATTTTTTTATTCCATGATTTCGCCATTACAGACTCAAGTGGAATTCTATTTTTTTGTAAGAATGAGTGAAAGCCCATTACACCTAAACCAACACTTCTTTCTCTTTCTGCTGAATATTTTGCATCTTTAAACTGATCAGGTGCTTTATTAATGAAATCTGATAAGACGTTATCCAAAAATCTCATCACATCATTAATCATATCTGGATCATCTTTCCATTCATCATACTTTTCTAAATTTAAAGAAGATAAACAGCATACTGCTGTTCTATCTCTTCCATCTTTATCAATTCCTGTAGGTAAAGTTATCTCGCTACATAAGTTAGAAGTTTTAACTGTAAGATTTGCTAATTTATGATGCTGAGGAATTTGTCTATTAACAGTATCAATATAAATAATATAAGGTTCTCCTGTTTCTATTCTTGCAGTTAATAACCTAATCCATAAATTTCTTGCCGAAATAGTTTGCTGTATAGTTCCATCAGCAGGACTTTTTAATGCCCATTGCTCGTCAGTTTCAACTGCTCTCATAAATGCATCAGATACTAAAACTCCATGATGTAAATTTAATGCTTTTCTATTTGGATCTCCTCCTGTGGGTCTTCTCATCTCTATAAATTCTTCGATCTCAGGATGATCAATTGGAAGATAACAAGCTGCTGATCCTCTTCTTAATGATCCTTGACTAATTGCCATCGTCAATGAGTCCATAACTTTAATAAATGGAATTATTCCTGAAGTTTTTCCAACTTTTCCAATTTTTTCTCCAATAGATCTTAAGTTGCCCCAATAACTTCCGATACCACCACCCTTAGCAGCAAGCCAAACATTCTCACTCCAAAGATCTAAAATACCACCCAAGCTGTCTGAAGCTTCATTTAAAAAACATGAAATTGGTAAACCTCTTTTAGTCCCACCATTTGATAAAACTGGTGTAGCAGGCATAAACCAAAGGTTGCTAATATAATTATAAATTCTTTGTGCATGTAAATTGTCATCTGAGTATGTGCTAGCTACTCTTGCAAACAAGTCTTGATAAGATTCATTTGGACCAAGATATCTATCTTTCAAAGTTGCTTTTCCAAAATCAGTTAAGTTTGAGTCTTTTGATCTATCAATTTTAATTATGATACCTTTATCGTTTTGAAAAAGTTCTGTTTCATTGTTTAACGAAAAAAGATCTGGTCTATTACCTTTTGAGACTTCTTTAACTTCTGGGCTATATTCAGAGACAGCTTTTTTGAGGGCCTGGGAGAGAATCTTATTCATAATTTTTAATATATTTTGTTATTTAGGCGAAAACAACTATATGTTGTAGGCGCTTTAATTTAGTATACTAAATAAACGTTTAATCAATGGAACATTTATAGAACGCGACAATATGAATATCAATAAAAAAATTAGAATAATTTCAAGAAATTAACATAAAAAGGTTGAGAAAGTAACAAATGAACAAAAGTATTAGAATAGATCCCTATGGTTTTAGAGAATATGACGCCCGATGGTTGTATGAGAAAGATATAAACCAATCTGGAATAGAGAATCTTGGAAGAGGGCTTGGAACACAGATAAAAATACATACCAAAAAAGATAATCCTAGAGTCATAGTAGGTCATGATTATCGTTCTTATAGTGAGGAAATAAAAACAGCTCTTAAAAAAGGATTATTGTCTACAGGATGTAATATAGAAGATATTGGCCTGTCGTTATCACCAATGGTTTATTTTGCGCAATTTAATTTAAATGCAGATGCAGTTGCTATGGTTACAGCAAGTCATAATGAAAATGGTTGGACTGGTGTGAAAATGGGAATCGCAAAAGGACTAACTCATGCACCTGATGAAATGAAGGAATTAAAAGAAATTACCTTAAATGAAAAATTTACAAAAGGTGAAGGTAATGAAAAACAAATAAAAGATTTTGATAAAATCTATAAAGAAGATCTAATTAGTAAAAATAAAATTAAAAAAAAAATAAAAGCTGTGGTGGCTTGTGGAAATGGAACAGCAGGTGTTTTTGCCCCGGATATTCTAAGAGGTATTGGATGTGAGGTAATAGAGTTGGATTGTAACCTAGATTGGAATTTTCCTAAATACAATCCAAATCCAGAGGATCTAGAAATGCTTCACGAAATAGCAAAAGTAGTTAATGAAAACAATGCTGATATAGGTTTTGGATTTGATGGTGATGGAGATAGAGTTGGGGTTATTGATGATAAGGGTAATGAAATATTTTCAGATAAAATAGGTCTTCTAATAGCTAGAAATCTATCAAACAAACATAAAAATTCAAAATTTGTAGTGGATGTAAAATCAACAGGTTTATATTCAAAAGATAAAATTTTATTGGAAAACAATTGTGAAACTATTTATTGGAAAACAGGTCATTCACACATTAAAAGAAAAGTAAACACTGAAAAAGCTCTAGCAGGATTTGAGAAAAGTGGACATTTTTTCTTTAATCAGCCATTAGGTTTTGGATATGACGATGGTATCAATTCAGCAATTCAAGTATGTCACTTATTAAATAATCAAAATAAAAAAATGAGTGAAGTTATTAGTGAACTGCCTAACACATTTCAAACACCAACAATGGCACCTTTTTGTAAAGATGAGGAGAAGTATATTGTTGTTGAAGAGCTTGTTAATCAAATTAAAAATTTAAAAGAAAACAAGACTGAAATAGATGGCCAAATTATTGATGATATTTTAACTGTTAATGGAGTTAGATTTTCATTTGAAGATGGTTCTTGGGGACTTATAAGAGCATCTTCAAACAAACCATCTTTAGTTATTGTTACTGAAAGCCCAACATCAGATGAAAGAAAGAAAAGAATCTTTGATTTTATTGACAATTTGTTACAAAAAACAGGTAAGGTTGGTGAGTATGATCAGAAAATTTAATTTTTTAAATTATCTTCATCATTTTTATTTTCTAAATTATCGTTATCAGCTTTAGTTTCTAAATTATCGCCATCCTGATTGTTTTCTTGTTCAGGAGTTTCATCGCTATAAAACTTTCTAACTAATTCCTCCTCTTTTAGTCGTTGTTCTTCATCAAATTTTTTCTCCCATTCTTTCATGCGCCTATTTTCCTCTTCAATTCTCTCTTTTTGAGCTTTTTCAGCTAATCGAATTCTTTCGTTTTCTTCTTCAATTCTTTTTTGTCTTTCCTCCTCTATTTTCAATTCTCTTTCTCTTTGACGTCTTTCATTTTCTTGATTTACTCTCTCACGTTCTGCTTCTTTAAGTTCTTTTTCTTTAATTCTTAATTCCTCTTCCTTGGCTCTTTGCTCAGCCTCTTCTTTTAAAATCTGTCTTTGAATTTCCTGCTGTCTTTCAGTTTCTAGATCTCTTAATCTTTCTTCCATTTCTTTAAGTTTTTCTTGTTCATATTTCAGCTTCCTAGCTGCTTCTCTTAATCTTTGTTCTTCCTCAAGTCTATTTTTCCTTTCAATTTCTTTTAATCTTATTTTTTCTTGTCTTTCTTTTTCTTTTTCATCTCTTTTCTTTTGAGCTTCAATTTCTTTATTTTTTAATTCTTCCTCTTTAATTTTAATATTTTCTTCTCTAATTCTTTGTCTTTCTAACATTTTGAGTCTTAAATCTTCTTCTTTAAGCTTTCTTGCTTCCTCTCTAAGTTTTCTAGTTTCTTCGTCTTTAATTTTTTTCTGTTCTATTTTAATTCTCTGAGCTTCTATTTTTTGTCTTTTCTCTTCATTCTTTTTTTCTTGCTTTTCATTTTCAATGATTAATTTTTTTTGAAATAGAAGTTTTTTTCTTTCTTCTTTTAATTCATCTTGTTTAGCTTTTTTCGCTAATTTTTTTTCTAAAATTAATTCTCTTTTTTTTTCTTTTTCTAATTGTTTTTGTAGTGCTTGATCTTTTTTAACTTTATTTTTTTTTATATTATTTAGTAAAGAGGAGAATTTATTTTTTGATTTATCTAATGGATCAAATAAATTTTTTTTAATTTTTTTATTAATGTCTTTTATTGAAACCATGTTTTAAAGTATCAATTAGTATTTAAACCCTAAATATTATGTATGGCTAAATTGAGTTTTTCAGTAATCTAAATACAACTTTAGATTGTTAATATTTAAATTAGTTAATAAAATACATTTACAACTATTAAGTGTTAATGAAATTTAAGAGAATCAACTAATTTGAAATGTGAGGTGATGGAGGGAGACTGAAGTCACCTCTTTTTTTTTACTTTTTATAATTTTAAGTATTCGTAAAAAAATTTAATCGAAACCACTAAAAGAAAAATTCCAAAAAACTTACTAATTTTATTCTTATCAATACTGTGTACTGTTTTAGCTCCTATCCTAGCCATAAAAGTTGTAATCGGTATGAAAATTAAAAAAGCAGGGATATTTATAAAACCAACACTTAGTGGAAGACTTGAATTTAAATAAGTTCCTGAAATTAAAAAGCCTATTGCTCCAAATAAAGCAATTAAAAAACCTATAGCTGCTGCACTTCCAATGGCTTTATTTATTGAATAACCAAAAAACTTCAGGATAGGAACATTCATTACGGCTCCTCCTATACCCATAGGAGCTGATATAAACCCAACAAGAAAACCAAGAATTACTTTTAGATGTAATTTCATTTTAACAATTATGTTTTGTTCCTTTTCTTTTATTAACAATAAGTAAATTCCTAAAAATAAAATCATAATTGAAAAAAATAAAACTAAAGATTTAGTTTTTAAAGAAGCTGCAAAAGCAGTACCAACAATAACTCCAAGTACAACAAACAAACCATAGTTTTTAACAATATCGAAATCAACAGCTTTAAATTTATGATGTGTTAAAACTGAAACTGTAGATGTTGGTATTATGATTGCAAAAGAAGTTCCAACAGCAAGATGCATAACATATTGAGGATCAATTTCTAAAGAACCAAAAATAAAATATAAAAAAGGAACAGTTATCAACCCTCCACCAATACCAAATAATCCAGCAACAAATCCAACTGGTATAGCCGTTAAGGCCATTAATAAAACAATATAACTGTATTCGTTTGTTAGAATTGAATTAAGCAGACTGTCCTACTCTAGTATCTACATTGTTGTATTTAATTTTATCCATGATGTGATCAATTTTTTTCACATCAGCATCTCTTACACACATGTTTTCACTTAAATATCTTTTCCAATAACTTGCACCTGTTTGACCATGAAATAAACCAAGAGTATGTCTCATAATTTGATTCAATCTTGTTCCTTTTTTTAATTCTTCTTTAACATAAGGAATAAGTTGTTCAATTACATCTTGTCTGCTTGGTACATCATCATTGTTAAATATTTCTTTTTCAATATCTGCTAATAAATAAGGAGTATGATACGCAGCCCTTCCTATCATTACACCATCTGTTTTTTCTAAATGAGGTTTTATTTCATCTACTGAAGTTATTCCTCCATTGATAATAATCTCTTCATTTGGAAAATCTTTTTTTAATTTATAAACATATTCGTATTTTAGAGGAGGAATATTTAAATTTTGCTTAGGTGTAAATTTACCTAACATTGCTTTTCTTGCATGTATGATAAAAGTTTTAACCCCTGTTGCTTTTAGAGTAGAAATAAAACTATGTAAATTTTCATAATCTTCCACATCATCATAACCAATTCTTGTTTTTATAGTTACTGGTAGTTTTGTAGCTGATTGCATTTTACTTAAACAATCTGCCACTAAATTTGGCTCTTTCATTAAACAAGCACCAAATCTATTTTTTTCAACTTTTTTACTAGGACAACCTAAGTTAAGATTGATTTCATCATAACCAAAATCTTCACCTATTTTAGTGGCTTCAGCTAAAAGTTTTGGAGAAGATCCTCCTAATTGAAGTGCTACAGGTTTCTCGTTAATATTAAACTCTAATAACTTTTTTTTATCTCCTCTATTTATGGCTTCATCGACTACCATCTCAGTATAAAGAAGAGTATTTTTAGATATTAATCTAAGAAAAAATCGTTCATGACGATCTGTGCAATCCATCATAGGAGCAACTGATACTTTCCTATTCATGGTATAACTTTATATTATTTTTTTATGAGTTTGAAGCTTCAGTGTCGTCTGAAGATACGTCTGCTTCTTGGTTTTCTGATTCTGATACTTCATCTAAAGAAACCTCTCCTTGCTCATTCATAGTTTCTTCGCCTACAGAATTATCAACTTCTGCTGTAGCTGTTTCAGATAGCTCAGCTAAATCTTCTTTTGTTACTTGAATTTTTTCTGGAGTTTTTCTTGCTCTTTTAGATGGTAAAATTGGGGTACCACTTTTTGAAATTTCACCTTTATATAGATTTTCAAAATCATCACCTATTTCTTCATCATCCTCTGCACTATCATCAACTTGTTCAACATGTTTTCTAAGTTTGTAAACAGCGCTATCAGTTAAATCTGAAACTTTAATTTTTTCTTCTGCAATTTCTCTTAATGAAATAACTGTATTTTTATCGTTATCTCTATCAATTGTTGGTTCTATTCCTGCATTTAATTGAGTAGCTCTTTCTTTAGCAACTAGTACTAATTCATAAGGACTCTCTACTTTATCTATACAATCTTCTACGGTAACTCTAGCCATGCGGAGTATCTACACAGTGAGTCTTTAAAAATCAAGGGCTATTTTTATAAATAATGAGGATTTAACTTATTTTTAACCAAATAAAGAAGAATAATTGAGCCAAAGATATAAGTTCCTGAAACAACGGCTATGTCTTCAATTGAAAAACCAATATCAATCAGAAAGCCAAATAGAGCTGTACCAAATGCTGTTGAAAATACCATCAATGCAGTTGTTAAGGCTTTAATGGACCCAATATATTTAACACCATAAATCTCAGCCCAAGTTGAGGAACCAAGCACGTTTGCCAAACCATTGGTAACACCCACTAAACCAAAAAATACAAAAGAAGACAGCGGTGCATCAAAATAGTAGAGAACTATAGTGCCAAAAAGAAGTGGGATATTCATATAGATTAATAATTTTCTACTTGAAAATTTATCAATTAAAAAACCAGATATGAAAAGAGTAATCACTGATAAAATTGAGTAAGCCATAAATGATTGTGCAATCACATAGGGTCCCCACTCTTTAGAAGAAGATATAAAAGACTGATAAACAAAAGATCCTGTTGCAATCCATGGCATTGCTAACATCGTCATACAAATGATGTAAAATCTATAATCTTTTAAAACTTCTATTCTTTTCCATTGTTTAATTTCTTTATTATTCTCTTCAATTTTAGATTCTTCTCTAGTATCAAGTTTAATCTCTTTTACTAAAATAAATGTTGCAGCAGGTAAAACTAATATAACCAAAATAGAAATTGAAACCCAAATATCTCTCCATTCTATAAAAGTTAATAAAAAAACAATTAAGACTGGCATAACAAATTCGGCTAGTGACAATCCTAACCAACCTGTACTTAAAGCTCTGCCTCTATTTTTTTCAAAAAAACGAGATATGGTTGTTGTAGCTGTGTGACTTGATAATCCTTGTCCAGCTAAACGCATTAAAAAAATTCCTACAAATAGAAAAATAACTGATGAAATTTTTGAAAATATAAAACAGGAAGCTGACAAAAAAATTATTACATAAGATGCAAACTTTAATATGTTTACGTCATCAATTTTTTTTCCAATCCAAACTAAAACAATACTACTTAATAAAGTAGCTGATGCATAAATTGAGCCAAATTGTCCATGTGTAATTGATAAGGCGTCTCTTATACTAGAATTAAATAGGCCAAGAAAAAAACTCTGTCCAAAACTTGAAAAAAATGTAAAGATAAAACCAAATACAATTACTTTTAAACTTAAACTTTTAAACATAGAAAAAAATTATGACTTGTAATGTTGCTTTCATAGGTCTTGGGGTTATGGGCTACCCAATGGCTGGATATATATCAAAAGCCGGACACAATGTAACTGTTTTTAATAGAACTAAATCTAAAGCTGAAAAATGGATTGGTGAATATAAAGGTAAAATGGCCAATACACCTGCGGAGGCTGCAGATGGTGCTGATTTCATTTTTACATGTGTTGGTAATGATGATGATTTAAGAGAAGTAGCAACTGGAGAAAATGGGTTGTTTAACACAGCAAAAGCTGGGTCTATTTTTATTGATAACTCAACCGTATCTGCAAAAGTATCAAGAGAATTAAATAAAAAAGCAAATGATAAAGGGTTTAGTTTTTTAGATGCTCCTATATCGGGAGGACAAGCTGGTGCTGAAGGCGGAATACTAACAGTAATGGTTGGCGGTGATGAAGAAGTGTTTAAAAAGGCTGAACCTGTAATTGATTGTTACAGTAAAAAAGTAAAATTAATTGGTCCTTGCGGAAGTGGTCAATTAACAAAAATGATGAACCAGATGTGTATTGCTGGAACAGTCCAAGGTTTATCTGAAGCAATCAATTTTGGAATTAACGCTGGTTTGGATATGGATAAAGTTATGGAAACAATATCTAAGGGTGCAGCACAATCTTGGCAAATGGAAAATAGATACAGAACTATGACAGATGATAAGTTTGATTATGGTTTTGCTATTGATTGGATGAGAAAAGATTTAAAAATTGCAATCGAGGAAGCAAAAAAAAATGGTTCACCTGTGCCTATAACTGAAATTATTGATGGTTATTATGCTGAGGTTCAAGAAATGGGTGGAAACCGTTGGGATAGCTCGGGTTTGATTGCTCGATTAAAAAAGAAAAAATAATATTTGTGACGGATACAGTTCCTTATTACGAGGACTTTGCAGAGATCAAAAAGAAAATTTGGTCAATGCTAGACAATGCTGTGAAAGACAGAGGTTCTCCTTTTCGAATACCAGTGTTTATTTGTGGTAATCAATCAGATTTTGATGGGAGAATTGTAGTTCTAAGAAAATCTGATCAATCAAATAATCTTGTCCAATACCATAGTGATATCAGGTCTGATAAAATTGAAAAATTGAAAGCGAATAAAAACGCTGCAATGTTGTTTTATGATAAAGATGAAAAAATACAGGTAAGATTAAAAGTTGAATGTACAGTTAATCACAATAATGATGTAACAAAAGAATCTTGGTCTAAAACCCAACATATTAGTAGAAAATGTTATTTAGTAGATAATGGTCCTGGAACTGAGTCAGATTTACCAACCTCTGGACTAAAACCAGAATTAGATAATTTTGATTACACTAAAGAACAAAGTGAGGAAGGTTACAAAAACTTTACTGTTATTCAGTGCAAAATTAAATCTATAGAATGGCTTTATTTAGCAGCTAAAGGTCATCGAAGAGCTAAATTTAATTTGGAAAATAATAAAGATTCCTGGTTAGTTCCATAGATGGTTACTGGATATATTTTTACGGCATTTCTTATAATTTTAGGATTGGCTGTAATGAGATTTGGGAGCATTCATTTTAAAAAATTTAAAGAGGGTAAAACCAAAATTAAATCTAAGTTAAGTGGACAATTATCTTTTTTAATTTTATTCCTAATAATAATTGGATTGATAGTTTATTCGGTCAACGATCTATTATTTAATTAAATATATTATTTTTTCATATACCTTTAATAATTATATTTGTACCCTCAGAATTATCTAATCTTATTTGTTTTATTGGTTTATACTCTTCAGAATTATACCATTCTAATGCTTTTTCATAAGAGGGAAATTTTAGAATAATAATTCTAGGAAATTTTGTTTCTCCATCAAAAATTTGAAACTCACCAGCTCTTACCAAAAATTCTCCACCATATTTTTTTACAAGTGGTGTAACCTTTTCAACATATTCCTTATAATTTTCAGGATTAGTTACTTTTAATTGAGCTATTACGTAGCCTGCTGACATTTATCTCCTTTAAAAAATAGATTTAGAGTATTTTTTCCAATTATCTTGATAGTGTTTTGTGTTTTCAAACACTGCTTTTTTTTCTTCCTCTGAAACTTCTCTAATTACTTTACCTGGTGAGCCAACAACCAAAGAATTGTCAGGTATAACTTTATTTTCTGTAATTAAGGCCTTGGCACCTATTATGCAATTTTTTCCAATATTAGCTTTATTTAAGATGACAGCTCCAATTCCAATTAAACTGTTGTCTCCAATGGTGCATCCATGAAGCATAACTAGATGACCAACCGTAACATTTTTTCCTACCTTTAAAGGACATCCAGGATCTGTGTGCAATACACTTCCATCTTGAACATTTGATCCTTCACCAATATGAATATTTTCAATATCTCCTCTAAGCACAGCATTAAACCAAATACTTGTATTTTTTTCCAAAGTAACATCACCTATTATGGTTGCATTAGGAGCTACCCAATTTTCGCCAGAGTTTTTTGGTTTTTTATCTTTTAAATCATAAAACATAATTTATATATTTTACATTATGCCTATACAAACTCCAATATGTGATTTTGGTCAAAAAGCTATTCCATTTGAATTAAAATCTACTGATAATAAAATTCTGTCATTAAATGATATCAAAGGTGAAAATGGAACTTTGATAATGTTCATTTGCAATCATTGTCCATATGTAAAAGCAATTACAAAAGAATTAGTTGAAGATTGTAGTGAATTAAACAAAATTGGTATCAACTCAGTTGCAATCTGCTCAAATGACTTTGTTAATTATCCAGACGACTCATTTGATAACATGATCAAGTTTTCAAATGAAAATCATTTCAATTTTCCTTACTTACATGATGCAACTCAAGAAATTGCTAAAGCATATGATGCTGTATGTACTCCAGATTTCTTTGGCTACAATAAAAATCTAGAACTTCAATACAGAGGACGATTAAGAGAACTTAAAAAGTTTATTCCAGTTAAAGAAGGAGAAAGTGATCTGCTAACAGCAATGAGACAAATAGCTGAAACTGGAAAAGGTCCTGAAGATCAAATACCCAGTGCAGGCTGTGGTATTAAATGGAAGTATGATTAATGTATCTAATTGTAACTAGGTCATTCCCACCTGAGCTTGGTGGAATGCAAAATCTAATGTGGGGCCTTTCAAGAGAACTGTCTAAAAACTTTATGATAAAAGTTTTTGCAGATCATATGGAAGGTCATAAAGAATTTGATGAGCAAGCCTCTTTTTCAATCGAAAGAGTTGGAGGAATTAAATTACTTAGAAAATATAGAAAAGCACAATTAATTAATGAATATATCAAAGAAAATAAAATTGGTGGTGTTATTGCTGATCATTGGAAAAGTTTAGAGCTTATTAAAACTTCTAAGAAAAAATACTGTTTAATTCATAGTAAAGAAATCAACCATCCAAAAGGTTCTAGTCAAAATAAAAGAGTAATTAGTGTTTTAAATAATGTTGAAAAAGTTATAGCAAATTCTCAGTTTACAAAAAATCTAGCAATAGAGCTTGGGGTTAATGCAAATAAAGTAATAGTAATAAATCCAGGTGTGGATCCTGCTGAAGAATTAAATAAAAAAACTTTAGATAAAGTAGAAAGTATACTTAAAGTTAAAAATCCAAGACTAATTACAGTTTCAAGATTTGATAAACGTAAAAATCATGAAAAAATAGTAATGGCTTTAAGGAATTTAAAACAAATTTATCCTGATATTGTTTACATTTGTGTTGGATATGGAGAAGAAGAGGAAAATATTAAGAAACTGGTAAAAGAACTAGATCTTGAAGCACAAGTTATGTTTTTTAAAGATATTAGTAACGATTTAAAAAATGCTTTAGTTTCAAAATCAAATATCTTTGTAATGCCATCCATAATACATAAAAAATCAGTTGAAGGTTTTGGTATTGCATATGTTGAAGCTGCACAATACGGTATACCATCCATTGGTGGTAAAGATGGTGGTGCCGCAGATGCAATTGATCATGAAAAAACTGGTTTAATATGTGATGGAAATAATCTTGATGATATTTATTCTTCTATTAATTCATTGCTGGAAAATAAAAAATATTTAAACCTTGGGAAAAATGCAAAAGAATTTGTGAATAAATTTCACTGGTCAAAAATAATTGAAGAATACAAAAAGATATTAAGTTGATTTCAAATAATAAATTAGCAATTTTTTTAATTATAATCTCAGTTTTTTGTGGAACATTAATGTTAACCTTTTTAAAATTAGCACAAGAAGAAGTTAATGTTTATGTTGCAGGTTTTTTTAGATTTTTATTTGGTTTCCTAATTATTTTTCCCTATATGCTAAAATCTAATTTTACAGTGTTTAAAACAAATCATCATAAAAAACATTTTCTTAGAGCGGTTTTAAACTTACCTTCAATGTTATTATATTTCTCAGCCTTAGTAATGATGCCAATTGAAAAAGCTACAGCTATATCTTTTGTGGTTCCTTTCATAGTAACAATATTGGCAGTTTTATTTCTAGGCGAAAAAATTTACATATACAGGAGTTTTGCACTGGTTTTAGGATTTATAGGAATGTTAATAATTTTAAGACCAGGAATAATTGAAATTTCTCTTGGAGTATATATGGCACTGGCATCGTCTTTTATGTGGTCAATAGTGATTATAATTACAAAAACTATCGCTAAAGATGATAGTTCGATTACGATTTTATCTTATGGATATACGTATATGACAATTTTTAGTTTCATTATTGCGTTGTTTTATTGGCAAACACCTAGTTTTCAAACTTTGATTTATTTATTTTTTGCAGGTTTATTTGGTACATTGTTGCATCTTTGCATTAATCACGCATACAAATTAGTAGATGTTAGTATGACACAACCATACTCGTTTTTAAGTTTAGTGTTTGCTTCTTTGATTGGATATTATGTTTTTAGTGAAACACCTGATCTCTTCACTTGGATTGGTGCTAGTGTTATATTTTTAGGTGTTTTAATCATGTCATATCGTGAAATGAAGCTTGATAAAGAAATCATTAGAAAACGTATAGATATTAAATCTTAATTTTTCTTCTTAAAGGTTTTGTAAATATGCCAAACTACGATTAAAATTGTAGTTGCTAGGATACATGCAGTTAATGTTCTGTCCCACAAAAATTCCCATGAACCATTACTTAATAACAAAGACCTTCTAAGATTTTCTTCCATCAATCCGCCTAAAACAAAAGCTAATATTAAAGGCGGCATCGGGAAATCATATAATCTTAAAAAAGTTGCAACTACAGCAATCCCAATCATTAAATAAATATCAAAATTATTAAATGACATTACGTAAATCCCAGTAACAGAGAAAAATAAAATAAGAGGAATTAAATAATTTTTAGGAACAGCAAGAATCCTAGCTATGTAAGGAATAAGTGGTAAGTTCAATATCAGCAAAATTACCATTCCAATATACATAGACATAATTATTGACCAAAAAATCTCTGGATTAGTCATATAGAGTCTAGGACCAGGCTGAACACCAAAACCTAAAAGAGCTCCTAGCATTACAGCTGTAGTTCCGCTCCCAGGAATTCCTAAAGTTAGCATTGGCACAAAAGAACCTGAGCAAGCAGCATTGTTTGCAGTTTCTGGTGCAGATAAACCATTTACACTGCCTTTACCAAATTTTTCTTTCTCTTCGTCACTAACTACATTCCTTTCCATTCCATAAGCTAAAAAAGATGCAATTGTTGCACCTGCTCCTGGAAGAACGCCAATTAAAAATCCAATTACTGAGGATCTTGGGATTGTTTTATACATTTTTGTTCGTTCTTCTTTATTAATTTTAATAGAACCAAGTTCAGTTAAAGAAACTTGTTTAGCAGCACTGGTTGGATCATTTCTTTTTAAAATAATTGTTAATGCTTCACTCATTGCAAAAGTTGCCATCACAACTAGTACGAAACTAATTCCGTCAGTTAAGTTCATATTATTAAATGTAAATCTTGTAATATCAGACAAACTATCTTGGCCAACAGATGCTAACATCAATCCAAGGACTACCATCATCATTGCTTTTAAAAATTGTCCTTTAGAAGAAAAAGCAGCAATCGCTGTTAAACCTAAAATCATTAAAGCAAAGTAATCTGGTGATCTAAAAGATAAACTTACTTTTGATAAACTTGGTGCCATAAATAATAAATAAATTGCAGATAATGTTCCACCTGCAAACGAACTCCATGCTGCAATCGCTAAAGCCTTACCTGCTTTACCTTGTTGTGCCATAGGATAACCATCAAATGAAGTTGCAACTGTTCCAGGAACCCCAGGTGCATTTAATAATATAGAAGAAGTAGAGCCACCAAATACTGCTCCATAATAAACACCAGCCATCAAAATTAATCCTGTTGCAGGATCGAAACCATAGGTAATTGGTATCATCAATGCGATAGCTGTCATTGGCCCAAGACCAGGGAGCATTCCAATGATTGTTCCAAAAAAACAACCAACCATAACCATTAATATGTTCTGAAAAGTAAGTGCTGTTGTTAATCCAATTAATATTCCTTCAATCATCCCATAACTCCTATTGATTGTAAGAATGGATCCCTCAAATATATATCAAGAATACCGTGTAGGAGATACATAAAAGCAGCAACAAATGGAAAGGATAATAAAAACATTAAA
Source organism: uncultured Pelagibacteraceae bacterium (assembly GCA_902558835.1). GTDB lineage: Bacteria > Pseudomonadota > Alphaproteobacteria > Pelagibacterales > Pelagibacteraceae > Pelagibacter. Next base: position 105,462 of record CACEFK010000002.1, read on the forward strand.
ATCCATCTTCGTTCTCCTAAAAAATAATATGACGCAAATAAAAATAAAGACGTAGTTAAAAAATATCCAACTTTTAAAATTGTAGCTCCATAAATAATTGCAATTAGTATAAGTATACCTGTTTTCTTATATTCTAAATTTTTATGATCAACTTTAATAGTATTTGGATCTGGTAAAATAAGTTTCAATCCAGAAAAAAATAACCCTGCATAACCTAAATAAATTGGAAACGTTCGTGCATTAAATGGTGCATTTTCGTCAAATGCAAAAACTTGAATTTGGTAAGCAGTATATAAATAAAATGCTGAAAAAATAAAAAAGAGCAGTGATATAATTTTGGTAGTATTTATATTCACTGCTCTAATTTCAAATAATCCTAAGGATTATATAACTCCTAGTTTTTTCATAAGAGCTGTCATTTCTTGAGTTTGCTTTTCTAAGAAAGAAACAAACTTGCCTTCTGGATTATATATATTAACCCAAGCATTTCTTGCTCTGACAGTTTCCCATTCAGGAGTTTTTTGTACATCGCCAAGCATTTTTGCAATAGCTGATCTATCAGCATTGCTCATACCTGGAGGGCCAAAGAAACCTCTCCAGTTAACGAATTGTACATCGTATCCTTGTTCTTTAAGAGTTGGTGCATCTGGTGCATCAGAAACCCTTGAAGGAGCAGTAATACCAATAATTCTCACTTGGTCTCTTGCACCCATCAATTCACCTAGACCAGTTGAAATGATTTGAGTTTCTCCAGATAAAAGTCCAGCCAGAGCTTTTCCACCAGCATCATAAGGAATGTATTGAACAGCATTTGGATCTGCACCTGCAGCTTGGAAAGCTAAAGCGCCAATTAAATGGTCCATACTTCCTCTTACTGATCCACCAGCCATTTTAACTGAATTTGGATCTTTTTTGTAAGCATCAACTACATCTTTAAAATTTTTAAAAGACGAACTTTTTGCAACTGCAATAGCACCGTAATCACCAATTACTCCAGCGATCGGTACAACATCTTTATAAGATAAAGTTCCACTTCCTTTTACATAACCTTTGTGTCTAGTAATTGATCTTAATACTAATGGTGTTGATTGAACTAAAACTGTATTAGCAGGTTTAGTATTAATCATGTAAGCTAAAGCTTTACCACCACCACCACCTGACATATTTTCAAATGATGCACTACTTAACATACCAGCTTTTGTTAAAGCTTCTCCAGTACCTCTAGCGGTTCCATCCCAACCACCACCAGCACCACCACCAATTACAAAGTGCAATTTGTCAATTGCAACTGAGCTTGTAGTTGTTGCTGAGAATAATAGGATTGCTGAGAATAATACTGAAACTATTTTTTTTAAGTTTTTCATTATTTTTCCCTCTCTAATTTAAAAAACATAGTAAATTACAGTATATATATTAATGCAACTTATAATATTATTATTCAACTATTGATTGAAAGTATTTTCTCAAAAATAATATTAATAAAACTTAGAATTTTATTAATTTTAAAAATTAAATTTTCACTTTATTGACTAATACATTTTCTATTATCTTTTACATAATAGATGTTAGAAGCTTATGAATGATTAAATATCAAATCAAATAATATCAAATTTTAATATCTAAATTAACTTAACGGCCAAGGTAATTCTATGTACGACTGTAGTATACCTGGAGGGAAATCCATAACCATAAAATGTGATATTAGAGATAGAAAGATCCAAACTAAAATTCCACTTAAAATGCTAAAAACTTTATTTTTCTTAGCAATTTTATTTAAAAAAATAATCACAAAAAAACCAATGGATACAAAGAAGCCAATAAATATTGATAAAAATAATGGTGAAATAAACCAAAATATAGTTAACCATTGATTTCTAATTTCTCTTTTTCCCTTTACTAAATTTTCTGCATCATGAAATACTTTTGCACCTGTGTTACCAAAGTACATTTGAATACCTATAGTAAAACAAAATATAATCATAAAAATACCAACACTTATTGGAAAAATTTTTCCCAAGTACTGCAAATGATCTGTAACAAAAATTGTGTAAATACCTAAAAAAGATAAAATAAAAAGAAATATCCATTGAGGTATTGTTTTTAAGTTTAATAATTTTGATTTTGATTGAGCAATTTCATCTTTTCTATTTATAATTTTTATACCTGAGTAAATTGAGAAAATTGAAATTAAAATTAAAATTAAAAATATTGGTCGAGTAAATAATTCAGAAAACTTATAAAATTGCATTGTCTGATAAAGGTATGTTTCAATACTATCACTAAGGACAAACCCAATCATTAAAGCAACTCTAGAGTAATCAAATCTTTTCATGAATACTGCCAAAACCCCTATGAATGTTGCAAAAAGTAAATCCCCCCAAGATCTTGTAGAGTTAAAAATCGCGAACAAAATTAATGAAATTAAAAATGGTGCTAAGACAGTAAAGTTAATTGTTGTTAATTGAGAAATTGGTCTTGCCATCGCTACACAAATGATTGCACCAAAAATATTTGCAACAGCTAAAGACCATATTATTGTGTAAATTAAATCAAGCTGTGTATCAACCATTTGGATTCCTGGATCAACACCCAACAAAATTAAACCACCCATTAATATTGCAGTTCCTCCTGAACCTGGAATTCCAAACAAAAGAGTTGGGATAAGCGCTCCTCCTTCTTTTGAATTGGAACTAGACTCTGGACCTATGACGCCTCTAATGTCTCCGTTTCCAAAATTTTCATTATCTTTTACTGTTGTTTTTGCATGACTATAACTTATCCAATCAATACATGACCCACCTATACCAGGTATCAATCCAATAAAACTTCCAATGAAAGAACATCTTAAAACTAAAAATTTATTTTTGAGAAAATCTTTTAGACCGATAAGCCATCCTGATTTTTCTAATTCTGCTTTTTCTGAAACTGCTTTATTTGATCTAAGTAGTTCAACAATTTCAGGAAATGCAAAGATTGAAATAGCTACTACCATTAAATGAATTCCACCACCTAAATACATTACAATTGGATTCTGTACTTCTAAAACAGTGCTAAAATCCAATCTATATTCGGAACTTGCTGGTGATATACCAATACAGCCAATAATCATTCCAAGGCATGCTGCAACCAAACCTTTAAATATACTTGAGCCTGTAAGTGTACCAACAACTGAAATCCCAAAAATAGCCAGCATCAACATTTCACCTGTACCGAATGCTAAAATAATTGGTTTAGCTATTTGAATTACTGCAGTTAATAAAACAGCACCAAATAAACCACCAAATAATGATGAAAAGAATGCGGCTGATAAAGCTCTTGCTGCTTGTCCTTTTTTTGCTAAAGGAAATCCATCCATAACAGTTGCTTGTGCTGAGACTGATCCCGGGACACCAATTAAAACTGCAGGAAATGTATCTGATGTTGCAACTACTGACATCAGTCCCATCATCATAGCAATGCCTGAAATTGGTTCCATGCCAAAAACAAATGGTAGCAATAGAGATAATCCAACTGTTCCTCCAAAACCGGGAATAACTCCTACAACCAATCCAAGCATTACTCCGAGTATCAAAAATATTATTGATGGGCCCGAAACAATAGTTACCAGTGCTGAAAAAAGAGCTTCTAGCATAAAAATATTCTATAAAAAAAAAGGGGGCATTGCCCCCTTTTTTTTAACTAAAGGAAAAATAATTACTTAGTGTTTTTCCACTCTTGTAAAAATTTCTCTGACTTAGAATCAACTGAAGTAGCTTTTTTTAATGAAGATTTTAAATTTTTAGATCCAGTTACTTGATCGTATTTACCTAATTTTTTATTTAAAACTTTCATTGCCTCAGGATCATTTACAATAGCTTCTGCAGCTTTTTGCCAAGCTTTAACAACTTTTTTGGAAGCAGATTTTGGCAACATCACATATTTTTGTGTTGCAAAACCAGCATAAAATAAAGCTGTCCAAGATTTAGCCTCTGTTCCTTTGAATTTATTTCCAGTCACTGCCTCATAAACTTCTGGAAATGAAGGTAAATCTGGGAAATTGGGATCTCTAGCAACTTTTCCATCTATTGGTGCGCCCCATGTCATAACAGCAACCATTTCACCTTTTTCAACTAATGGCTTAACATGTTTTAAGTAAGATGCTGTTGTTTGGTAATCAATTGTAGTTTCACCTCTTAGAATAGCAGCTCTTCCTGCTTTTCTTCCTTTCATACCATAAACAACATTTACATCTAATCCTAGCATATCAAATGCAAGGATAGGAACTGCATCTAAAGAAGTTTTACCTTGAGAGCCATAAACAAGTTTTGATCCTTTTAATTTATCAAAATCTTTAATGATATCAGTAACTCCCATATCTTTTCTAACATATACAACTCCACCTGTTCCACTTGCAAAAATTGGAACCATGTTTTTGTATTGGTATCTTACTCTTTCATCTTTAAATATGAACGGTAACTGAACTGATCCTGATGTTCCAAATACAACCGAACCATCTTTATCTTTACCATGTTCAGCAAAGTATTTATTTGATGCACCAATTGCTTTACCATCAGTAACATTTTTAACAACAACAGTTGGATTTCCAGGTAAGTTTTTACTGAAAGCTGGACCAATTGCTCTTGCCCAAGTATCAGATCCACCACCTGCTTTGAATGGAATCCAAATTGTTACTGTCTTTCCAGAATAATCTACTGCTAAAGCAGAAGACGTAGTTATAATTATTGCAGCTAATGCTGTAATTAGTTTTTTAATCATTTTTCCCTCCTCTAAAGTTTTAGGTTACTTTGACAAGCTGACAAGAAACTGACAAAATCATTCTTATGAAAGTGCTTATAATTGAGGATTCTAAGGAGTTTTCTAAATCGTTATTAGATTTTTTTAATTATGATGGTCACAGCACAGACCATGCTTCAAATTTATCTTCAGCCTATGATTATTTGTCAGTTTCCAAATATGATATAATTTTATTAGATATAATGTTGCCTGATGGAGATGGAAGAGATTTTCTAAAAAAAATAAGAAAACAAAATAAAAACATACCTGTAATAGTTATGACAGCTAGATCTGAAGTATCTGATAGAATAGATTTATTAGATGTTGGTGCAGATGATTATATCATTAAACCTTTTGATCTAGCAGAGCTTGAGGCTAGATGCAGAGCAGTCCTAAGAAGACAGAGTGGACAAAATCAAACTTGTTTGAAATTTAAAAATCTATCTCTTTTTCCACTATTGGCTAAAATTGAAATCTCAGGGAAACCGACAAGTTTAAGAAATCGAGAATTAAGATTATTGGAAATATTTTTTAATTCTCCAAAAATTTTTTTTACTAAAGAGCAATTAACTGATCGTCTATTCTCAATTTCTGAAACTATTTCCGAAAATGCTATTGAAGTTTATATTGCAAGATTAAGAAAAAAAATAAAGAATAGTAAAGCTAAAATCGAAAATGTTCGAAGTATTGGATATAGATTAATAGAAAAATGATTTCATTAAAAACAAATAATTTTTCTTTGAAAAATAGATTGCTAATTCAATTAAGTATAATCGCAGCAATTTTATCAATTATTATATTTGTTGGTATCCGTACTCTTGTTACTCAAACATTGACCACTACACAAGATGGTTTGTTAAAAGCTTCTGTAAACTCAATAGTAGAAGGTGTGAGAGTTGGAAATAATGATATTTATTTAATCTGGCCATTTGAAACTTTTTCAACACTAGGAAGACTTGGGGAAGATCGAATATTTTACAGACTAGATAAAAACAATGAGTTTCTTATTGGTTATAATAAATTTCCAAAATCAAAAATTTATGGAAATTTAAGCAAACCATCATTCAAAACTATAAACTATAAAGAAAAAAATATCCGAACTGTTTCAGTTAAACATTTATTTACAATTAAAGGTAAACCAACTGAAATTTACATAACAGTCGGACAAACTCAAAATTTTCAATTTAATATTTTAAAAGATGTTACAACAAATATATTTGTGATTGTTTTTATTTTTTTTATCATATCTATCTTTTTATCATTTATTACAACATCACTTGCACTAAGGCCCGTTAATTTATTAGCAAAAGAAGTTAAAGAACGAGGTCCTCATGATTTACAAGAAGTAAAATATCCATCACCTAAAGAACTTAAACCATTACTAAATTCTTTGAATGGATTTATTAAAAGATTACAAAATTCACTAAAAAAGACTGAAATTTTTATTGCAGAAGCTGCTCATCATATCAAAACTCCACTAACTGTAGTAAAATCAGAAAGTGAATTAGCTCTAAGAAAGTCAAAAACACCTGAAAATAGAGTTCATTTAAGAAATATTATTAGATCAGTAGATCAGACAAGTAGATCATCAATACAATTACTAGAGCACGCTATGGTTATGTATAGAGCAGAAAAGAAACAGAGAGAGCTTTGTGAAGTCAATCAAATAATTAAAAAAATTGCAGATAACTATAAGCCAGCAGCTAATTTAAGAGATATTAATATTAAACTTAATTTATTAACTGATTATAATATTGAGATTTTATTAGACAGAATATTGCTTGAAGTAACTTTAAGAAATTTAATAGATAATGCTATTAAGTACTCACCCATTGAAGAAAATATAATTATAAAAAGTATTATAAATAATAATAAGTATATAATTTTAATCGAAAATATTTCCTTAAACATGGATAAAATAAATAAAAATCAATTGGTTAAAAGATTTTCACGTGGAAAAAACCATAAAAATATAATTGGAACTGGTTTAGGACTTGCGATTGTAACAGAGGCAGTTCAGGCTCTAAAAGGTAAATTTAATATCAAAATTGAAAACAAAAAAAAATTAATAACAAGTATTCTTTTGCCTTTAAAATAATTTATTGTTTTGTATCCATCCAAGAGGATAAATAAATGTAAGCTGGTTCGTCGAGAGTTGAGGCTTTTCGAAGAGCGAAAATTAAATTTTCTCCTATAATTTGATCATATTTACCAAGTTTTTTATTAATTATTTTCATTGTATCCAAATCATTTACGATTTGGCCTGAGGCATTTATCCATGCTGTTACAACGTTGTCAGATGCAGATTTAGGTAAAACTATAAACTTTTGAGTGGCAAAACCTGCGTTGAATAAAACTTGCCAAGCATCAAAAGCCTCTTTGTTTTTATTTTTTATTACCTTATCGTATACTTCACTAAATGAAGGTAAATCCGGGAAATTTGGATCTCTTTTTATTTGTCCATTTATAACAGATCCCCACGTCATTAATGGTACCATTTCACCATTATCTACAAGTGGTTTAACGTGTTTTAAATATGACGCTGTTGTTTGGTAATCAATTGTAGTTTCACCTCTAAGGATAGCAGCTCTACCAACTTTTCTACCTTTCATACCATAAACAACATTTACATCTAGCCCAAGCATATCAAATGCTAACACCGGAACAGCGTCAAGAGAGTTGACACCTTGTGACCCAAAAACCAAAGAAGTTGATTTTAATTTTTTAAAATCTTTAATTATATTATTTATGCCCATATCTTTTCTGATATAGACAACGCCTCCTGTTCCACTACCAAAAACAGGTATCATATTTTTATAATCATATCTCACTCTTTCATCTCTAAATAAATAAGGTAATTGAACAGAACCAGATGTTCCAAAAACAACTAGTCCATCTTTGTCATTACTGTGTTGAGAAAAATATTTATTTGAAGCACCTAGTATTCCACCTTCTGTTACATTTTGAACTATAACTTTTGGGTTTCCCGGCAAGTTTTTACTAAACGCTGGACCAATTGCTCTTGCCCATGCATCGGTTCCTCCGCCTGCTTTAAATGGAATCCAAATTGTTACTGTCTTTCCAGAATAATCTATAGCGTAAGCTGAGGTTATTGTTGTAAGAACTAGTAATAGTACTGTTAATATTCTATTGATCATATTTAATTATTAGCATTAAAAAACAAATTAGGATAATTTAGCAGCATATTTTCCAGCTATTCTTCCGAAAACAGAACCTGACATTAACCCACTACCACCTGGATAATTTAAGTAAAATATACCACCAACCATTTCACCTGCTGCATACAAGCCTTTGATTGGTTTTTCTTTATTGTCTAATACTTCACACTTATTATTTATTTTTAAACCCCCAAAAGTGAAAGTTATTCCACATGTAACTCCAAAAGCATAAAAAGGACTTTTGTCAATTTTATTTGCCCAATTGGATTTATTTATTTTTAAACCTTTGGTATTTTTTCCATCTTTAATTGTTGGATCGAACTTTACTTTAGTATTTACACTTTGATTGTATTTTAAAATTGTGCTCAGTGCTTTATTTGCATTAACACCTTTGAGTTTTTTGACGAGATCTTCTAAAGAATTTGCTTTTACTTTGGTAGCTGATTTAACATCATATTCATTGTAAAGCATTGGCCTTACTTTTTGATCAAAGATTTGCCAAGCAAATTGTTTTGGTTGCTTAATTACTTCTCTACCAAATTTTGCATATGTGTAATTTCGAAGATCCTCACCCTCGTCAACAAATCTTTCACCATTTGCATTTAAAACAATTCCCCATGGATAACTTATTTTTCTGTATTTAGCCGCAATCTTAAGATCACTAAACTTTGGACCATTAAGGTCATGAAACACTGCGTGACAACCATTCCACTCACCATAACGAGCTGCATTATGTTCAAAAGCCATGGTTAATCCATCACCTGTATTATGTTTGGTACCTCTTACTTTAGCTTTATCCCAACCATTTCCAAGATATTTAGATCTCATTTTAGAATTTGCCTCAAAACCACCACAAGCAAGAATAACTGAATTACATAAAATTAATTCTTTTTTACCTTTGTGTAGAACTCCAATACCTTTTATTTCGTTATTTTTTTTTATTAATTTTTTAGCTGCAACTTCATATTTAATTTTAATTCCATTTTTTTTGGCTATATTAGTGAGTGATTTTATAAGACCTTCACCTTGATTTTTAACTTCTAAAGTTAAACCACCCCAATATTTAGTTACACCATTAACTACAAAAGATTGTTTCCCTTTTATTGGCACAAATTTTAATCCTTTCTTACTTAACCAATAAATCACTTCATGACTATCATTTACCAATGTTTTTGTAAGTTTTTTATCTGTCTTATTTTTAGTAACTTTGATCATGTCATCATAAAAACTTCTTTTAGGATATTTTCCATAATCAATTTTTTTTGACTGCTTTAATTTGGGAATAATTTTTTTTAAATCCGAAAAGTTATTATAAGCAAAACGATAAGAGCCATTTGTATATCTGCTATTTCCGCCAGCTTCTTTTTTGGAAGCTTTTTCTATTATTAAAACTTTTTTAGCCCCATTATCTCTTGCAGATAATGCAGCACAAAGAGCAGCATTTCCACTACCCACTACAACAACATCATATTTTTCCATATATGATTTTTTATAAAATTTTAAATTCATTTTAATTTGATATACTTACAAGAAGCTGACACAAAAAAATAATTTAAAATATAATTTAGTTATAATTTTTTTTTAAAAATGATTGATGAAATTAAAAATATTGTCAAACAGAGCTATTTAGCACTTTTAATTGGCGCAATTGGAGGATTATTTGCATCTACTATCAATATGCCATTGCCTTGGTTGCTAGGTCCTTTGTTATCAAATTTGCTTTTATCTTTTACAAAAATTAAAATAACTTTTTCAAAAAAACTTCTTAGTCCTATTTTTTTAATAATAGGAATTATTATGGGAGGAACCTTAAATGTTTCTTTACTTTATAAAATACATTTATGGATATTTTCATCCTTATCTATGATTGTTTATGTTTTTATCAGCACAATTATAATAACTTTTTATTTTTTAAAAGTTTGTAAATTTGAAAAAATGAATGCAATTTTAGCTGCATTACCTGGAGCTTTTGTTCCAATTTCTACTGCATTATTAGAATTAAAAAACAATAATAACAAAAGAGTTTTGGTTCCTCAGGCTACAAGAGTAATTTTTATTGTGTGTATGCTACCTGTGATTTTTATTTATCAAATGGGTAATGCTGAAATACAAGGCTTGGGAAATCAAAACATTTATGATCTTAAATATTTTATTGAAATAGTGCTGGTGTGTTTTGCCTGCTATATTTTTGCTTTGTTTCTAAAAAAATTTAATATTCCATCCTCTACTCTATTATCAGGTATGATTATTTCAGGAATTTTGTATACACTCGAATTTATTAACGCAAGATTTCCAGATATTTTTATTAATATATCTTTTATATTTTTGGGTACAGCTTTAGGAAGTAGATTGAATGGTTTAAAGATTAAAGAATTGTTATTTTATATTTTTCACGGAGTAATTATCACAATAATTTTAATGACCCTGGCAGCTTTTGCATCTTATTTTCTTGAAATTGCTTTTGGGTTTGATTTTTTACCAACTTTTTTAAGCTTTGTACCTGGTGGTATACATGAAATGGTTATAATAAGTGTAGCTTACAATATAGATCCTATATTTGTTAGTTATCATCATTTCTTAAGAATAATATTAATTGTACTTTTAATTCCATTTATAATAAAAAAATTTAATCATAATGAATGATCAAGTTAAAATTCCATGTATGTTTATTAGAGGTGGTACTTCTAGAGGTCCTTATTTTTTAAAAAGTGATCTCCCTAGTGACATAAACAAAAGAGATAAAATTTTACTAGCAGCTATGGGCTCACCAGATCTAAGGCAAATTGATGGACTGGGAGGAGCTGAGCCTGTTAAAAGTAAAGTTGCAATTATAGATAAATCTTCTGAAGAAGGTATTGATATAGATTATTATTTTGCCCAAGTAAAAATAGATAAACCTATAGTCGATACCAAACCTTCTTGTGGAAATATTCTTGTGGGAGTTGGTCCTTATGCAATTGAAAAGGGATTGGTTGAGGCAAAAAATGGTGAAACATCAGTTATTGTTAGAGATAAAAATACAGGCATGAAGATTGAACAAATTGTTCAAACACCAAATAAACAAGTCCAATATGATGGAAATTTCAAAATTGATGGTGTTCCTACACCAGGATCACCAATTAAACTTAAGTTTTTAGATATAATAGGTTCACAAACAAATAAACTTTTTCCATCAGGAAATAAAATTGATGAAATAGATAAAATTAAATTTACTCTTATTGATTGCGCAGTTCCAATGGTTATTTTTAAGGCTACAGATTTAGGTTTAAAAGGATCAGAGAGTTTCGAACAGTTAAATGAAAACAAAACACTTATTGAAAAAATGAATACAATAAGGATTAAAATTGCAAAAAAAGTAGGATTAGGAGATGTAACTAATTCTGTTTTACCTAAAACTGCAATTGTTATTAAGCCTGATAAAGCAGACATCAAATCAAGATACTTTATGCCATGGGATTGCCACCCTGCTTATGCAGTAACCGGCTCTATGGCTTTGTTGGGTGCTTGTAAATCTAGAGATACAATTTGTTCTGAATTCTATGATAATTATTCTGAGAGTGGTGAATTCGAAATCGAACATCCATCAGGAAAACTCAAACTTAATTTCAATATAGTTTATGAGAATGAAAATATTAGAGATATTAATGTAATTTCTACAAGAAATGCGAGATTAATAATGTCTGGTGATGTTTACATTAAAAAAAGTTTAATAGACTAATTAAGTTTTTCCGATAATTTTTCAAAAACTTTTTCTGCTGAAAGTTTTGATAATTCGGGGGCTTGTATTGCTTTAAAATTTTCTCTTTCAATACTTACTTTAAAAGGAGTTGTATGAGATCCAAATAAAGCAATTCCTTTTGATCCTAGATGTGCTGTCATGTGAGCAGGACCTGTATCATTTGCAACTACAAATGAACTATCTTTAATTAATGCTGCTAATTGAGAGATATCTAAAGCTTTGCCATTATCTAAAACACAAAGAGCATTAATACTTGTTGCATCTTTAATTTCTCCTGGTCCAGGTGCTATAACTACTTTAAATTTATTCTCTAATCTTTTGTTAATCATAGAAATTAAATCATTATAATAAGGCCACTTCTTAGAAGTTAAATGAGGAGAGCAAAAAGGAAAAAGAACAATATATTTTTCTAATTGATGGTAATTTTTTATTTGAGTTATATCTGATGGGCTCCATGAAAAATCAGGGCTTAATGTGTGGTGAGTTGTAATTCCTGAGCTTTTTAACTGATGATCAAATCTTGATAACACTGGGTCTTTATCAAAATCTTCTTTTGTAGATCCTTCTGGCAATGTGGTTTCAGTAGACGACCATGTATCTCTAGTAGCTTTAGGAAATAATATTCTTTTATAAAATGATGTTCTGCTTGAGTTTTGTAGGTCATAAACTTTGGAGAATTTGTATTTCTTAATATTCTTCATCAATGAATATAAATAGATCAGATTAAATCTTGGTAATCTCTTATCCAAAATAACATTAGAAATATGTGGATTTTTTTTAAATAGATCAAAATATGGTTTGGTTGTTAATAAATGAACTTCATCATCTTTGTGATTTTCAGAAATATCTTGAATTGCCCCACACGCTTGGGCTATATCACCCAAAGAACCGTGTTTAATAATTAAAATATTAGACATATTTATAACAACTTAACATAGTATATTTTTTAATGAATAAAATTCTAGTTGAAGTCTCTGTAGGTGAATTATTAGACAAAATTTCTATTCTAGAAATTAAAAAAGAAAAAATTAAAGATCCTGAAAAACTTAAATTTATATCTAATGAACATTCGATTCTAAAAGAACAGTTAGAAATAAATGTTAAAACAGATGAAAAAATAAATAAACTATTCCAAGATTTAAAAGAAATAAATTCGAGATTATGGATGATAGAAGACGATAAAAGAGATTGTGAAAAAAATAAGGATTTTGGTGAAAAATTTATAAGATTATCTAGAGATGTTCATTTTTTAAATGATGATCGGGCCAAAATTAAATTAGAGATTAATAATCATACTGGATCAGTTATTAAAGAGATTAAAGAATATACTAGTTACTAAAAATTTTAGGAAACCAATCTTCTCTCATTAGATCTCCAGTTTTTAAGTTAATGCCATCAAATGGTGGTGAGGTAGGCCCTCCTCTATCAATATACTTTATATCGTCACCAATAAATCTCATTGAAAATGCTCTTCGAGATTTAGAAGTGTTATTTCCAGTGGAGCCATGAACAGTTTTAAAATTAAACAACACTGCATCACCTAAATTAAGTTCTGGGATTAAAATATCTTTTTCAAATTCTTCTGATGACGGTAAATCCATAAAAGAACTGTCATCATGATACCAAGATTGATTATTAGACCATTTGGTAGGTCTAATTAATTTTTGCCATTTATGAGATCCTATAATTAATTTAAGATTATTTTTATTATCAACTTCATCTAATGGTATCCAAAAACTTCCTGTATCATTACCATCAACACAGTAATAAGGCATATCTTGGTGCCAAGGTGTTTCTTTTTGAGTGCCTGGTTCCTTTATGAAAATATGTTCGTGAAAAATTTGAGATGATTTAGAATTAGTTGCTTCGGCGATAATTTGGGCTCCGGGCGAATTAAAAATACAATCTTTAAACTCTTCTATTCTTTCCCAATTACAATAATCTTCAAAAAATCTACCATTATTATCATCTACATTCTCTCTTCCATGTTTACTGGGTTTATCCAAAACCTTTTGGAAACCTTTTCTTAATGGCTCTATCCAATCTTTAAAAATATCTTTAACAATTATCACTCCATTAGTTTGATAATTTTTAATTTGTTTCTCTGATAAAAACATTTTTATTGTTGAAAACTATATTTTTTCTCTAAGTATTTAATGAGATTATGAATAATAAAGGTCATGAATAAATAAATTCCCCCTGCAACAATAAATACTTCTATTGGTTTAAAGGTTGTTGAAATAATATATTTAGCAACACCTGTTAAATCCATTAAAGTAACTGTGCTTGCTAAAGAAGTTCCCTTCATCATTAATATAATTTCATTACCGTAAGCAGGCAATGATTGTCTAATTGCTATTGGAATTTGGATTTTGTAAAAGATTATTTTGTTTGTTATTCCTAAACTTTTACCAGCTTCAATAATACCTGGCTTTATTGTCTGAAATGCTGATCTTAATATCTCTGATGTGTATGCGCCTGTATTTAAAGTGAAGGCTATAATTGCACACCAATAAGGCTCTTTTAAAATAACCCATAAAAATGTTGATCTTAAATATTCAATTTGTCCTAAACCAAAATAAATAATAAAAATTTGAACCAATAAAGGCGTTCCTCTAAAAACATAAGAATATCCATAAGCAAATTTATTAATGAGTATATTTTTATTTAATCTTAAAATTGCAAACAAAAGTCCAAGAAATAAACCAAAGAACAAAGAGACGGATAAAAGTTTTAAAGTAACAACAGTTGCTCCTAATAACTTGGGGAAACTAGTAAACATTAAATCAAAATCCATTAATAACCCCTGCTATATCTAGCTTCTAACCTATTGATTAGTTTCATACTTAAATATGTTAACAATAAATATAAAACAGCAGCAAATGAGTAAAAGAATAATGGATCTCTAGTTGAGCCTGCTGCAATATAAGATTGTCTCATGATTTCAACCAACCCTGTAACTGAAATTAAAGATGTATCTTTTAAAGTAATTTGCCAAACATTACTCAAATTTGGAATGGCCAGTCTTAACATTTGAGGTAAAATTATTTTATAAAACTGTGCAAATTTACCTACACCCAAAACTTTAGCAGCTTCGAACTGACCTTTATCAATTGATTGAATTGCTCCACGAAATACTTCAGTTGAATAAGCGCCTGAAATTATTCCAATTGCCATTGATCCAGTAATAAAAGCATTAATCTCTATATATTCAAAATATCCAAAGATTGATGCCACATACATAATTGCACCACTTCCACCAAAAAAGAAAAGATAGATTACTAAAAGTTCAGGGACACCACGAATAACTGTTGTATAAAAATTTCCAATTAAATTTAAAGATTTATATTTTGATAGTTTAAGAGGAGTAAAAATTAGGGCAAAAACAAATCCTATCAACATTGCTGTAACTGAGACAGCAATGGTCATTAGGGTTGCGTAAAATAACTCATCCCCCCAACCTGTTTTACCGAATGCGAGAAGTTCCATATAGATTGGCGACTATATATTATAGTCGCCAGATCTGAAATGAATTACATAGAAGCGTCGAAACCAAAGTGCTTAATAGCAAGTTTGCTAATAATTCCTTGTTTTCTAGCTTTATCAATTGCTTTGTTGAAGTCTTTTAAGATTTTGGCATCTCTTTTTCCAATAGCACTATCGCTAGCTTGTCTGATACCAACACCTACACCATTTCCAAATGCACCACCTGAGAAAGTTGGTCCAACTAATACAACTGGTTTACCTGATTTGTCTGCATAATCTGTAAATGCTACTGCTGCAGCTAAAGCAACATCGCATCTTCCAGATGTTAGATCTAGGTTTACCTCATCTTGAGTTTTGTAAGTTCTTACATTTACACTTCCTACATCACCAGACTCTAAAAAGTTTTGGTGAATTGTTCCTGTTTGAGTACAAACAGTTTTTCCAGCAAGTGCTCCTGTTAATGTCTTAAGAGCTTTTTTAACATCAGATCCACCCAATGATAAATTAATACCTTCTGGTGTATCCATGCCCTCTAAGCTTGAACCTTTCATTACCGCAAGAGAAGCTACTTCATCAGCATAACCTTGTGAAAACGTAATTGTTTTTTGTCTTTCAGCAGTAATTGACATTCCAGCCATTATTGCATCAAACTTTCTCATTACTAAAGCAGGTATCATACCGTCCCAGTCTTGTTCAACAATTGTACACTCATACTTCATAATTGTACAAAGTTCTTGAGCAAGCTCGACTTCAAAACCTATTAGATTACCTGATGCATCTTTTGAATTCCATGGAGGGTAAGCGCCTTCAGTTCCAATTTTTATTTTTTCAGCAGAAACATTTCCGATGATAAATAAAGAAGCAAGAACTGTTAAAATAGTTTTTTTGAATATATTCATTATTTTCTCCTTTAATTTAAAAAGAATTATTTCACAAATTTTAATAAGAAAAAAGTAAAATTAATGATTAATTGATGAAGAAAAATTCCAAGAGCAATCAAAGCTTGGTATATAAACTCTTGCTAATTTTGCGTTTCCAAAATTTTGGTTAAAAACATTCAGCCAATTTTCAACCTGTTGTGGTTTTTTATCCTGACTCCCTACTTGAGCTGTAATAACTCCCTTCGGTTTTAATATTCTGACTAATGAATCCATATTTTTTGCAGCTAAATCTATACAAAATTGATCGTCATTTAGATCAACAAAAATATGATCATAAGTATCATCACTTACCGATTTAATACTTTCAAAAGCATCACCCCATACACATTTCACTGAATTTTTTTCCGTTGCTTTTTTTCCAATATCTCCAAGATGTTTATTGCAAACATCTACAACTTCAGGATCAAGCTCATACCAATCGATAAAGTTAAAATTTTTTGAGATACATTCTCTTGCAACTCCTCCATCTCCACCACCAATAATTGCAGCTCTTTCGTTATCTTTGTTTAAATTTAAACCAGAACCAACGAAATTAGAGCTATATAAATGTTCGTCAGTAGCAGCAACTTGTATCTCGCCATCTATAAATAAAGACTTACCAAATTGTTCCAAATCTAAAATCTCAATATGTTGACCTACTTTAGATTTAAAATCTTCTAAAACATCATTTACTACATATGATTTTTGTAAGCCCGGCGAACTGTAAATATCATGATAAAGAGATTTTGTGTCTCTATTAAATTCTTTTTTAACTATTCTTTTGTGTTTAAATTCTTTTTTTATTATATCAATTGCAACTGATGGACTTACTTTGCCACAAGTAAAAAAATCAAAGCTAATAATTCCTTTTTCTGGAAATGTATGAAAGCTAATGTGACTTTCAGCTAATAATGCTAAAATTGTAAAACCTTGGGGTTCAAATTTATATTTTGAAATATTTAAAATTGTTACTTTTGCAGCTTTTGCAATATCAAGAATTACTTTTTCAAATACAGATGGATCATACTCTTTAGTTGTTCCAATGATGTCTAGAGTAATATGCTCCCCAACTTTAGTCATATAACTAACTACTTTTATAATTTTTAACTTTTTCTAAGATTTTTTTCATTTCAGCTAATGAAAGATTCTTAGGTTCACCCATCTTTAAAGCAATAATATATTGATGGCAAATATTTTCTACCTCTTGAGCAAGCTCGAAAGCTTTAGATAAATTTTCTCCAAATGCAACCTGTCCATGGTTAGCCATAAGACATGCCTTCCTATCTTTTAAAGCTTTAATCATATTCACTGACAGTTCATGGGTACCAAAAGTTGCATATTCAGAGCATCTAATATCTTCACCACCTGCAAGGGCAATCATGTAATGAAATGGTGGGATAGTTTTCCCGTGAGTAGATACTGCTGTAGCATGAGGTGAATGAGCATGGACTATTGCTTTTGCTTCCCACATGTTTTTATAAATATCTTGGTGAAAACGCCATTCTGATGAGGGATTTTTTCCAGAATTAAACCAAGATAAGAAGTCTTTTTCCTCGGTTAAAGATAAAAAAACAATATCTTCTGGTTTTAAAGATTCATACTTCTTTCCAGATGGAGTTATAAAAAAACCCTCAATACCATCTTCAATTCCTCTAACAGAAATATTTCCTGATCTTAAAGGAGATAAATTAGTTGTATTCAGTTTAATTGAATACTCAATTACCTCTTCTCTCTCTTTTAAATTTTTCATTTAAATAATTTGCTTAATCCATCGAAAGAAGCTTCAGAAATCCCTCTTTCAGTTATTAATCCAGTTACATATTTTGCAGGCGTTACATCAAAAGCTAAATTCATAGCTTTACTTTTAGAAGGGTAAATCAAAACTTTCTTAATTTCATTATTCTCATCTACACCTTCAACATGAGATAATTCCTCTGAATTTCTTTCTTCAATGGGAATATCTTTTGCATCTTTAATGTCCCAATCAATTGTTGAGCTTGGAAGAGCCACATAAAAAGGAACGTTATTATCATGAGCAGCTAATGCTTTAAGGTAAGTTCCAATTTTATTGCAAACGTCTCCGTTAGATAAAGTTCTATCAGTACCTACAATACACATATCAACTTCACCTCTTTGCATTAAAATACCCCCTGTATTATCAGCGATAATTGTGTTTGAAATTTCCTCTTCGTTTAATTCGTATGATGTTAAGTTTGCACCTTGATTTCTTGGTCTTGTTTCATCTACCCATACATGTACTGGTATTCCTTTTTTATGAGCATGGTAAATTGGCGATGTTGCTGTGCCCCAATTAATAGTTGCTAACCAACCTGCATTACAATGTGTTAATATGTTTACTGTATCTTTCTTTTTTTTATAAATTTCTTCAATTATTTTTAATCCATTAATACCGATATTTTCACAAAACTTTTCATCCTCATCACATATTTCTTTTGCTTCATTTAAAGCTATACTTAATATTTGATCACTGTTAATTCCTGATAATTTTTTTATCATTCGGTCTACAGCCCATTTTAAATTAATAGCAGTAGGTCTTGATTGAATTAATTCTTTTGCACTTTTTTTTATAAATTCTGGATCATTGTTTTCTTGAACTGCCAAAACTAGACCATAGGCAGCTGTACCTCCAATTAGAGGTGCGCCTCTTACCTCCATTACTTTAATTGCATTTATTGCATCATTTACATTTTTTAGTTCTTTAATTACAAATTGGTGAGGAAGTTTTGTTTGATCAATAATCTTAACAACACTATTTTCAAACCAAATAGTTCGATATTCTTTTCCCTCTATTCTCATTTATTTAAAACTCTACCTGCTACAGTTTTTAATTTATCTATAGTCTTTTTTGTTCTTTTTTCTGGAGCAGTAATAATTGCTACATCTAAACAATTATTTGTTGGATCATTGGGATCAATATAATTTTCAAAATTATCAATTAAATTTTTAATCATAATTTTGGCTTTTTCAGCATTTCCTAACAAAACTTTTATAACTTGCTGAACATCAACATTTTCATGATCTGGATGCCAACAATCAAAATCTGTAACCATTGAAACAGATGCATATCTAATTTCAGCTTCTCTTGCTAATTTTGCTTCAGGCATATTTGTCATTCCAATTACGTCGGCTTCCCAAGATCTATATAATTTAGATTCTGCTAAGGTAGAAAATTGTGGTCCTTCCATAACAACATAAGTTCCATTTCTTTGATAATCTATGTTAGATTTTTTAATTGCTTCCTCACATGCATTCATCAATCCACTAGAAGTTGGATGTGCCATTGATACATGTGCAACTATCTCATCTTCAAAAAATGTTTTTATTCTTGCGAAAGTTCTATCAATAAATTGATCTACAATTACAAATTTACCTGGAGGTAGTTCCTCTTTTAAAGAACCAACAGCTGAAACTGAAACAATATCAGTTACACCTAATTGTTTAAGAGCATCTATATTTGCCCTAAAATTAATATTAGAAGGAGAAATAAAATGTCCTCTTCCATGTCTTGGTAAAAAGTATACCTCTTTACCATTATATTTAGTTCTTAATATTCGATCGGATGGATTGCCCCATGGTGTTTGTAAATCAAGTAATTCTCTTTCTTTAAATTCCTCAACATCATAGAGACCACTTCCTCCAATTATGGCTAATTTATTTGTTGTCATATTAAAATAATTATTTATTTATACTTTCATATTTTGCTTTTATGAACTTAAAAAATTTTATTAGATCTATTCCTGATTATCCAAAAAAAGGTATTTTATTTAGGGATATAACTACTTTAATTAAAGATGAAGAAGCATTTGCCGAAACAATAAATCAAATTGTCGATAGATCAAAAAAATTTGATTTCACCAAAATAGCAGCAATAGAATCTAGAGGTTTTGTATTCGCTTCTGCTGTTTCATATATACTGAATAAACCATTTATAATGTTAAGAAAAAAAAACAAATTGCCAGCAGAAGTTTACTCGGTAGATTTTGAATTAGAATATGGAACTGCAACTATTGAAGTGCACAAAGATTCTTTTACAAAATCTGATAAAGTTCTTGTAATAGATGACTTAATTGCAACTGGAGGCACAGCTGAAGCAGCAGCAAAATTAATAGAAATGTCAAATGCGAAAGTTGCTGCATTTATATTTGTGATTAATTTATTTGATCTTGGTGGAGATGAGAGATTAAAAAAAAAAAATTATAAAACTTCAAGTTTGCTTGAGTTTCCAGGCCATTAAAGTTTTAAAAATTTTAATATTTTAATAATTGTTAAATTTGGCATTTTTTTACTAGAAGAATTTTCTTTTTTATCATTAAGAGTTGATAAATAATAATCATAACACTCTATCAACATTTTTTCATTTGTATAAACAGGTTTCCATTTAATTTTATTTTTTATTCTTTCAGTATCTAATACACAATTTGAGATAAGCATTCTTTGATGATATGGGCCAAGGCTTACTAAATTAAATATATTAAAAATTTTTAATAAAATTAATCCAAGTAACTTTGGAAAATTTTTGATTTTCTTTTTTGAATTTGCATGCTCTAAAAGTTTTGTAAAAACTTCTTTAATTGATTTAACATTATCAGATCCTACATTAAATAAATTTTTTCCATTTAGATTAATTGATAATTCTATTGCGTTAATTAAATCAACAGAATAAATGAAATGTATTTTATTTAACCCGCTACCTATTAACCATATATTTGTACCCTGTCTTACCATCTCAAATAGCAAAGCAAGCTTATCCAATCTTTTTTTACCAATAACCACAGGACATCTAAATATTACAACATCACCTTTATAAGTATGGCTTAATATTAAATTTTCAGCTGCATATTTTGATTTACCATAATCAACTATTGCACTAGATGGTTCTTTTTCATCTATTGGGGAGTCATAATTTTTTTCAAAAATTGAAAACGTAGAGGTAAAAACAAATTTTGAAACTTTATAATGCTCTGCTAGATCTAACAAATTTTTTGTACCATGGTAGTTAGTTTTCCATACTTCGTTAGTATCTTTTTCATCTAAAATTTCTGCAGCACAATGAATAATTATATCTATGGAATTTTCTTTAAAAATTTTACTTAATTTGTCCTTATTTCGAATATCACAAACAAAGCTTGTAATATTATTGGTATTTCCATGAAATATAATTGGATTTTCTTTATCCAACGCATAAATATTATTATTTTTGGAAAAAAAATTAACAATTTCCTCACCTAAAAAACCACTACTACCAGTAATTAAAATCTTTTTGTTCATTTATTAAAGGTTTATATAGAAAAATAAACAAATGAAAATTTTAAAAAAATCTAAATCAAAAAATACAAAAATGGACAATATGTGGCTTGATTCTGCTGGCATTAAACATTTTTGGATTAAATGGAGATTCAAATTTTTATTAAAACAATTAAAAAAAAATAATATTTCTATTAATAAAAAACTAAAAATTATGGATTTAGGATGTGGAAATGGAATATTAAGCAATCAACTAGAAAGCAAATTTAATATTAAAATTGATAGAATAGATGCAAATGAAGAAACTTTGCTATTAAATAAAAAAATCAAAGGTAAATTAATTTGTTACAATATAAACGCTAGATCAAAAAAAATTAAAAACTATTATGATGTTATTTTTTTATTTGATGTTTTGGAGCACATAAAAAAAGATGTGAATTTTTTAAAAAGTGCTCTTTTTCATCTAAAAAAAAAAGGTTTTTTAATTATAAATGTGCCAAGTGTGTCTATTTTATTTAGTAATTATGACTATGCCGTTGGTCATTTAAGGCGTTATAATTTTTCTGATTTTGAAATAATAAGAAAAAAATTAAAGGTCAATGCAAGATCAATACAATATTGGGGCACTTTAATGCTTCCTATTTTAATAATTAGAAAAATAGTTCTTTCATTTTATAATAAAAAAAATTTTAAAAAAATTATTGAGAAAGGATGGAAAACTAATAAGTTTTTAAATTGTATATTTAAATTAATAATGTCTTTTGAACTTAAATTCTTTAATAATTCTTCAATTGGTACATCTTTAATGGTTATTTTAAAAAAATGAGTTTATTTAATTTATCTCAACAGTATAATTTCGCTAAGAGTTTTGTCTTTAAAAAATCTCCTCTTTATGTTCAATTTTATATTACTGCAAGATGTAATCTTGCTTGCGAGCAATGTAATATAATTTACTCAGACGCTAAACACCAAGAAATGAATATTGAACAAATAAACAAAGTAGCAGAAAATTTAAAAAAAATTGGAGTAAATATTGTTTTATTAATAGGTGGCGAACCTTTTGTAAGAAAAGATATACATCATATCGTTCAAGCTTTCACAAAGAGAAATATACATGTGAGGATGCAGACCAATGGAATAGCTACAGAAAAACAATTGTCTGAATGTGTAAATGCTGGTGGTAAAGATATAAGCATATCTTTAGATTCTCTAGAACCAAGTTTACAAGATGAAATAAATGGTGGTTTCAATAAATCTTGGACTAGAGCGATTAAAACTATTTCGAATGTAAGTAATATTTTTCCAGAGAATTCAACAGCTTTTTTTAATTCAGTAATAATGCCTAAAAATTTAAATCACATTATAAAAGTGATTAAATTTGCAACTAAAATTGGATGGGGAGTTTCTCTTGTACCAGTACATGTATCTACACCTGAAAACCCTTTAGGTTATAGAACTTTAGATTATGATAATAATGTAACATTTACAAATAATGATGCACCAAAAATAAAAAAATTAATATCTGATCTAAAAAAAATAAAAAAAAATTATAATTTATACGACTCAGATGAATATTTAGATGATGTGGAAAATTTCTTGCTAAACAAACCTATTAATTGGAGAAAAAGAAATAATGACGTTTGTGACTCGCCAAATTTATATTTTGCAATTTCACCAAGTGGCACATTAAAAACCTGTTGTGATTATGAGGCAACAAAAGATGTTTTTATATACGATAAGAATTTTCCGGAATTGTATTTTTCAGGAAAAATTCAAGAAATCGTTTATCCAATTACAAAAGTTTGTGGTGGATGCATGTATGGCAGTTATCCTGAAATAACTATAACTGCTAGATATTTAAAAGCTTTTATGGAAAGAGTTAAATATTTTAATTTTAAACCACCAAAAATAAAAAAATATTCTTCAGAGCAATTGCAAACAATTGCTTCGGAAATTCTTAATGAGCAAGATTAAATCTCTACAATATCTTCTGTTAGATAGTTTAAACAAAAGAGATAAAAGTCTGTCTAAAAATTTATCAAAAACGCTAAAAGTTAATGAAAATAATAGTTATTATATAATCAACTGGCTTGATGATGGAAATCTTAAACAGCTAGAAATTGAGAAATTTAAATTTAATTTTTATCAAAGAAATGATATTGAAAATAATAAAAAGGATTTAAAAGATACCCTTAAGACTAATAACGAAAACGCTGAGTATATTGTTGATAAAATTTTAAAGGGTAAAAAAAAAATTAATAATTCATTAAATTTTATACCAAAATACATATCTCATATCTTTATTATTTTAATATCCTTATCAATAGCTATAAATTTTACAAATATTTCAAATAAATTTGTTCCAATTTTATTAATTTTTTCTTTTGTTTTTGAATTGTTAGATAAAAGGAAAATTACATTCTATCTATCACTACTCTTACTAAGTTTTTTTAGCCCTAATGAGTTTATTTTTTTTTTCAGTTTATTTTTAATTCTTTTTAATTTACTCGAGCCGATATTTTTCTTTAAAAAAACAAAGATAATTATGCTTTTAATTATTATTTTAATAAATTTTAATTTTCTAAGTTTTTCATCAATTAATTTTGATATAAATTTTGTATTAATAAATATTTTGATTTTATTGAATTTGTTATTTAATTTTATTAGATATAATTCCAATTTTAATTGGATTTATTGTATTCCCACATTCAGTTACGGATTTTTTTATAATGAAGAATTAATTTTGTCTTATTTGTGGGTATTTATATGCTTTTTAATACATTTTTTATTTAATTATTTAGACAAAACATTTTTTCTTAAAATTAAAACTTCACCAATATTAGAATAAAGATCTGAAAAAGTTTTAACTACTTTATATTTTTCGGTTGTAATTAAATTATCAATTACTTTGGATCCAGTAAAATTATGAATTATATATTCGTACTTACTGTTTGAAATATCCTCTAAATGTGATTTGTAAGTTTTTTCATATTCACCACCAACTTGGCTTGACCTATAAGAAATCAAATCCCCAATATCAATTTTTTCATTTGAATATTTATTTTTATGAAAATGTAAACTTTCTGACAAAATATTAGTATTTGTGTCATATAATATTGTTAAATAATTATGTAAATTAACAGCATTTGAATATGATTTAAAAATTCCAATACTAGATTTTATAGAATTTTTTATAGATACAGAAATAACAAAAACAGAAACAAACATAAACAAATAAAAATTGATATGGCGAAAATTGAAATTAAATTTATGATTTTTATAAAAAAACATAATTAAATACCAAATAAAAAAAACCAGTGGAGTAAAATAATATATCCCTCCTCCAATATAATTATATAAATAGCTCAAGAAACATGTGGAAGTTACAAGTGTTGAAATCGTTATAACTATAAACTTCTCAAAAAATATTAAATTAAAGTTT
>CACEFK010000003.1 GCA_902558835.1 uncultured Pelagibacteraceae bacterium
TAATATTAAATTTGGGCTCGATATACCTTACATCAATTTTAGACGGAACGTTGTTACAAAAGGTATTCAGTTAAACGATTTAATTGGAAAAAAATTGAAAGTAGGAAATGTTGAATTAGAGGGAATTGAATTATGTAGACCGTGTCGACATTTGACCGAAATGCTTGATCAAAAAAATATTCTTAAAGAATTTATGAGAAAAGGAGGCCTTAGATGTCAAATTCTCTCATCTTCCAAAATTAATGTCGGTGATAAAATAGAAATAATTAATTAAGGTTTTGCAGTTTCATTAACTGGATTTTCATCAAGTGTTGCAGGTGTATCGGGGTCTAGTTCTAGTCCAGCAGGTGTAATTGTTGCTGGTACAGGTGTAAAAGTTGAGTCCGGGTTTTCAACAGTTTCTCTAACTTTCATCCTATATAAACCAAATCCACCAATTATCGCATGCGCAATAATTAAAAAAATAAATAAACCATTTAATCCAAACCATTCCATAAACACAGAACATAAAATAGGACCACTAATTGCGCCTACACCAAAGATAAACTGCAAACCACCTCCAGCTGCTACGAATTTTGATTTAGGAACAAAGTCATTTGTGTGGGCAAGGTTAAGTGAAAACAAAGGAAGACATAAACTTGAATACAATCCTACAGCAATAAAAAATATAATTTTTCTTAAAGCAAATTCATCCATGTAATAAATATTTTGAATAGGATCATTTGAAGTTAGAATTGAAATAAACGCTAAAAAACAACTTCCAAAAGTTGTAATAACAATTACTTTTCTTCTATCAAATGTATCTGAAAAATAACCTATCGGTCCTTGGCCAATCACTCCTGCGATTGTTGCAATAAATAAAAGTATTGATGTTTCAACCAAAGAAAATTTTGCAAGTGTTGCATAAACAGATATTAAAGAAAAGAATGCTGCATGAATGATGCCAGTAAAGAAAGAGCTCAATGAACCAAGTGGTGAAATCTTATACAATTCTTTGATGCTTATTGTTTCAATCTTTTTAAATTTAGGCGCAGGTCTTTTAGTTAATAAAATAGGAACAAGCGCAAGAGAAAGTAAAATAGAAACTAAAATAAATGGTTCGTAGTCTTCTGGTTTGCTAACATTAAGTAGCAACATACCTATAGCCAAACCAAAGTAAAGTACCATCATATAAGCTGACAATAGTTGTCCTCTATTTTTATTAGTCGCTCTATCATTTAACCAGCTTTCAGTAACCACATAACAACTAACCAAACTTATACCTGTTATAAATCTACTAATTGTCCACATAAAAGGATTTACATAAACAACAGCAATTAAAGCACTTAAAGATGCAAGTGAAGCGAACGCAGCAAAAACTCTTATATGACCAACTTTTTGAACAAAGTTAGGTGTTGTTCTTGAGCCTACAAAGTAACCAACATAATATCCGGACATAAAGATACCAGTTGTAAAAACACTAAAATCTTCAAGTACTGATCGAATACCCATAACTTGCATTTGCAAACCATGAGCAATCATCATTACCCCTATCCCTATAAAAAGAGCCCAAGACTTTTTTACTTCTTTTTGCATATTTAGTTTTTAAGTTTAATAGTTTCTGGCTACCTAGTTTTGGTTTGTGTTTTTTTTATGGCTAGTAAAGAATGAATTGCTATCGTAATAATGATAACGATACCTCCATAGATAGTTTCGTTAGAGGGCTGTTCTTTAATAACCATCCAAACCCATATTGGTCCAAGGATAGTCTCTAATAGAAAAAATAGATTAACTTCGGCTGCTGTTATAAATCTTGGTGCTATAGTGACTAAAACAAATGGTATGGCTACACACATTACACACATTAAAGGTATATAAAAAATATCATTTTCAACTAATGCAAAGTCTTTAACAAAGAAAAAGGCAAATATAGCAACGCACGATTTTCCAATTACAGCAGCAGGTACTAAATCAATAGTTTTAGCATATCTTGCAATGTTAGCATTACAAGCTAATCCAAAAGAAGTGATTAAACCAAACATATCTCCATAAAAATTGCCAAGACTTAAAGAGTCGTAAAAAATATAAACACAAGCAATAAAGGTAATTATTATAGCGACCCAAGTTTTATTATCTGGTTTTTCTTTTAAGAAAATAGCTCCTAAGATTGCTGATAGCATTGGTGCAAGAGCTACCATTAATAAAGTATTTGCTACATTAGTATTTTGTATTGAAATAATAAAAGTAATATTACAAATAGAAAAACTAATTACATAAAAAATACCTGGATAACCAATTTTAAACAAAGCTTTTAAGAAATTATTTTTATAAAATAAAAGAAGACCAACTAAAACTACCACAAACGGTATTGCCCCTCGGTAAAAAAGCATTCCCCAAGTATCAATATTTGATAATCTAATTAACAAAGAGTCAGGCGTTATAAACATAATTGCAACAAAAGCCATTAACGAACCTTTTTGCTGATTAGTTAAATTATTCACGCTTTAAGCTCTTTCCAAAAAGTTTTAGCTAAATTTTTTCCAGATAGATCATAAAGTGTTTTAAGCCCAGTTGGAGATGTAACATTAATATCCCCATTGAGTTTTTGATCTATAAAATCAATTCCTGCAAAAAAAATATTTTCTTTTTTTAAATCTTTTGCAATTAGTTTTGAAATTTTAATTTCTTTACTTGTTAATTTTATATTAGTTGGTTTTGCTCCTTTACTCATATTGCTTAAAATTGAACCTTTCTTTGGAACTCTTGAAATTGCACCACACACTTTACCATTAATAATAAAAACCCTTTTATCTCCGTTACTTATTTTTGGAAGAAATTTTTGGCACATAATATGATTATGTTTTTTTATAAATTTACTAACTAATTTTGAATTAAATTTAGTTAGTAAATGAATATCGTTTCCACTGAAACTATGGATGGGCTTTAAAATAACTTTTTTGTTTTTTTGGAAAAATTTTTTAATTTCATCCATATTTTGAGTAAAAATAGTAGCTGGCATGTATTTTTGATATTTAGATGAATACAATTTTTCAGAAATATTCCTTACTGAAGTAGGGTTGTTAATTATTTTAACTTTAGTCTTAATTGTATCCAAAATGTATGTTGTAGAAATATACTCAAGATTAAAAGGTGGATCTTGGCGAATAAGAATAAATTTACATTTACTTAAGTCTAGGTTTTGTTTTTTTGTGATTTTATAGAATTTTTTATTGCTATAGTTAAATTTAATAAAAAAACCCTTAGCTGTAACTTTTGAATTTACAACTGATAAGTCTTTTGGATCGTAATAGAAAATTTTATATTTTTTCTTCTGAATTTCGTTTGCTAAAAAAACACTTGTATCCGTTAAAGGATTTAGTTTAGAAGGATGATTTCCTTGAACAGCAATAATTTTATTTATCATACAATTCGTCTAAATTTTCGTTTTTTGAAAATTTACTAATCATATGATCTGCGTTTGTTGTCTTATTATCAATTACTTTTTGTAGGTGGTTTAGGAATACAGTCTCGTTATTACCTTTCTTACTTAAAACATCTCTATTCTCCAACCCTTTTCTTGAAAGATCTAAAAGTGTAGATGACCAATAAAGAAGATCTTTACCCATTAATTGAGTATTAAATCCTTTTTTTGGTGCCTCTAAATAGGCATTAATTATTTTATCGTTTTCCCATTTCGAAATAAGTTCATGAACTTCATCTAAATTTCCATAAAGCATACCTATATTGAAAGCTGGTCCTGCACACAAACAATCCCAGCCACAGGTATCCATTGATCTCAATTCTATATACTTTTTTACTCTATTCTCGGTAAATATTGTGCTTAAGTGAGTTGTTAAGTCTGTTTCAGTTGGAAGCCTATTTCCAATTTCTTGAATTTTTCCTTCCATAAAATCCTTAAAAATATATTTCCTACCGGAAATATACTGATCTTCATTTTGTATAAATAATATGGGAAAATTAATTACAAAATTTGCATATTTTTCAAAATTCATATCTTCGAAAAATAATTTAGGCAATCCACCTCTAGAAGTGCTTTGCCATACTTTAGATCTATAAGATAAATAGTTACTATTTTTTTTCTCCACGATTGAGGAATTTGCAAACAAAGCGATTGCAACGGGTACAATTGAGTTTGCTACTCTAAACTTTTTAATAAAATCTTCTTCTGAGCCATAATCTATATTTAACTGAGTGCCACATGTTCGATACATCATATCTAAACTAAGTTCACCACCTAAAGGCATATCCTTAGTCATCAATTCATATCTTTGTTTAGGATTGTTTGGTATTTCATTTAATTTAGATATTGGATCGAATCCTGCACTAACAATTTTTATATCTAATTTTTTTGTAACTTGTTTTAATTCAAACAAATAGTCTTGTGACTCCGCACAAGCTTCATGCATATGATTTAATTTATCTCCTGATAATTCTATTTGGTTACCTGGTTCAAGAGTTATATTTTTTCCACCTTTATTAAGAGCAATGATATTTTGTTTTTCAAAAACTGGATTCCAGCCAAATTCAAGTAAGGCTGTAAACATTTTTTTTATTTTTGGATAATCAATCCTTTTATTGTCCGAATTATTAAATAAAAACTTTTCATGCTCGATCCCAATTTTGAAATTTTTGGGTTCTTTAATACCTGATTTAAAATAATTTATAATTTTTTCTTTTGAATCAATCATGCGTTGTAAGTAGTGATTTATAGCTAAATTTAAAGATAATAATAAGGCTCTTTTGCGAATATTTTTTTAACCAATGGCTTAAAATCTTCCAAAGTCATACTTTTGTAATTAGGGTCAAAAGAGCATTGGTCATATTTTTCACAAAAATCTATAGTGTCTTGATAATACTTGTGGTCTTTAAATTTATCTCTTGCATTTCTGTCACCCCCTAAATGATGAGCACTGTAGTAAGTTTGAAAAAGACCATGGTGTAGAATAATCCAATAAGTTCTTTCTGAAACATAAGGTCTTAGTATAGATGCAGCATATTGAGAATGATTCATTGGTGCTAAATCGTCTCCAATATCATGTAATAAAGTTGCAACAACCATTTCATCACTTTCTTTATTTTTAAAAGCTCTTGTTGCTGCTTGTAAGGAGTGTTCTAGTCTAGTGACTTTGTAACCTTCTAAAGTTGTAGTTTGTTTAGATAAATAATTTAAAACTCTCTCAGCTGTTTGTCTTTCAAAGTTTTTCTCAAATTTTTCAAGAAGCTCATAATCTTCCTTAGTTCCATTTTTCATTTCAGTAAAATTTACTGTTTTCATAACTTAATTGTTTGATCCAGTGCTTAGTAAAGATAACTGAGTTATTTTATTATCTCCTAATTCATCCACTAATTTAACAGGGTATTCACCTGTGAAATAATGATCTGTTAATTGTGGATATGTTTCATTTCTTTTTTCAAAACCAATAGCTTTATACAATCCTTCAATTGACAAAAATCTTAAAGATTTAGCCCCAATATATTCACAAATTTCATCATTTGTTTTATTTGCTGCTAACAATTCCTTTTTTGTAGGTGTGTCTACACCATAGAAATCCGGATATCTTATTTCGGGGCACGCAATTTTAACATGAACTTCTTTTGCACCAGCATCATAAAGCATTTTAACAATTTTATAAGATGTTGTTCCTCGAACAAGAGAGTCATCAATTAGAATAATTTTTTTATCTTTTATTGTTGTTTGATTAGCATTTAATTTTAATTTAACACCCAAGCTTCTAATTTTTTGGCTTGGTTCAATGAAAGTTCTTCCAACATAATGATTTCTAATTAACCCATGTTCAAAGTTCATTTTTAATTCTTGAGCAAAACCCATAGCAGCAGCATTTCCAGAGTCTGGAACTGGAACCACTATATCTGCATCAGTATCATTTTCTTTTGCAAGTTCTCTACCGATGTTCTTTCTATGCTCATATGCTGTTTTTCCTCCTATTAAACTGTCTGGTCTTGAAAAATATATATATTCAAATACGCAAGGCCTAACTTTTTTAGAAGGGAAGGGCTTAATACTTTTCAGTTCATTATTTTCAATTAATACTATCTCACCATTTTCAACTTCTCTTACAAATTTTGCACCAATAATGTCAAATGCACAGGTTTCTGATGCCAAGACATAACTATTGCCAAGCTTACCAATTACTAGTGGTCTAATTCCATAAGGATCTCTAACTCCAATTAAAGAGTTTTGAGTTAACATCACTAATGCATAACCACCTTGAATTTGAAAAATTGCATCGATTACTTTGTCAATTGTTTTTGGTCTTTTTGATTTAGCAATCAATTGAACAATCGTTTCAGTATCTGAAGTAGTGTAAAATATAGCTCCATCTTCAACAAGTTTATTTCTTAAAGCTATTGAATTAGTAAGATTTCCATTATGCGCAACTCCAATTCCACCTGCATTAGTATCAGCAAAAAAGGGCTGAATGTTTCTTAATATATTGTTACCAGTTGTACTATATCTGTTATGGCCAATTGCATAATTTCCCTTAAGATTATTAAGTACCTTTTCTTTGTTGAAATTATCACCAACTAAACCAAATCTTTTTTCAGAATAATATTTTTCTCCATCAAAAGTAACTATTCCACAACCTTCCTGACCTCTATGTTGAAGAGCATGCAGCCCAAGTGCTGTTAGAGCTGAAGCATCCTTTGCATTGCTAATACCAAAAACTCCACATTCTTCCTTTAGTCTTGGATTATAGCTCTGTAATTTTTTCTTTAGAATCTTGATATGTTTTTTCATTAGGAAATTCTTTTATCAGATAACTACTACCTTTTTCTAAATATGGAAAGACGTATGATTTGTCAAAATTTATTGGCCATTTATCATGATTATAAACAATATGAACACCAGAAAAGATACATACAGAAATTATGTAAGCTCTTATAAAACCAAAAAAGAATCCAAATGTCGTATCTAAGCCACCGATTCCCGTATATCTGACTGCTCTACTGATTCCTTTATTAATTAATAAAACCAAAAAGATAACAACCACAAATATTGCTATTCCCAAACCAACATCGAGCACATACTCATTATCAATTATGTCTTTTACATAGGGTTTAATTTTAGGAAATAAAATTAATGTAATTATGTATGCTAGCAACCATTTAGCCATTGAAAGGATGCTTAAAATAAAGCCTTTTTTATAACAACTTATCAAAGAAAGGATTGTTAAAATTAAATAAATTAAATCAATAATTGATATTGCTTTATAAAAATCTTTTATGATTTCTAACATTAAGATGATTTGCCAAAAGGTTTAATAATTAAGATTAATGCAGGCAGTAGTGTTAATACCGATATCATGGCTAATAGCATAGCCAGGCCAGTAAACACACCAAAATAAATTGTTGGGATAAATTTTGATAACACCAAAATTGAAAACCCAAAAACAATCGTAATTGAAGTGTTTAATATAGCAACTCCAACAGTTGAATGACAAGTTTTTAATGTTTTATTGTAATCCTTTATTTTATTAAACTCTTCTTTAAATCTATAAATATAGTGAATACTGTTATCTACAGCAATTCCTATTGTAATTGCTGCAATAGTTATAGTCATCATATCTAAAGGTATTCCTAACAATCCAATTATTCCTAGTATAAAAAAAGCAGCAATAAAATTTGGAACAACGCCAATTAATGAAAGTTTAATATTTCTGAATAAGATTATGAACATTGAAAATATTCCAATCATAACTAATCCCAATGTTAAAATTTGAGATTTAAACAGGCTTTGTAATAGATTATTAAATAATATTAATACACCTGCTAATTTGTAATCTTTTTCCTCTAAACCAAATTTGTCTTTTAGATCAAAATTAATTTTGTTAATTAAATCATTTCTTCTTAAATCTTCCTGCGAGTCTATAATTCTTAAACTAATTCTAGCCTCATTATCTTTAATTGAAAGATAGGGATCAATGATTTCAGTTTTAATGCTCTCAGGAATTTTAGAGTAAAGTACTCCCATTTCTAAAGTGCCTAAAGGCTTATTATTATTTAATTGAGTAGCAACCTCAATAATTGATGAAAAAGATAGAACTTTACCAATTTCTGGTAAGCTATCTAAGTAATTATGAACAGATGTAATTAGATCAATTTTATCTTTGGTAAACCAATATTTTTCATCGTTAGTATCTTCTTCATCACCCCAATCGTCAAACTCGTCATCTTCCTCAGATTTTTTTACCTTTTCTTTTTCAGGAAATTTTATAATAACCTCTAAAGGAGTAGTTCCACCTAGCTCTTCATCTATAAGCTCCATACCTTTATAAATTTCAGTATTCTTATCAAAGTAATTTATAAAACTATTTTCAACTTCAAGCTTACTAATTCCAGAAATACTGAATATTATAACTATTCCAGTTACCAAGAAAATTGAGTTTTTATTATTTATAGAAATTAAACTAAGTAAATTTGTAATTTTAGATTTCTGTTCTTTTTTAACGGTTATATTATTTGTGGGTGCAAAGTTTAAAAGGGTAGGTAGTAAAGTAAATGTAATGATAAATGATGTAATTAACCCAAAAGTCATCATCCAGCCAAAATCAATAATAGGTTTTATTTCACTAAAAATTAAAGATAAGAAAGCGAAAATTGTCGTTAGAACAGTATAAAGAATTGGCCAAAACATTTTTGAAGTTGTTAAGGAAATAATTTCAAAATTGTTTTTTGATGGAAAATCTTTTTTAAGTTGAAGAAATCTTGTGCTCATATGAATATTCATTGCCATTGTTAGAATTAACATCAGTGCAATGAAATTTGATGAAATGACTGTAACTTTCCATCCTAGCAATCCAAGTAATCCCATCATTATTATCACAGAAAAAAGACAACTGCTTATAGGAACTATAATCCAAAGAAGGTTTCTAAAAACAAACCATAAAGTAGTAATTATAAATAACAGAACTCCCAAACCAAAAACAATTATATCGCTTTTGATAAAAGTCATCATATCATCAGCAATCATTGGTATTCCTCCTAGATAAATTTTTCCAACATTACTATAACTTTGAATAACTTGTCTAATTTCTAAAATATTCCGATGGTTTTGTTTTTTGATTTGATCTTTAATTAATTCAACTTCTTCTTTTGATTTATTTTCTATATCTTCTAATTTTTGAGACTGTTTAATGTTAACAATAATTCCACTAGTTTTGCCGTCTTCACTAATGACGAAATTTCGAAAAACAGGACTATTTAAAATTTCTTTAAAACCTCTATCTCTATCAACATCTTCATCTTTTAATGTTTTGAAGCTTTCTAGTCTTTCCTGAAGAGGGGCATCAGAGTTATTTAAAAGAGGAATGTCTAATAATGTAATCACACTATGGACCCAATTGAGGCTCTGAATTTTATATTTTAAACTTAATAAATTATTAATTGATGAGTCAGTTGCCATTCCCTCATTTGGTGTATAGGTAAGAATTAAAAATTCTTTAGATCCATATCTTTCAGAGATTTCTTTTAAATATACTAGATCTGGGTCACCCTCTATTAATAAGGTTTCTGATGAAGCATCTAGCCTAAAATTTTTTGCATAGTATCCAAAACTTAATATAGCAATAATTAACAACACAAATATTGCTTTGGGATTTTTAAGGATAACGTTTTGATAAAAATGAGCTATCATTCAAGCTCTTTATATTGGAATTTAACTTAATTGAGTATCCTTAAATTTTGTAAATCTTTCTTCAAATTCAAGTGTTACATTACCAATAGGCCCATGCCTTTGTTTTCCAATTATAATTTGAGCTAAATGCGCAACCTCATTCATTTTTGCTTGCCACTCTGCATGTTCAACTGTTGCTTCTCTTGGCTCTTTTCTTTGCAAATAATATCCTTCTCTATAAACAAACATTACAACATCTGCGTCTTGCTCAATAGAGCCAGACTCTCTTAAATCTGCTAATTGAGGCTTATGATCATCTCTTTGTTCTACTTGTCGAGACAACTGCGAAAGAGCTACAACAGGAACAGAAAGTTCTTTAGCTATTGCCTTAAGTCCTTGAGTAATTTGCGATATTTCTTGAACTCTTCCATCTTTGTTAAATGTAGTCCCTCTCATTAACTGGATATAATCAACTACAATCATATCGAGACCAAAAAGCCTTTTAATACGTCGTGCTCTATTGCTCAAAGCGGCAATACTTATTGCTGGAGTTTCATCAATATAAAGAGGCAGTTCAGAAATATTTTTAGATGTTTCTAAAAACTTGTCGAATTGCTCGTCAGATATTCTTCCTCTTCTAATATCATTAGAACTAATTCTAGCTTGTTCAGAAATAATTCTTGTAGATAATTGTTCTGAAGACATTTCAAGCGAAAAGAAAGCTATAGATGATTTCTTACCACTTTCTTGTAATTTTTGGGCAGCGTTGAAAGCAATATTTGTTGCAAGTGAGGTTTTACCCATTGATGGTCTACCAGCAATAATAATTAAATCTGATTGATGTAAACCACCAAGCTTATCATCTAAATCTCTTAAACCAGTTGGAACACCAACTATACCCTCTTCATTCTTATAAGCAGCTGAAGCCATTTCAATTGTTTGTTTCATTGCTTCATCAAATTTTACTAAAGAAGAATTGAAAGAACCTTTTTCAGCTAAATCAAATAATAATCTTTCAGAACTTTCGATTATAGATTGTCCGTTAGTATCAAGATCATTTAATTTTGCACTATCAATAGTTTGTTCAGAAATTTTAATTAATTCTCTCCTCACGAACATGTCGTAAATTATTTTTGAGTATTCTATTGCTTGCCTAACCGATGTAGAAAACTTTGTGATTTTTACCAAATATTCTGGTACATTTAGATCATCTTTTTCATCTTCAAAATAATTTTTTAAAGTAATTGGATTAGCTAACATTCCTTTGTATATAAGACTTTCAATTGCCTCAAATATTTTTTGATGCATGGGGTCATAAAAATTAATACTAGAAATTATTGTATTTATTTCATCAAAAATATCATTACTTACAAGGATAGATCCTATAACTGCTTGCTCCGCCTCAATGTTATTTGGCAACTCTTTAAATTGATCTTTAACTATACTTAAATTGTTTTCCATGAAAATAAATTTACATGAAAAATAATTAAATCAAATTGTATATTTCTACTGGGGAAAAGAATGTATAATTATTGAATTGTATCAGCTGAAGAAACATTGATTGTAATTTCAGCATCAACTTCTGAGTGTAAAGAAATTTTAACTTTAAATTTTCCTAAAGCTTTTATTTCTTCAACCGGTTGTATCATTGAAGGCTTAATATCAATTTTGTTCTCTTCTTGAATAAGTTTAGAAATTTCAGTTGGTTTAACTGAACCATATAATTCATTATTTTCTGTACTTAGTTTTTTAACAGAATACTCTTTACCATTAATTTGTTCAGCAATTTGAGAGGCTTCTTTTTTCTTTTCGTTATCTTTTTTAGATAACTCAGCTTTAATTTTTTCAACTTCTTTTATATTTTCTTTTGATGCATAAAGAGCTTTCTTATTAGCAATTAGAAAATTTCTGGCAAAACCTCTTTTAACATCTATCACTTCACCAATAGATCCAATTCTTTTTACGTTTTCTAATAATATTACTTTCATTTTATATTAATGCTAAGTTTCTTGCTCTTTTTATTGAAAGAGAAAGTTCTCTTTGCTTTTTTTGAGAAATATTTGTTATTCTAGAAGGTAAAATTTTACCATTCTCAGATACATATTTTTTTAAAAGCTTAATATTTTTGTAATCTACTTGAGGAGCGCCCTTAGCTGATAATGGGCAAGTTTTTTTGAATTTATATTTGTTAGGTTGAAAAATACTTAATTTTGCAAAGTTGCTCTGTTTACCTTTTTTATTTCCACTTTGTCTTTTTGGCATTAGTTTTTAACACTTTCTTTTTTTTCACTATCTTCTTTTTTTCCAAAATAGTTTGTTTCTAAGTCAAATTTTTTTACTCTAACTGTTAGATACCTCAGTAATTTTTTATCTATAGCTTCATTTTTTTCTAATTCATCAATAACATTACCTTTACCTTTTATTTTAAAGTGTATGTAGCTACCTTTTTTATTCTTTTTAATTAGATAAGATAAGTTTAGTAATCCCCAGTTTTCAGTTTTAACAACTTCACCATCATTTTTTTCAACAATTTTAGAATATTTTTCTGTTAGTTGCTTTAATTCACTTGGTGAAGTATCTTGCCTAGCTATAATTGTATGTTCGTATAAATTCATTTAAGTTCTTTAATAAAAAGTGAGGATATACTATTATAAAAGTTCAATTACAATAGTTAAAAAGGCAGAAATATTAGTTTTTTTTATATGTTTTCAGTAATTTTTCCAGGTCAGGGATCTCAAATAGTGGGAATGGGAAAAGAGCTTTATGATAAATTTAATATGGTAAAGGACCTTTTTAAACAGGCAGATGATACATTAAATTTTTCTATTTCTAAGCTTATCCTAGAAGGACCAAAAGAAGATTTAGATTTAACAGCAAATACACAACCAGCAATATTTTTAATAAGTTACTCAATATTTAATTTAGCAAAAAATGAATTCAAGTTAGATTTAAATAAAGCAAAATATTTTGCTGGACATTCTTTGGGAGAATATTCGGCTTTATCATGTGCGGGATATCTAGATTTTGCAGATACTTTAAAAATATTAAGAATTAGAGGGGATGCTATGCAAAACTCTGTGCCTAAAGGACAAGGAGGGATGGTTGCGGTATTAGGTTCAACAGTTGATATGATTGAAAAAATTTTGATAGAAAATAAAGAAAATTTAAAAGTACAAATTGCAAATGACAATTCTGACGGCCAAATTGTTTTGAGTGGAAAAACAGAGGATTTAGAAAAGCTAATTCAAATTTTAAAGGATAATTCAATAAAAAACGTTAAACTTCCAGTGAGTGCCCCTTTCCACTGCGATTTGATGAATAATGCTACAAAAATTATGAAAGAAGAGTTAAATAAACTTAATTTTAAAAATGGGCAAAATAAATTAATATCAAACGTTACTGCTAATGAGATTAAAGACCCAGATGAGCTTAAAAATCTCTTAATTAAGCAAATAGAGAATAGAGTTAGATGGAGAGAGAGTGTGATTAATATGATAGAAAATGATGTAGGTCATTTTATAGAAATTGGACCTGGGAAAGTTTTGTCAGGTTTGGTAAAAAGAATTAATAGAAATGTTAAAATTGATACAATTAATTCTCAAGGCGATATTGAAGGTCTAAAAATATGACTGATTTAAAAGGTAAAAATATTATTGTTACTGGTGCCTCAGGTGGGATTGGGAATTCAATAATTGAAAAATTAAATCAATCAGGAGCAAATATTTTAGCCTCAGGTACAAGAATAGAAAAACTTGAGGAATTAAAAAGTAAATATGGAAATATTAAAATATTAAAGTTTGATATTTCTCAAAGCGATAAAATTGAGGAGTTTGTTGAAAACGGAACTAAAGAACTTGGTGGCAGTTTAGATTGCATCGTTAATAATGCAGGCATTACCCAAGACAATTTAGCTATAAGGATGAGCTTAGATGAATGGAAAAAAGTTATTGATGTTAACTTAACATCAACTTTTTTGATGAGCAAATCAGCAATTAAAAAAATGCTTAAAAATAAATCTGGAAAGATTGTAAATATTACATCAGTCGTTGGACACACAGGTAATTTAGGACAGGCCAATTACACCGCTTCTAAAGCAGGTATAATTGCAATGTCTAAGAGTTTGGCAATAGAATATGCAAAGAAAAATATAAATATAAATTGTATTTCACCTGGTTTTATTAAAACAGCTATGACGGATAAACTAGATGACAAATTTAAAGAGGCTATAATATCAAAAATTCCTTCTGCCCGACTAGGAGAGCCAGATGACATTGCAAATGCTGTACTTTTTTTATGCTCTAGCCACTCAAGTTATATAAATGGAGAAACCTTACATGTTAATGGGGGCATGTATATGGCTTGACAAAACAGGTTTTTAAACTAATAAGAATTTATAACAAAAAGGATCAATATGTCAGAAGACGTTTCAAGCAAAGTAAAAAAAATTGTAGCAGATCACTTAGGTATCGATGAAGCAAAAGTAACTGAAGAGTCTAGTTTTATAGATGATTTAGGTGCTGATAGTTTAGATACAGTTGAATTGGTGATGGCTTTTGAAGAAGAATTTGGATCTGAAATTTCAGACAGCGAAGCAGAGAAGATTTTAACTGTTGGAGATGCAGTTAAGTTTATCGAAGGAAAAGCTAACTAGAAATTTTAATGCCATCAGAAAAAGATGGAGTAATGATAATCTTATCTTCTCCTTCAGGAGCAGGTAAAACAACATTGGTCAAAAAATTATCAGGTAAAGATAATTTTGAAATTTCAATATCTCATACTACCAGACAACCTAGACCTAATGAAAATCAAAATGAAGATTATTTTTTCGTTGATGAATTAGAATTCAAAAGGTTAATAAAAAATGAAGAGTTTCTTGAATATGCAAAAGTTTTCAATAATTTTTATGGAACAACAAGAACACCAGTAATAGATAAATTAAATAAAGGTAAAAATGTTCTTTTTGATATTGATTGGCAGGGAGCTGATCAAATTAAAAATAAAAAATTAGACTATAAACTAATTACTTTTTTTATATTACCTCCAAGTAGAGAAGTTTTATTTGAAAGATTATCTAAGCGTCATGCAAGCGATAAATTAATAGCAAAAGAAAGAATGAAACAGTTCGAAAGAGATGTTTTACATTGGATAAACTATGATTATGTTGTCATTAATAACGACTTGAATGAATGCTACTCCAAAATTACAAATTTAATCGATGCTGTAGTTAATGATGGCTCTAAAGATTATGATCCAGATTACATAAGAAGTCACGTTGAAAAATTAACTTCTTAAATTTTCATATTCACATGTTAGTTTGTAATAAGTATCTAAATTAAGATTTTGTGGTCTTAAATTTAAATCAATTTTAAGTTTATCTAACACTTTTTGATCTCCATTAAAGAGTTGATTAAAAGGTTTCTTTAACATCTTTCTTCTTTGATTAAAAAAAACTCTTGTAACTTTTTCTAAATTATTAGGATCATTAATTTTAATAAAATTTTGCTTTGGGTGAAATAATAATAATGAGCTGTGAATTTTTGGTTTTGGAGAAAATGCTTCAGGTCCAATATCACATATTTTTTTAATATTAAGCTTCCAATTACAAATTATAGATAACCTTCCATAATTTGATGTATTAAATTCTGCAATTATTCTATCAGCAACTTCTTTTTGAAACATTAAAACCAAACATTCAAACCAAAAGTTGTCTTTTAGATTAATTATCCATTTGCTCAGAATTTCAGTTGAAATATTGTATGGCAAATTACCAAAGACGGTTACTTTCTCTTTTAAAAGTTTTGTTTCATCTACTTTCAGAACATCTTCATTAATAATTGTTATTTGATTATAAAATTTATTTTCAAGATTGCTTGAAAGTTCGTTATCTTTTTCAATTACAAATATTTTTTTTGGATTTTTCTTTAAAATATATGATGTAAGATTTCCAGTACCTGGGCCAATTTCTAAAATTGTTTTATTAAAAATTTCGGTAGAGTTCACAATTTTTTCCAAGATATTTTTATCTACTAAAAAATTTTGGCCTAAGCTTTTTTTTGCTTTAATCAATATTTATCCAAAAATGAAATAGCTTTAATTAGACTTAAAGGGTTTGATTTATTTTTACCTAGCATTTTTTCATTCGGGCCATGATCTGGTGAAACACGTAAGAAAGGTAAACCTACTGTAATATTTATTGCATCGTATTCAAACAACGTTTTCAGCGGTGTTAACACTTGATCGTGATACATACCAACAATTATGTTAAATTTTTTTGAATTTTCTTTCAAAAAAATTGTATCAGCTGGATATGGGCCAGCGACTTTAATTTTAAGTTTTTTTAAATACTTAATAGCAGGATATAGTATTTTATTATCTTCATTAAATTTATCAATGCTTTCACAGTGTGGGTTAATACCCAAGACTGCAATTTTAGGATTAATACTTAAATTATATTTGTAAAAGTTATTAATTAATTTTATTTTTTCAATAATTAATTTTTTGTTGATTTTTTTTGTTACAAATTTTAGTGGCAAATGCGTAGTTATAGGACAAACAGATAGTTTTTTATTATAAATTAGCATTGCGCTATTTTTTACATTGAATTTTGCAGATATATATTCTGTTAAACCTAAAAATTTTCTGTTTAAAAAAGTTTTTTTTGATATCGGGCCAGTTATTAATCTATTTATCTTATTTTTTTTTAATATTTTAAAAGCCATTTCAAGTGAATTTTTAATATATGTGTTTGACTTAGATGAAATTTTTTCAAACGCTTTTGTCGTGCTATAATTTATATTTATTAGATTTAAACTTTTATTATCAAGTTTTAAATTTAAAAAGTTTTTTTCATCTATAATTTTAATTTTTTTTTTAAATTTTAATTTTTTCATTTGCAATTCGACTAATTTATGAGAAGCAATTAGAATTAATGGTTTTTTTATTTTCAATTTTTTTAATGATTTAAAAAAAATTTCTAAAAAGATACTATTCGGCTCACCTGCAACTATCAGAATTGGATTATAACTCATTAATAATTATATTTTTTTTAATTTTATTTATGTAAATGTTTGAAAATTGATTTAGTTGTTCATTCATTTTAACTTCAATAACTTTTTCTATTTCTTTGTTGTTATTTATATCAATTTGTTCTTCTTTTAAGTCATTAACCTTTAAAATTAAAAATCCTCCTGGAACTGTAACTGGACTTGTGAATTCTCCAATTTTAAGAAGTGATAATTCATTTTTGATTTTTGGTGATAGTGCGCTTTCATTTACCCATCCTAAACCACCACCATCTTTAGCATTTTCTGAAATACTATAAATTAAAGAAGTATTTTCAAATCCATCTTGAATTATTGATTGTCTAATTAAATTATATTTTTTTTCTAAGTCTTCATTTTTTTCAACATTAAATATAATCTCAGAAATATTATAAAATTTATTTTTTTTACTAGAAATTTCATTAATTATTTTTTCTTTATCAATTTTAATTTTATTTTTATATTTTTCATAAATTATTTTTTTCCAATATGCATCCAATATTAATTTTTGTTCAACTATTTTTATATTAATATTGTGATATTTAAGATGATTTTTAAATTGATCAATACTGCTTAAACCAATTTTTAAATAAGCAGCTTTTATCATTGAGTCTAAATATTTCTTATCAATTGATAGTTTTTCTGTGAATTTAAGTATTTCAATTTTTTTTATTTTATCTCTAATAATAGAGTTTTTTGCTATATTAATTATTTTTTCATTTTCTAATTCATTAATATTTTCGTTAAAGACTTTTAAATAATTAATTTCGTTAGAAATATCTACTGTGGTGATAATTTCATTATTTAATTTTATTAATATTTTGTTTTCCAATGCTTTACTAAACTCACTACTAAAAAAAGTTAAAATAAGAATTGATGTAAAAAAAATTTTATAGATATTTAGATCTATAAATCTATCTATTTTGGCTTTGCTCATAAGTTGTTA
This sequence comes from uncultured Pelagibacteraceae bacterium, assembly GCA_902558835.1. Classification (GTDB taxonomy): domain Bacteria; phylum Pseudomonadota; class Alphaproteobacteria; order Pelagibacterales; family Pelagibacteraceae; genus Pelagibacter. The sequence continues at coordinate 17,621 of CACEFK010000003.1, forward strand.
AAGGATATAGCGTTAGAGTAAATAATAAATTTTCGCTTGGTTTTAGATCTCTATCTTCATAATATTGCTTGTTATATTTAATCCCAGCAACCAAGCAATCATTTTTATACTCATAAATTAAATCATAAAATTCAGTTAAGTTTAATTTTCTATTTTTTCTTGTTTTAAAGGAAAATGAATTATTTTTATCATGATTATATACGGTCGTATTTTCTAAAAAATTTTCATTTCCAGCTTCACCATTTTCTTCTACAAAATTAAAATTTGTTTCAAAATTATCTAAAACAAATTTAGTATTTAATGAATTATACTCAAATTTATCATAATTATTATCTAATCTAAAATCATAATCTATTATTATATTTTCTAAAATCGAGCTTGTTACAGATCCAAATAAATTAGAATTTTTTTTATTTAAACTTGAATTTTTAGGTATAAAATCTTCCTCATCATCTCTAAAGACCGTTCCAACTTTAAACTCAAAATATTTATTAATATTTTCAAGCCTCTCTTTTTTATAATTTAGTCCAATGGTTAAAGATTTACCTTCTTCAAAAGAATCATCTAATCCTAATCTGTTGATACTAAAAATATTATCTACTGTGATATTTTTTTCTGTACTTGAGTAATTTTTCATATCACCTGGATTCATTCTTAAAGATACTTTAGGAGTTAATATATTATTATATCCATTCTTTTCCTTAATAAGAGGTAAAGATGAAGTAAATTCGAATAAGCTCATTAACTCAATTTGAGGACTAGATTTGTAGTCATCATCATTTTTGCCAAGCGTGTTTGAATTTTTAAAGTTTATTTTAAAATTACTTACAAAACCAAGGTTATTGATGAATTCATTACTTTGATACTCTAAATCATTAATAACCTTTGTTTTTAGGTTGTTTGTATTCTGTAAATCATTACTTCCTGATGAAGTGAATTTTAAAGATCCATCGATATTTTCTGCATCTATATATCTATCATAATTATAATAAGGCAAAATATATTGATATCTATCACTGCTTATTTTTGTAAGATTCTCAAATGATTTCATGCCAGCTGTTAAATTGTAATTAGTTTTGTGATTTAATGTTAATTTAATCTCTGATAGCAAATTATTTTGGTCAGATGGTTTTAAGTTCGTTTCATACAAATTACTATCAAATACCTTTAAATATGTATCATTTGATGTTTTTTGAATTGAAACATATAAATCACTATTATTAAAATTCTCCATTTGAAGGTCAGATTCAAATTTAGCAAATAAATGTGAAATACTATTTTTTGTTTTTGATAATGTTGACTTATAGCCTTCGACAAGACTAAAATCAGCAATGAAAAAAGAATTTTTATTTTTTTGACGAAATTCATTTTGAAACATCTTAATACTGTTTGCAAATAAAGTTGGTTTAAAAGTAATATCTTTGTTTTCAGAGATTACATGGAAGTAAGGGACATGTAATGAATCTCCTAATTCATTTGAGTTATTAATTTGTGGTTTTAGAAAACCACTTTGCCTTTTTACTGTAGGATCTGGATGAAAAAATTTTGGAAAATATAATACTGGAAAATTATATACTTTTAGAATTGCATTATCATAAATTAACTGCTTCTTCTTCTTATCATGTTTTATTTTCTCAGCATTTATGGCCCATGGCGGGCAGTCATCATCTTTAATTTTACAACTTGTAAATACTGCTTTATTTAATGTTGTGATATCGTTTTGTGAATTTGAAGAAATTCCATAAATTCTTGGATTATTATCTTCATTTCCAAATAAATCAGGGTGAAGAATAATTTTTGTGTCACTAGCTACAAATTCTTTTGTTTCAAGATTAAAAAAACCATCTTTAAAAAATAATTTATCACTATTAGGTAAATCAAAATTTGTAATCATTAATATATTTTTACCTTTTAGTTTTTTATCTTTTATTGAATAATTAAATTTATCTAACAAGTATTGATTTTTATTATTATCTTTTATTTCTGTTTTTTTTTCAGAACTTAATATCATTTTATCTCTAGAAAATAAGATATCTTCTGATTGAAAATTATATTTTGATTTTATTTCAGATACTGTTTTGCCTTTTGAGAATATTAATTCGTTATTTTGTTTATAAGTTATATCTTCAGAAAATATAGAAATATCCTCAACCTTATCTAAAATTTTAACTTTATTTTTAGCATTTAAAATATTTAAATTTTTATTATACTCAAAATTTTCTCCATATATTGTAATTTCATTGTTAATAGCTTTTGAATTACCCTTGGTCTTAATAATTTCCTCGTTTTTTAAATATAAAATATTATCAGAAATAATTTCATAATTTTTTTTTGTATCGATAATTTTGACATTTCCTTGAGCTTTAAGTTGATTAAGTAATTTATTATATTCGAAATAATCAGCATTAATTATAATTCCTGCATCAGATGAAATCGTACCTCTTTTAATTCCTTTAAATAAGTTTCCATTTTCTAAAATTTCTATTTCTGTAACATTAAAATTAAATTGTTCTGCTGAGTATGTTTTTTCAATTAATGAAAAATTAAATAAAACAAGAAAAATTAAAATATAAATTTTATTTATCATTTATTTTAATTAACATTATTCCGTTTATAGTCATTATAATAATTAGCGGAAATATAATTGATAAGCTTAGTGGAAGCTTTTCTACTTTACCTAAAATATTTGCAAAATTATTCATATAATAAATTAATACTGATAAAAATAGACCGAGTGAAATTTTAAAAGTAGAACTTTCATAGTGTCTTATATTGAACATAATTACAGAAGACAATATTGTCATTAATATCAAATACAATGGATAAGAAAAAAGTTTCAGGAGATGAAGATTTATATCAGTCGTAGAGTAGTTCAATAACTCATAATTTTTCTTAAGTTTTAAAAGCTCAATTAAAGATAAAGAATATAGGTCCGAAAATAGATTTTGAATTTTTTCATAATTAAAATTAGTATTTAACTCTAGCACTTGACCGTCAGATAAATTTGTATAATTATTTTCTACAAAAATTGTAGGGTTAAAAATCAGCCACTTTTTAGATTTTATATTGATTTTATCGCTCCAAATATTTCTTTTTACATTATAATTTTCATCAAATTCGGTTATGAAAGTATTAATTAAATTATCATTTTCTATTTTTGAAGAATTAATTATTAAAATATGATCTTGCAATTTATCTCTTATCCATAAACCATTTTTTGTAACCACAGCCAAATATTTTCCATCATCTGTATATGGTGATTTTAGTTTTAAATAAATATTTTTAAAATTTGATGAAAAGTTATAAAAAATAGTAATTATTAAAATACCCATTAATAATGAAATAGATGTCAAAATTAGTATTATTTTAGAATTTTTTAAGCCTGAATATTTAAAAATGCTAATTTCGTTCTTATTAAAAAGACTAATAAAAAATAATTGAGTTGTAAGAAGAAAGATAAAAGGAAATATATTAAAAACATAAGATGGAGAATTCAGTAAAGCTAAGGATATTATAAAATTTGTGCTTATAAGCTGATTTTTAAAAAAATCAAGTTCACTTAGGATATTTAATATTATTATTAAACTTAAAGTAATAAAAAATATAAAAAAAAATGATTTTATAAATAGGAATGTAATAAATTTTATATAGGTTTTCATTATTTAAGATTTGAAGATTTAAAATAGAATGACCTATAAAATATAGAATATAATATCAGTATCAAAAAAAATGGAATTACAGCTATTTTAATATTTTGGACAATTTCATTATCAACCATCCTTAATGAGGTTTCAGAAAAAATTATTATAAAAAATCCAAAAGTAAAAACAATTATTCTTCTGAAAGAAAAATTTATACTTTCTTTAGATTTAATAATTAACAGAAGTGTAGTAAGCATTAATACAGGAATATAAAAAGGTATAAACATTCTTTTGTAAACTTCTTTTATTAGATTATTTATATTTGACATATGACAATTTTGTTCATCTAAATTATTTTTACTAAACTTAATAAAATTATAATCTTTTAATATACTTAAGCATTTTATTAAGTTTAAAGTTGAAATTTCTTGGGTTTTTCTTACCGTGATAGTATTAGTCATTGTATCACTTAAATTTATATCTGATTGAGAAAAACTTAAGTTTGTAAATTCATTATTAATTTTACTTATTGTATGACCATTAATTAATCTTAAAACGTTTGCATTTTTAATTTTTTTAAATATTCCTTTGTTTGCATAAGTAATTTGAACATTTTTATTGTCTGTATTATTTTTTAAATAAATATTGTAGTAAAAACCATTCTCGTCTTTTTTTTCACTGTAAATAGTAATTCCTTTTATGTTGTCATTAAATTTTCCTGCTTTCATGAAATTTTCAAAGAAATTAAAATTTGATAGTCGTAAATAGGATCTGGCCATATCCTGTGATTTTGGGACTATAAATGCAGTTAATAAAATTTGAAGAGTTAATAAAATTAATGAGATCCTAACTAAAAAATTAATTAACTCAAATTTTTTCACCCCAAAGTTCCAGAAAATCATCAGCTCGTTATTCAATTCATATTTTGAGATCACGTAAAAAAAACTAAAAAAAAATGCAAATGGTAATAATTTTGACATAGTTTTAGGCAAATTCAATAAAGTGTAACTAAAATAAACCCAGTAATCTCTTCCATCTTCTATTAAAATATCCAGGAAATTTACTGCTTGAAATACCCATATTATTAAGCTTGAGCTTAAAAGAGTAATCAAAAAAAAAAGTGAACAATCTGATAATAATTTTCTAAATAAAATTTTTTTCATTGAATTATACTGTTTTTATTCATATATAGCACTCATCTACTAGAGATTGTATTTAAAATTTATGACAGTAAAAATAACTTATAGAAACGAAATATCTAAAAAAAACCCACTAAATCTGATTTTATTTGTAGATGAAAAGTTCAATATTTCAGGCATTAAGAAGTACATTTCCAACTCAGATTTTATTCTAATTTCAGACTTACTTAAAACAAGAGACGAAAAAAAAAAAATACTAGCTTTCGACATAAGTTCAAAAAAGAAAATAATATTGGTTTCATTAAAGAAAAATATTTCTAATTCAGATGTAGAAAACTTAGGAGCAAGTTTTTATAGTCAATTTAAAGATGCTAAAATAAAGGATTTCAATTTAAATTCAGAAACTTTATTAAGTCAAAATAAAAATTTTGCAGGTTCTTTTGCTCATGGTATAAAATTAAAATCTTACAAATTTGATAAGTATATATCAAAAAAAAGTAATAAAAATATTTCAATAATTATAACTGGAAAAAATCAACCATCTAATAAAGATCAAATTAAATTTAGAGCAATTGAAAATGGAACTTTTTATACTAGAGATTTAGTTTCTGAACCTGGTAATATTCTGCATCCAGACGAATATGCAAAAAGATTAAACTCGCTTAGAAAATATGGTTTAAAAGTAACTGTATATGATGAAAAAAAATTAAAAAAACTTGGAATGAACACTTTACTTGGTGTTGGTCAAGGTAGCATAAGAGGATCATACCTTGTTACAATGGAATGGAATGGTTTAGGTAAAAAATCTAAACCTTTGGCATTTGTGGGTAAAGGAGTATGTTTTGATACTGGTGGAATATCTTTGAAGCCTGCAAAATTCATGGAAGATATGACTTATGATATGGCTGGTTCAGCTGTAGTAGTTGGACTAATGAAAAGTTTAGCACTAAGAAAAGCAAAAATAAATGCTGTTGGTGTTGTGGGGTTAGTTGAAAATATGCCCGGAGGTAATGCACAAAGACCTGGAGATATTGTTAAATCTTACAGTGGTAAAACAGTAGAAATTTTAAATACAGACGCCGAAGGTAGATTAGTTCTTGCAGATGCCTTAACTTACACAGAAGAGAAATTTAAGCCAAAATTAATTGTAGACTTAGCTACTTTAACAGGAGCTATAATTGTTTCATTAGGTTCTGAATATGCAGGTCTATTTTCAAATGATGACAACTTATCGAAACAATTAATTAATGCTGGGGAGAAAGTAGAAGAAAAAGTTTGGAGAATGCCTCTGAATAAAAATTTTGACAAGTTAATTGATTCTAAAAATGCAGATATGCAGAATATAAATTATGTTGGTGGAGCAGGGTCTACAACTGCTGCACAATTTTTGCAAAGATTTATTTTAAAGAAGACACCTTGGGCGCATCTAGATATAGCTGGAATGGCATTTTCTAAGTATGGAGGTGCATTAAACTCAGGTGGAGCTACAGGTTATGGAGTAAGATTATTAAACAAACTAATAGAGGATAATTATGAGTAATATTGAGCAAACTTTATCAATCATTAAACCAGATGCAGTTGAAAGAAATCTCGACAATGAAATTAAAGAAATGTTTAAAACTAATGGTTTTAAAATTTTAAAAGAAAAAAAAATACAAATTGAAAAATCAGAAGCTGAAAAGTTTTATAAAGTTCATGAAACCAAACCATTTTATAATGATTTATGTGCCTATTTATCATCAGGTCCGATTGTTGTAATGGTTCTTGAGAAAGACAACGCAGTTTTAGGAAATAGAGAATTAATGGGTGCTACAAATCCAGAAGATGCAGAAGAAGGCACTATTAGAAAAAAATACGGGATTTCAATAGACAAAAACTCTGTCCACGGATCTGATAGTGTTGAAAATGCTAAAATTGAGATAGATTTTTTCTTTAAAGATTAAAAACTTTTAGTATAGCTTTTGAGTACAGTTTATGCTCTTGAACTAAAATTTTTTTAGCAAGAGAGGACACCGTATCTTTTTTTGAAATTTTCACTTTCTTTTGTAGAACAATCTTTCCCGAGTCTAATCTAGCATTTACAAAATGAACAGTGCATCCTGAGTATTTTTCCTTATTATTTAATACTCTTTGGTGAGTATTTAATCCTTTATATTTAGGTAGTAAAGAGGGGTGTATATTTAAAATTTTCCCTTTAAATTTTTTTATAAAATTTTTTGACAAAATTTTCATAAATCCGGCTAGACAAATCATCTCAATATTATTTTTTTTTAAGATAGAAAGTAGATTATTTTCACTTAATTGTTTGTTTTTAAAATTTAAAACTTTTTTTTTAATTTTAAATTTTTGGGCATAATTTAAACCCTTTGCCTTAGAGTTATTTGAAACAATAAAGTTAATTGATATAGGAGATAATTTTGTTTTAGAAAATTTAATTAAAGATTTTAAATTACTACCTGTCCCTGAAATAAATACAGCTGTTCTAATTCTATTGATACCAGTTGATAGAACCATTTAATTTAACTTTGTTTTTACCATTTAAAATTTTTCCAATAACATATGGTTTGTATTCTTTTGAAAAAAATTTACTTATTTTTTTTAAATTTTTACTTTCAACAATAAGACAAAAACCAACTCCACAATTAAATGTTTTAAGCATTTCTTTATCAGAAATTCCATTATTTTTAAGCCAATTAAATATTTTAGAAGTTTTAATTTTATCTAAACTTATATGTGCAGAGAGCTTATCTGGTATAATCCTTTTAATATTATCAGACAAACCTCCCCCAGTTATATTTGCACAGCCATTTATTAAGTTGTTGTTTATCAAATTCATTATTTCTTTAACATATATTTTAGTTGGTTTTAGAAGCTCAGATTTTAAAAATTTTTTTTTTTTAATATTTATTTTTTTTTGTTTTAATAAATATCTTACAAGAGAATACCCATTAGAATGTAAACCGCTAGAAGGAATTGCAACTATAAGATTATTTTTTTTTATTTTATTTTTATTTAAAATTCTATTCTTTCCAACAACTCCTACAGCAAAACCTGCGATATCAAATTTACCTTTTTCATACGTACCTGGCATTTCAGCAGTTTCTCCACCAACGAGTTCACATTCTGATTGATTGCAGCCTTTGTTAATTCCTTTTATAATTGCCTTAAGTTTTTTAAGATCAATTTTATTTATTGAAATATAATCTAAAAAAAGTAAAGGTTTAGCTCCTTGAACAATTAAATCATTTACACTCATAGCTACAAGATCAATACCAATGGTATCAAATTTATTTAATGTATTAGCAATTTCAATTTTAGTTCCCACACCATCAGTACAAGCAACGATTCTAGGTTGTTTAATATTACCAGGTATATTTGTGATTGAACCAAACCCTCCTATATTAGAGAACTTTTTTTTGCCTCTTTTTTTTGCTGAAACTGTAGAAATGAAATCAACAAACTTGTCTGCAGCTTTAATATTAACTCCACTTTTTTTATAGGTAAATTTTTTTTTATTCATTAATATGTTTTATGAAATTTATTTCTCTACTTAGTAATTTAAGGCTTTTATATAATTTTTTTTTATTTCTTGCTTTAATAAATATTTTCTTTTCCACAGAAAAAAGTCATGCAAAGACATTTTCTATAAATGATATTGAAATATCAACACCTTTTGAAATAAATTTTAATAAAAATGAAATTATCGACGAAGGATTTGTAAAGGCATTTAATGAACTAATTTTGTCAATTGTACAAAGTAAAGATCAGGTAAAATTAAAGAATACATCAATTAATCAAATAAAAGGAATGATAGAAACTTTCTCAATCAAGGAAGAAAAGTTTATTGATGAAATTTATTATCTTGTCCTAAATGTTTCATTTAATAAAAAAAATATATTTGATTTATTAGAAACAAAAAATATTTTTCCATCTATACCTGTGAAAAAAGATTTTTTATTCATACCCGTACTTGTTGATCAAAATAAAAATCAAGTTTTAATGTTCTCTGAGAATAAGTTATTTTCCCGTTGGAATTTAAATAATAAAAAATACAGTCTTTTAAATTATATTTTACCTACTGAAGATTTAGATGATTTTAGATTGATAAAACAAAACATTAATATTTTGGAAACTTATGACTTCAAAGAAATTTTAAATAAATACAATATAAATGATCACATTATTATGATTGTATTTAAGGATAATAATAAAATAAGAGTATATAACAAAATTTTTTTTAATCAAAATAACAATTTAAAAAATTTAAATTATACTGAAGTCAATTTTGATGATGAAGAAGAGTTATTTGAATTTATTGATAATTTAAAATTAGTCTACGAAGATTTTTGGAAATCACAAAATCAAATCAATACTTCAGTAAAGTTATCTTTAAATATTTCTATTGATAATTCTAATAATATAAAAATTAATAAATTTGAAAAAATATTATCTGATATGGATTTGATATATAATTTTTCAATTTATAAGTTCGATAATCGAAATAATTTTTATAAAGTTATTTTTAATGGAACACCTGACAAGTTTTTAGAAGTTATGAGTGATCAAAATTATGATTTTGAAATTAAAAATAAAATTTGGGTTTTAAATGACAAATCTTAATCAGCAAATACTTAAATTTGATTATGATCAAAATTTTAAAGATCAGGATTTTTATGTTTCAAAAAGCAACGAACACTCTTTTAGTCTTTTAAATAGTTGGCCAAAATGGGATAGAAATTTTATAAACTTAATAGGTGAAAAGTTTTCAGGAAAAAGTCACTTAATAAATATATTTTTAGAAAAGCATAGAGGAATTAAAATTAATTCAGAAGATATTAATAATGACTTTCTTCGACAAATTAAAATATATGAAAATATTATTGTTGAGGATTTAACTGAAAAAATAAATGAAAACTTATTATTTACACTTATAAATATAATAGATCAGGATAATAAGTATTTAATAGTTACTTCAAAAATACCAATAGTTAACTTTGAATTTAAATTAAATGATCTTAATTCAAGATCTGCTAATTTTATTTTATCTCAAATTGAAAAACCTGGTGACGATTTAATTTATGCACTAATATTAAAAAATCTTTCTGATCGTCAAATATCAATAGACCAAAAACTTATTGAATTTATAATTAAGAGAATTGATAGAACTTATGGCAAAATTTCCGATTTCATATATAAAATCGACGAAATTAGTTTAAAAAGAAAGAAACCAATCGATTTTAAAATTATAAAAGAAGCATTAGAGGTTTAATTGAATAAATACAGAACACACAAGTGTAATGAATTAAGAAAAGAGGATGTAGATAAAAAAATTTCTCTTTCAGGCTGGATAAATAAAAAAAGAGACCATGGGAATTTATTATTTATTGATTTGAGAGATAATTATGGAATTACCCAATGTATAATTGATAAAGATAATAAATATTTTTCTGATTTAGAAAAAATGCAATTAGAGACTGTAATTAAAGTTGAGGGAAAAGTAGTTAATAGATCTAAAGAAACAATTAATTCTGAAATAGACACAGGTGAAATAGAGATTGTTATTGAGAAGCATGAAGTTTTAGGGACTTGTAAAGAATTACCTATGCCAATCTTTAGTGACCAAGAATATGCTGAAGAAATAAGATTGAAATATAGATTTTTAGATTTAAGAAGAAAAAAAATTCATGAAAATATTATTTTAAGATCTAAAGTTATTTCATACATCAGAAATGAAATGACTAAATTAGGTTTTTTAGAATTTCAAACACCAATTTTAACTTCATCTAGTCCGGAGGGCGCTAGAGATTTTTTAGTGCCTAGTCGTTTAAATCCTGGAAAATTTTATGCATTACCTCAAGCCCCTCAACAATTTAAACAATTAATAATGGTCTCAGGTTTTGATAGATATTTTCAAATTGCACCTTGTTTTAGAGATGAAGATGCAAGAGCAGACAGAAGTCCTGGAGAATTTTATCAATTAGATTTAGAAATGTCATTTGTTGAGCAGGAAGATGTATTTAATGTAGTTGAGAAATTAATGATTAATACATTTAAAAATTTTTCAACTAAAAAACTGATGTTTGATAACTTTCCAAAGATTTCATACAAGGAAGCAATGCTTAAATATGGTACTGATAAACCAGATTTAAGAAACCCGCTCATTGTAAATGATATAACTGAAATTTTTACAAGAGAAGATGTTTCATTTGAAATATTTAAAAAATTAGTAAAATCTGGATCTAAAGTAAGATGTATTATTACAAAAAACACGAAAAATAAGCCAAGAAGTTTTTTTGATAATATTGATAAATGGGCAAAAGAAGAAGGTGCTTCTGGTTTAGCTTACTTTACTTTTGAAAAAGATAAAGATATTTCAGCAAAAGGCCCTATAGGAAAATTTTTTTCTAAAGATGCTTTGGCTGAAATCATGGAAAAAACAAACTGTGAAATAGGGGATAGTATTTTTATGGCTTGTGGAAAACAAGATGAATTAGAAAAAATTACTGCACTAGCAAGAGATAAAATTGCAAAAGATCTAGATTTAATTGATGAAAATGTTTTCGCATTTTGCTGGATTGTTGACTATCCAATGTTTGAAAAAGATGAATCAACAAACAAGATTGAATTTAGTCATAATCCATTTTCAATGCCTCAAGGTGATTTAAGTGAAAAAGATTATGAAAACCCATTAGATATACTTGCTTATCAATACGACATAGTTTGTAATGGTATAGAATTATCTTCAGGAGCAATTAGAAATCACAAACCAGAGCTTATGTATAAACTTTTCTCCATTGCAGGATACGATAAAAATCAAGTAGATGAAAAATTTAGTGGCATGATTAATGCACTTAGTTATGGCGCACCACCACACGGAGGAATAGCACCTGGTATTGATAGAATCGTAATGTTACTTGCTAATGAGAAGAATATTAGGGAAGTTACTATGTTTCCAATGAATCAAAATGCGCAAGATTTGATGATGAATGCACCATCTGAGGTAAATCCAGATCAATTGAAAGAACTAAATTTAGCCTTAAAAACTAAAAAATAACTTATTTTTTACCTTTTAGACTTATTTTTACATCTGAAAGATCAACTAGATTTTTTTTATAATTATTTCTAACGAAACCTTTACTAGTAATATCTTTCACAATTTTCAATAATTGATTTTGATCTTCAGAGCTTTGATCCTCTGTGTTGATAGCCTCATTTCCCCCAATAGCTGGAGTATGAGCTAGATCCTCTCTATTTTGATATGAAATAGCTAATTCTCTGAAAATATAATCCAAAATTGATGTAGCGCTTAAAATTCTATCATTACCATGGACTTTTCCAGATGGTTCAAATTTTGTACCCACAAATGCACTTATAAACTCATCTAATGGAACACCATATTGAAGTCCTAGAGAAACAGCAATTGCAAAATTATTCATTAAAGCTTTTACAAGCTCACCTTCTTTACTGGTATCAATAAATATTTCTCCAATTTTTCCGTCTTCATACTCTCCAGTATGCAGGTAAACTTTGTGATCACCAATAGTAGCTTTTTGAATATATCCTTTTCTTCTGTCTGGCATGCTAAATCTTTTACCTGACTTCTCGTTTGCTGTGTTTATACTTCTTATTACACTTTCTTTATTTATTGAGCTTTTTTTATCTGTTTCGTTAATTACTTCTACTTTGTTATTTTCAAGGACTTTGTTGTTTTTAGGGTCTAGACTTTTTGTTTTTCTATTATCAAGTTTAACGTCTAAAACCTCAAATTTACCATCATCTCTTTTTTCTAAATTTTTTAACTCTGCCTCATTAATATCATCTAAGTAATGATTTACTTTAAAGGTACAGGTATAATAAGTTTCTACTAAATACTTTGCCATTTGACCTCAATTTAAATTTTAATTTGAATAATGAATCAATTAATTTATATACATATTCATATTTTAGTCTAATTTAAATTTTACAATTTTTAATTGAATAAATAAAAAAATATTATGTTGACACTCTTAAAAAAAATTTTCACATGGTGGAATCAAGATACTTTTGGAACAAGACTAAAAACTATTTTTTTTGGAAAACTAGTTGGGACTGATGAGCTAGGTAATAAATATTATGAGAGTAAAAACGGAAAAAGATGGGTTATCTATTCAAACACAATTGATGCATCAAAAATTCCTGTTGAATGGTATTCTTGGATACATTTTACACCAAATAAAATTGAGAAAAAACACACCTTAGAAAAATATGAATGGCAAAAACCACATCAAGAAAATTTAACTGGGACTGACGCTGCATATTATCCAAATAAAAATCAAGATGGTATTAAAAAGAAATACTCAAGTTGGAAAGAATAATTTTAAATTAATCTATTTAGTTTTTTTATTTTATTTTTGTTTAGTTTTAAACTCAAACGCAAAAAGTAATTTAGAAGGAACTTTTACTGATATAAAAATTTTGGATAAAATAAGTTCTAAAAACACTTTGCTTAAAATTAAAAATGGAGAATTAATTAAGTTTAAAGATTTATCAATTAAAAGTATGAAATGTAAAAATTCAGAATTTGATGATAATCCAGAAATAACTGCTTATATACAAGTTCGAGATTTGACTAATAAAAATAATGATGAAGTTTTTGTTTTTAATGGTTGGATGTTTTCATCAAGTCCATCAATCGCACCATTTGATCATCCTGTTTATGATGTTTGGCTTGTAAACTGTTATTAAACAATTGCATCTTTATCTAGCCAGCTAACGTTAAAATCTGAATTGATAAATTTTTTGTGGTTTAGTAATTTTTTATGCAGAGGTATTGTTGTTGTTATTCCTTCAATAACAAATTCATCTAAAGATCTATTCATTCTTTGAATTGCTTCTGTTCTGTTTCTTCCATGACAAATTAACTTACAAACCATACTATCATAATAAGGCGTTACCTTGTATCCTTGAAATATTGCGCCATCTACTCTTGTTCTAAAACCAGATGGTTGATGACACATAGTAATAACTCCAGGCGAAGGCTGAAAGTTTTTACTAGCATCCTCAGCATTTATTCTACATTCAATTGCATGTCCCCTAGGATTTATATCACTTTGTTTCAAAGCTGTTTCCCCTGAAAAAGCAATCCAAATTTGCTCTTTAATTATATCAACGCCAGTAACCATCTCAGTTACAGGATGTTCAACTTGAACTCTTGTATTCATTTCAAGGAAATAAAATTTTCCATCTTCATATATAAACTCAACAGTCCCAGCTCCCATATAGCCAATTTTAGCTACCATTTTTACTGTTCTTTCAAATAAATCTTTTCTTATTTCATCATTTAAAACTGGACTTGGTGTTTCTTCTATAAGTTTTTGATGCCTTCTTTGAACCGAACAATCTCTCTCATGTAGGTGAACTGCTCTATTTTTTCCAGCTAATATTTGAACTTCAATATGTCTTGGATTTTGAAAAAATTTTTCGATATAAACTTCGTCATTACCAAAGTATTTTTGTGCTTCTGATTTTGCAGTTGAAAACAACGTTTCAAATTCTTCTTCTTTATAAACTATTTTCATACCTTTACCTCCACCTCCACCTGAGGCTTTGATTAAGACAGGAAAACCAATTTTTTTACAAAGTTCTTTTGCTTCAGAGATATCTTTTACACCTCCTTCAGACCCTTCAATAACGGGTAATCCATTTTCTTTAGCTATTCTTTTTGCTTGGATTTTATCACCCATCATTTCAATATGTTTTGATGAGGCTCCAATAAAATTAATTTTGTTTTCTTCTAAAATTCTTGCAAAATTTGAATTTTCAGAAAGAAAACCATAGCCTGGATGGACAGCATCAGCATTTGTAAGTTCTATTGCTGACATTAGTGCTGGAATATTCAAATAACTATTCACTGGTTGATGAGAACCTATGCATACGCTTTCATCAGCCATTCTTACATGCATACTTTCTCTATCTACATCCGAATGAACAGCTACCGTAGGTATTCCCCATTCTTTACATGCCCTAATAATTCTAACTGCAATTTCCCCACGGTTTGCAATTAAAATTTTTTTAAACATTATTTATTCTAGGATAATAATAGTTTGACCAAATTCTACAGGTTGGCCATCTTCAACACAAATTTCTTTTACTACACCATCTGCTGTTGAAGGAACATGATTCATTGTTTTCATTGCTTCAACAATCATTATTGTGTCACCTTTTTTTATTTTTTTTCCAATCTCAACAAACTTTTTAGCACCAGGTTCTGGAGAGTGATAGGCAGTTCCAATTATAGGTGAAGTAATTTCAGTTCCTGATTTAATATTTTGAGTTTGAGTAGATGCTGAACTTGTTGCAGGTGATGAGGGCGAAATAACTTGTGGTTGATTGCTAATTGAAACATTATTTTTTGATACTTTAATTTTTGTATCTTTTTCAGTTATCTCTATTTCAGTAAGATTAAATTCTTTTAAATAATCACTTAACTCTTTAATTATTTTTTTATCTATTTTCATTTTGCAAAGTCTTTTGTAATGAAATTATGGCCAAAATATATCCTTCAGCACCTAGTCCAAAAATTCCTCCAGTTACGACACCACTTATAAGTGATTTATGTCTAAATTCCTCTCTTTTATAAATATTAGATAAATGTAGCTCGATTATTGGTTTTTTAAATAAATCCAAAGCATCTCTTATGGCCACAGAAGTATGAGTAAATGCAGCAGCATTTACAATCATACCATCAAATTTTTTTCTAGCATCTTGAATTATATTAACAAGCTCTCCTTCAATATTTGATTGCGCAAATTCAACATGAAGACCAATTTCTTTTGCTTTTTTAGAACAATTCTCTTTAAGTTGGTCAAACGTAGTTGATCCATATTGTGATTGTTCTCTTTCTCCTAATAGATTAAGATTTGGACCATTAATAATAATTATTTTATTATTCATTCAACATTTATATACGATGAAAAAAATAAAAAAAATAAAAATTAAAATAAATGGTAAAATCAAATCTATAACTCAAGATTCTAAACTCTCTGAAGTGTTAAAAAATCTAAAAATACCATTAAATAAAGTAGCAATTGAGCTAAATAAAGAAATAATAGATAAAAAAAAAATTAATAAAATAAAATTAATTAAAAATGATAAAATTGAAATAGTTCATTTTATTGGAGGTGGTTAATTTGAAAAAAGACAGTCTAATTATTGCAAATAAAAAATTTAATTCCAGATTAATTGTCGGAACAGGAAAATATAAAAGTATGTCTGAGTGCGCAAAAGCAATTAAGCTGTCTGGAGCAGAAATCGTAACAGTTGCTGTAAGAAGAGTTAATATTTCAGACAAAAAAAAGCCTTTATTGATGGATTATATTGATCCAAAAAAAATTACATATTTACCCAATACTGCTGGATGTTTTAATTCTAAAGAAGCCTTAAGAACATTAAGATTAGCCAGAGAAATAGGTGGTTGGAAGTTGGTTAAATTAGAAGTTTTAGGAGATAAAAAAAATTTATTTCCTGACATGATAGAAACTTTAAAATCAACAGAGGTTTTAGCTAAAGAGGGTTTTAGGGTTATGGTTTACTGCAATGATGATCCTTTAATGGCTAAGCGTCTAGAAAATGCAGGTGCTGACGCAATAATGCCTTTAGCTGCACCAATTGGATCGGGACTAGGGATACAAAACAAAATCAATATTCAAATAATTAGAAAACAAACCAAACTTCCATTGATTATTGACGCTGGCTTAGGTCAAGCATCCGACGCAACAATAGCAATGGAGTTAGGATGTGATGGAGTACTTGTTAATACAGCAATTGCAAAAGCCAAAAAACCTTTTGAAATGGCACTTGCTTTTAAAAATGCTGTTATCGCCGGTAGACAATCCTACAAGTCAGGAAGAATAGATAAAATTTTGATGGGCAATCCATCATCTCCATCAAAAGGGATTATTTAGTTTTTTTATAATATCTTTTTTTTTTATAAGTTTTTTTGTTTATTTTTTTATTTTCTTTTTTTTCTAAAAATTTATTTTCTTTGTTTTGGATTTCTAAATTTTTTAATTTTTCGTAATATTCTACCAGTTCAACTGTTTTCTTTGATTTATTTTTAACATCTATAATGTACTCTGGTATTATTAACGAATTGTCACTTATTATATCTATCTTTATTTTATTTTTTTTTTCAAAATAAGTTAGGTCATCAACAAAATTTTCTTTAAGAAAATCTGAAACTTTTTTACATACTTTTAATTCAACAAATTTAGCTTTATTAATAACTGCTTTTAATTCAACAATTTTTAGTAGTTTTTGAGCAAAAGACTCGTCCGTTAATGTAACTTTCCATTTAATTGCACTTTCTCTTAGCCTTTGTCTTGACATCTCCAAAAGACCAAAATTACTTATTCTTCCAATTTGAATTCTTGCTCTATCTGATCTGCATTTTTCTTTTAGTTTTCTTTCTACCAATCTCCTATTTCCATAACTTAGCATATCTATAAAATCTATAATTATTAAACCAGACAAATCTCTTATCTTTATTTGTCTTGCAATTTCTTCTGCAGCTTCAATATTCGTATCTAAAGCAGTGCTTTCAACATTTTTTCCTTTTATTGAACTTCCAGAATTTATATCAATAGAAACCAAAGCTTCTGTTGGGTTGATAACCAAATATCCTCCTGATTTAAGTTTAATTTCAGAATCAAAAATTTGATTTAATTTTTGTTCAATTTTTTCTTGAATAAATAGTGGAATTTTTCCTCTATATTTTTTAACTTTTTTCACATTTGATGGCATCATATTTTTCATGAATGATTGAGCTTTTTTATAACCCTCGTTACCTTCTACAATTATATTTTTGGTATTTTCATCAAACATATCTCTTAAAGTTCTTTTAATTATTTCACTTTCTTGATGAATTAAGGAGGGAGCAATAGAATTTATTGCATTTTCCTTTATTTGACCCCAGGTATTAATCAAAGTTGTTAAATCATTATTTATTTCATTTTTTGTTTTGTTACTTCCGGCAGTTCTAACAATTAAGCCCATCTCCCTAGGTATTTCAATTTCATTTAAAATTGTTCTTATTTTTTTTCTGTCAGAAGGATTAAATATTTTTCTTGATATACCACCTCCTTTAGGAGTGTTTGGCATTAATACTATGTATTTACCAGCAATAGAAATAAAAGTACTTAATGCAGCACCTTTTTGACCTCTTTCATCTTTAATTACTTGCACAAGAATTACTTGGTTGGGTTTAATTACTTCCTGAATTTTATATCTTTTAAATTTAAATCTATGCTCTTTCTTTTTTCCTTTTCCATCATCTAAATTTTCTTTTTCAGTAATATTTTCTTTGTTATTTGAATCTTCTTCTATTTGTTCTTCTGATATCTTTTCTATCGGATCATCAATTTCTAGTTTTCCTTCAGCAATATTTTCCTCTTCTTTAGCCTCAACTTCTCTTGAAAGTTCTTCTCTAGCTTTTTCTTCCTCCTCTTTAATTCTTTCTAAATCTGCTTTCGGTATCTGATAATAATCTGATTGAATGTCATTAAAAGACAAAAACCCATGCCTCTCTCTTCCAAAATCAACAAAAGCTGCTTGCAAAGAGGGTTCAATTCTACTTACTTTGCCTAAATAAATATTATTTTTAATTAAGTTATTTTTTAAACCTTCGTACTCGTAATCTTCAATATTTTCGTCAGATTTAAGAACAACTCTAGTTTCGTTAGGATGCGAAGCATCGATATATAAATTTTTTTCCATAATTTTGTTAATGTTAATTTCATTAGTAATTTAATTTTTAAAATTTTGTTTAATTTTCTTGCCATATCTTTAACAAATTCCAAGATATAATGAAATTAAAATGAATAAATTTTTCAAAAATATCTTTATTTTAATTACTTCTTTTATTCTATTATCAGCAATTTCGATAATAAGTGTTTTATGGACTTATTCTAATGATTTACCAGATTATAAATTTCTTAAAAGTTACAAACCTCCTGTTTCCAGTAAAGTTTACTCTGGTAATGGTGATTTGGTGGCAGATTTTTCACAGGAAAAAAGAGTATTTGTTCCATTTAATTCAATTCCAAAAAAAGTAATTAATGCATTTTTATCTGCTGAAGATAAAAATTTTTTCAAACATCCAGGCGTTGATGCTAAAGGTGTTATTAGAGCTGTAATAAATAATATTTCAAATATTTTATCATCTAAAAGGTTAGAAGGAGCATCTACAATTACTCAACAGGTAGCAAAAAACTTTTTACTAACAAATGAAGTAAGTTTAAATAGAAAAATTAAGGAAGCAATTTTAGCTTTTAGAATAGAGAGAGCTTTATCTAAAGAAAGAATTCTAGAACTTTATCTAAACCAAATTTATCTCGGAAGTGGAGCATATGGAGTAGCTGCAGCAAGCTTAGAATATTTTGATAAATCTATTAAAGATTTAAATTACTCAGAAGCTGCTTTATTAGCAGCTTTACCAAAAGCACCTAGTAGATATAATCCTTATAGAGATCCAGATATAGCAAAATTTAGAAGAAATTTAGTTTTAAAAAATTTGTTAGATAATAATTATTTAACTTCAGAATGGTATGAAAAAATTACAAAAGAGGAAATAATTTTAAAAAAAAATAAAAAAATTTATTTAGAAGATGCTCAATATTTTAT
This sequence comes from uncultured Pelagibacteraceae bacterium, assembly GCA_902558835.1. GTDB lineage: Bacteria > Pseudomonadota > Alphaproteobacteria > Pelagibacterales > Pelagibacteraceae > Pelagibacter. The sequence continues at coordinate 37,059 of CACEFK010000003.1, forward strand.
TGAAGATGTGAGAAAGAGTGTAATTGAAACTTTAACCTATGATAAAGTTTACAAACAAGGTTTTAATATCAATACTCCAATAGATTTAAATTTACAAATAATTGCAACAAAATCACTCAGAGATGGATTAATAGCATATGATAAAAGAAAGGGATGGAGAGGACCACTTACTAACAAGATTTATAATTCAGAATGGAAAAAAGATTTAAAAAAGTATAAATTAGAAAATTCAATTAATTGGAAATTAGCAATAGTCAAAAAGATAAATAAATTTTCAGCAGAAATAGAAACAGAAGATAATATTGAAGGTGTTATTGAATATCAGAGTGTTTCTTGGACAAAAAAAGAATTTAATAAATTATTAAAACCTGGTGATATTATTTATGTTAAAAATCTTAAAGAAAATATTTTTAACTTACAACAATTACCAAAGATAAATGGAGGAATTGTTGTGATGGATCCATTTACTGGAAGAGTTTTAGCACTAAGTGGTGGTTTTAGTTTTAAACAAAGTGAATTTAACAGAGCAACTCAAGCTAAAAGACAGCCTGGATCAGCTTTCAAACCATTTGTTTATGCATTAGCTTTAGAGAACAATTTTACACCAACATCATTAGTTCTTGACGCACCATTGGTTTTAGACCAAGGAGATGATTTAAAAATGTGGAAACCAGAAAATTATGGAAAAAAATTTTATGGACCTTCGACTTTAAGAGTTGGTTTGGAGAAATCCAGAAATTTAATGACAGTAAGAATAGCCCAAAATCTTGGTGTAGAGAAAATAGTTAATTTTTCAAAAGCATTAAAAATTTATGATAATCCAGAAGAACTTTTATCCATATCTTTGGGATCTGCTGAAACAACTTTATTAAAACTTACATCTGCTTATTCAGTTTTTGTAAATGGAGGAAAACTTGTTGAACCAATACTTATAGATAGAATTCAAGACGGTGAGGGAAATACTATTTTTAATAATGATAAAAGAAAATGTATTAATTGTGATCAAATTTCTTATTTAACTGAAGATTATCCAGAGATTAAAAATAACTATAAGCAAATTTTTTCTCCAGAAACTGCTTTTCAAATGACATCAATTTTAGAAGGAGTTGTTCAAAGAGGTACAGCTAAAAAATTAAAAGACTTAAATTTGAATATTGCAGGAAAAACTGGAACAACAAATAAAAATACAGATACTTGGTTTATAGGTTTTACCTCAAATGTGCTAGTTGGTGTTTATGTTGGTTCAGATAATCCAACTCCATTAGGAAAATATGAAACAGGATCCAAAACAGCTTTGCCAATATTCAAAAGTTTTATAAGTGATTCTATTAACAAAAATGATGCAAGACCATTTAAGGCTGCTAAAGGTACAGTAATGATGGTTGTTGACCCTTTAACAGGTCAAAAAGCAAAATTTAACTCAAAGAATACAATTATTGAGGTTTTTAAAAAAGAAAATGTGGTTGATGGAAAAGTACTTTATACAAATTCAGATAGATTAGATTCAAATAATATATTAAAGTTTTACTAATGGATAATAATTATCAAAATTTAAAAGAAGAGATTGAAAAGATAAATCAAAAAATACAGGAGTATCTTTGAAAAAAACAATATCCATTCAAAGCTAAAATCTTTAAACTCACAAATGTTGAGAGCTGATTTTTGGCAAGATAAAAATAATTCTCAAAGAGTAATCAAAGAAAAGAAATTTTATGAAGATTTAACTAATTCTTTATATAATAATGTCGAAAAACTAAAAGATTTAGATGATTTGAGTGAACTGGCGCATGAAGAAGAGAACTTACAAGTTCAAAATGAAGTTTTACAAAATATAAAAGATTTAAGAACTGAAGTTAAAAAAAATGAAATTAAATGTTTTTTATCAAATGAAGCAGACCCTTTAAATTGTTATATAGAAATACATGCTGGTGCTGGAGGTACAGAAAGTCAAGATTGGGCTGATATGCTAAGAAGAATGTATTTAAAATGGTCTGATAAAAAAAATTTTAAATCAAGTTTGATTAGTGAACATAGAGGTGACGAGGCTGGAATAAAGTCTGCAACAATTAAAATAGATGGTGACTATGTTTTTGGATGGTTAAAAAAAGAGTCGGGAATACATAGATTAGTTAGGATATCTCCATTTGACTCTGGAGCAAGAAGGCACACAAGTTTCGCAAGTGTTTGGATCTATCCAGTTGTAGACGAAAATATAAATATAGAAATTTTAGAAAAAGATTTAAGGATAGACACCTATCGTTCAAGTGGAGCAGGTGGCCAGCATGTTAATACTACTGATAGCGCAGTTAGAATAACACACATTCCTTCAAAAATTGTTGTTCAATGTCAAAATGAAAGATCTCAACATAAAAATAAAGAAACCTGCATGAATATGTTGAAAGCAAGATTATATGATTATGAAATTAAAAAAAGAGAGGAAGAAAATCAAAATGTTGAAAGTTCTAAATCTGAAATAGGGTGGGGGCATCAAATTAGATCTTATGTTCTTCAACCTTACAGGCTTGTAAAAGATAATAGAACTAGTTTTGAAAGCACTAGTCCAGATAAAGTCTTAGATGGTGATATTGATGAATTTTTGGAACAATCTCTTTATAAATTAAATGAAAAATAATATTTTAAAATATTTTATATTACTTCTGTCATTGTTAGTTATTTTGACAGTTTACCTTAGCACCGTAGGTATAGAGACAAATAAATTTAACGATCAAATTAAAAAAAGAATTTCACTAATAAATAAAAAGATAGATATAGATTTAAAAAAAATTAAATTAACTCTAGATCCTTTCAAACTAAAAATTTATGCAAAAACAATTGGTACCACAGTATATTTTTCAAAAAGACCTTTAGCATTAGAAAGCATAAAAACCCAAGTATCACTTGGTTCTTTAATTAAAAAAAAGATTTCATCTTCAAATATAGAGGTAAAAACTAAGTCTATATTATTAAATGATTTAATTAAATTTGTTAGGACCATAAATAATAAACCAGAATTTTTTATATTAGAAAAAATTGTAAAAAAAGGTCATGTAATTATAGATCTGAGTTTGAACATCGATGAAAATGGAAAACTTAAAAATGATTATATTATTGAAGGTTTGATAAAAGATGGAGGTATTAATTTTTTAGACAGGTCTAATTTTAAAAATATAAATTTTAATTTCAATATTCAAAAAGATAATTATCATTTTGATGAAATAAATTTTAAAACAGAAGAAGTAAATTTTATTTCAAAAAAACTTAAAGTAAAAAAGAAAAAAAATAGCTTTTTAGTTGATGCTATTGTTGAAAATAATCAATCAAGTTTAAATTCAAATATTTTAAATTTATTAAATTTAAGTTTTAAAAATATAATTGTTGATGATGCTAAATTTAAAACAAATAATGAATTTTCTTTGGAAATAGATAAAAAATTCAAAGTTAAAAATTTTATTTTAAATTCTGACATAAATATTACTCAGCTAAAATATAAAAATTTAAAAATAATTAATAAATATTTTTCAGAAGTTGATGATCTAATTTTACTAGATAATCATAAATTAAATTTAAATTATAAGGACAACAATTTAACAATTAATGGTGAGGGGCAAATTCAGTTAAATACTGGAGAAATAGATGAAATTAAATATTTTATAAATAAAAAAGATAATGATTTAAGTATAGATTCAGAATTATTTTTAAAAAATATAGTTTTAGAGCAGCAAGATTTTTTAAAAATTTTCTTTCCTCAAACTAATGAAAATATAAATTTTAATAACCAAAAATTAAAAATTAATTTTAACAATAATAATCTAACTTTTTCAGGCTCTGGAAAATTTAAAATCGATAAAGATTTTGAAGAAATTGATTATTTTATTGAGAAAAATGAAAATAAATTAAGTTTTAATACTAATTTAAATGTAAAAAATACAAAATTTAAAATTGATAACATTAATTATAAAAAAAAAGATAAAAGTAAAATGAATCTTCAAATTAATGGAGAAATAAAAAATAATAAAAATCTTAATATAAATAGTTTTATTCTTAATGAAGAAAATAATAACATTAAAATTAAGAATTTATTTCTTAACGATTATAATCAAATAATAAAAATTGATCAGGCAAATTTTAATTATTTAGATACAGAAAACAAAAAAAATAATTACAATATAAAAAAATTAGAAGGCCAAAATTATTTAATTGACGGAACCTCATTTAATGCAAATTCTTTAATTTCGAATTTACTAGATTCCAATGATAAAAAAGAAAACAATCTTTTTGAAAATAACGTAGGCATAGACCTAAATTTTGAGGAAGTTTACTTTGATACAGTATACTTTGTTAAGGATTTAAAAGGAAAGTTAAAGATTATTAATAACAAAGTTGAGGAAGCAGATATTTTGGCCTTTTATAACAATTCACAAAATATAAAATTTACAATTAGAACAAATGATCAAGATGAAAAAATTACAACTCTTTTCTCATCTAAGGCAAAACCCTTAGTAGATAGATATAAATTCATTAAAGGATTTAAAGATGATAGAGAAGGATATTTAGATTTTTACTCTGTAAAAATAGATGGAGTTTCAACTTCTAAATTAATAATTGATAATTTTAAAGTTAAAGAAATTCCAGTACTAGCAAAGTTGTTAGCTCTTGCGTCTCTTCAAGGAATAGCAGACTTACTTACAGGAGAAGGCATTAGATTTACAGATTTTGAAATGAATTTTACTAATCAAGATAAATTTATGAAAATTCAAGAGTTATACGCAATTGGTCCAGCAATATCTATTTTATTGGAAGGATACATTGAGGAGAATAAATTAATCAGTTTAAGAGGAACTTTGGTTCCAGCTACAACAATAAACAGATCTATTGCTTCAATACCTTTACTTGGTGACTTATTGATTGGAAAGAAAGTGGGTGATGGAGTTTTTGGAGTCAGTTTTAAAATTAAAGGTCCGCCTAAAAATTTAGAAACTACTGTAAATCCTATAAAAACTCTAACACCCAGGTTTATTACTAGAACTTTAGAGAAAATTAAAAAAAATTAGTTTAATTCTATTTTAATATGTCTTTTTTTTCCAAGGGAGAGTTTAAGATAATTATCTTTAAATAAATTTTTATTGATTTGGAATTTTTCATCTGAAATAACATCGTCATTTATTTTTACCGCATTCCCTTTTATAAGTCTTCTGATTTCGCTTTTCGAGTTTTCTAGTTTAGATAATAAAACAAGATCTATTATATTTATTTTTTCTTCTATTTTATTTGATTGAATATTAACTTTAGGTAAGTTCGAACCTAGTGTGTTTCCGGAGAAAGCTTCTTTCGCTGCTTGCTCAGAATTTTTAGCTGCTTTCTTTCCATGTAACATTTCTGTAGTTTTATTAGCAAGTAGTATTTTTAATTCATTTATATCTTTATCTTTAATTGTTTCTATTTTCTTAATTTCAATTTCAGTAAACATTTTTAAAAATTTAATTACATCTCTATCATCTACGTTTCTCCAAAATTGCCAATAATCATAAGCTGATAAATATTTTTCATCTAACCAAATAGCCCCACTTTCAGTTTTTCCCATTTTAGCACCAGTTGCTAGTGTAATTAAGGGTGTTGTTAAACCAAAGGTTTGATTATTAGAATATCTTTTAATTAGCTCAACACCGTTCACAATGTTTCCCCATTGATCTGAACCTCCGATTTGTAAGACACAATTTTCTTTCTTATTTAACTCAAGAAAATCGTATGCTTGTAAAATCATATAATTAAACTCCATATAGCTTAGAGATTGTTCTCTATCTAATCTGAGTTTTACGCTATCAAATGTTAGCATTCTATTTATAGTAAAATGTTTTCCAATATCTCTTAAAAATGAAATATAATTTAAATCTTTAAGCCAAGTATAATTATTTACAAATATTGGTTTTGTATTTGGATCGTCATTTTCTAAAAATTTTTTTAAAATATTTTTTATATTTTTAATATTTTTCTCAATCTCTTCTTCACTTAATATTTTTCTAGTTTTGTCTTTACCAGATGGATCCCCAATTCTTGTAGTTCCTCCACCAAGTAAAACTATTGGTCGATGTCCATTTTTTTGAAGTAGTCGCAAACACATTATTTGCAATAAACTACCCACATGCAAGCTTTCAGCTGTACAATCAAAACCTATGTAACCTTTTATCTTTTCTTCATCTAATTGTTTAGATAGTTCATCTTCACTTGTGCATTGATAGAAAAAGCCTCTATCTTTAAATTCTTTTAAAAATTTATTCATAAGTTTATAGTTACAATATACAAATTTTTTTTAAAAAACATATCAATGAAAAAAAAATTATATACTGCAATTGGATTAATGAGCGGAACATCTATGGATGGTATTGATTTATCTATAATTAGTTCAGATGGATACGATGAATTTTCAAACATTTTGGATGATTATTATGAGTATGATAAAAATCTTCAGGATCAGTTGGTTCGTTTAAGAGATTTAGTTTTAACAAAGAAAGATCTTTTACAAAATTCAGAAAAATTAAGAGAATTAGAGCGTAATTTAACTCTTTTTCATGCCGATGCAGTTAATCAATCATTAAAAAAATATAGAGATCCCATTGATTTGATAGGTTTTCATGGTCAAACAATTTTTCATAACCCAAATGAGAAAATTACCAATCAATTAGGAGATGGGAAATTGTTATCTCAAATCGTCAAAACAAAAGTTATATATGATTTTAGACAAGCGGATATTCAAAATAATGGCCAAGGTGCCCCTTTAACACCAATTTTTCATCATATTATATCAAAAAAAATTAATCAAAATTTTAATATTAAATTTCCAATAGGTTTCTTGAATATTGGTGGTATCGCTAATGTTACAAAAGTTATTAATGACTCTGATAAATTTCAAAATAACCTTTCTGCTTTTGATATGGGCCCTGGTAATTGTTTAATTGACGAATGGGTTAGAAATAATTCCAATAAAAAATTTGATAAAAATGGTGAAATAGCTAATGCAGGGAAAGTTGATCAATTAATTCTAAATCAGGCGATAGATAATTTTAAAATAAATTCTTACTCTCAATCATTGGATATTAAAAATTTCGATGTATCTTTTGCAAGAGGTTTATCCCTAGAAGATGGTTGTGCTACTATAACAGATTTTACAGCATATTTAATTGCAGAAGGGTTAAAATATATTAGTCAAGAAAATAGTATTACATTTTTACTCTGTGGTGGTGGTAGAAAAAATAGTAATTTAATTAATCGTATAAAAAATTACATATCAAATGAAAATTATATTAATTTGGAAAGTATAGATAATTATAATTTAAATGGTGATTATATTGAATCCCAGGCATTTGGATTTTTAGCTATAAGGTCATATTTGAATTTACCAATTTCTTTCAGCACAACAACTGGATGTAAAGAATTTACGGTGGGTGGAAAACTGGTAGAAAATTTTTAATATAGTGCTGTTTCTTTTTTTATATATTTATCAAGATGTTTAATTAAAGAATCACTTGTTTTTGAAAAAAAGTGATTGGCCTCTGATATTGCATTAAATTCTACTTTAATACCTTTTTGTGCACTTAATCTTTTGTCAAGTTCAGTAATATATTCTACTGGTACCAATTCATCTTTTTTACCATAAGCAACTAAACCAGAAGTTGGACATGGAGATAAAAAAGAAAAATCATAAACATTTGGTTGAGGTGAAATTGCTATAAACCTGTTTATTTCTGGTCTTCTCATTAATAATTGCATTGCAATCAAAGATCCAAATGAAAATCCTGAAACCCAACATTGTGAATTGTCAAAATTTTCTCTTTCTAACCAATCTAAAGCAGCTGCTGCATCAGCAAGTTCGCCTTGACCGTTATCGAACTCTCCATCACTTTTGCCAACACCTCTGAAATTTACTCTGCAAACAGAAAAATCATTATCCATAAATGTATGAAAAGTATCTACTACTACTTTATTATTCATAGTTCCTCCATATTGAGGATGGGGCTGTAATACTAAAGCAATTGGAGAAGTATTTTTTTTACTTTTATAATATTTAGCCTCAAGTCTTCCTGCAGGACCAGGTATAAATATTTCTAAAATCTTGTTATCCATAAGCGATATTGATTATTATTCTCAAAAAAAATGTACGTTTATCATAAGTCAGCGACAATATGTTAGTTTTTTTTTACACTCTAAACTTGACCATTTTAGTCAGGTATGTATAAAAACTCACAATTTAAGGGTAAAAAATGAAACTTACATCCAAAGGAAGATATGCTGTAATGGCACTAGTTGATTTAGCCAGGTTTGATAATATCAATCCAGTATCACTAAGAGACATATCATTAAGACAAGGCATATCTTTAGATTATCTAGAACAAATTTTTTCTAAATTAAAAAAAAACGAAATTGTTAAAAGCATTAGAGGAACTCAAGGAGGATATGTTCTTAATAAAAACCCTAACGATATTAAATTAACAAATATCTTTCATGCAGTTGATGAAAAAGTAAAAACTGTTCAATGTAAAAAAGAATCTAAAAAAGGATGCAACGGCAAAGCCACAAAGTGCATTACTCATAATTTATGGGACGAATTAGAGATACACATAAATACATTCTTTGAAAATAAAAGCCTAAAAGATTTATTAACCAACAACAAAGAAACAAGAGTTTAGAATGGATAACAGACAAAAAGAAATAAATAATTTAAAAGACTACAAATATGGTTTTTCTACAGATATAGAAAATATTCAAGCCCCAAAAGGTTTGAATGAAGATGTTATTAAATTTATTTCAAATATAAAAAAAGAACCTGCATGGATGCTTGAATTCAGACTAAAAGCTTTTGAAAGATTTAAGGTATTAAAAGAACCGGATTGGCAGAAACCTAAATTTCCAAAAATAGATTATCAAGATTTATATTATTATTCTGCCCCTAAAAGTATGAAAGATAAGCCAAAAAGCTTAGATGAACTGGATCCTAAACTTTTAGAAACTTATAAAAAACTTGGAATTCCTTTGCAAGAGCAAGCGAGATTAAATGGAATAGCTGTTGATGCTGTATTTGATTCAGTTTCTGTAGCCACTACATTTAAAGATGAATTAACTAAACAAGGAATTATATTTTGTCCTATATCAGAGGCAATTCAAAATCACCCTGAATTAGTTAAAAAATATCTAGGATCTGTAATTCCAACAAGTGATCATTTTTTTGCAACATTAAATTCAGCAGTTTTTACAGATGGTTCATTTGTATACATTCCAGAAGGTGTTAGATGTCCAATGGAACTATCAACTTATTTTAGAATTAATGCATCTAATACAGGTCAATTTGAAAGAACTTTAATTATTGCAGATAAAGGAAGTTATGTAAGTTACTTAGAAGGATGTACAGCTCCAATGAGAGATGAAAATCAATTACACGCTGCTAATGTAGAGCTAGTTGCGCTCGATGATGCAGAAATAAAATATTCAACTGTTCAGAACTGGTATCCAGGTGATCAAGATGGCAAAGGTGGAATTTATAATTTCGTAACCAAAAGAGGTTTATGCAAAGGTAAAAATTCTAAAATTTCATGGACACAAGTTGAAACAGGTTCCGCAATTACCTGGAAGTATCCTAGTTGTATTCTTAAAGGAGATAACTCTGTTGGTGAGTTCTATTCAATAGCTATTACTAACAATCATCAAAAAGCAGATACAGGTACCAAAATGATCCATCTAGGTAAAAATACTAAAAGTAAAATAATTTCTAAAGGAATATCAGCAGGTAGTTCAGATATGACATATAGAGGTTTAGTTGATATTTCATCAAAAGCTAAAAATTCAACTAATTATACTCAGTGCGACTCTTTATTAATGGGTAACAAATGTGGAGCTCACACTGTTCCTTATATAAAAAATAAAAACTCTGAGTCCAATATTGCTCATGAGGCAACCACATCCAAGATTAGTGAAGAACAGCTACATTATTGTCAGCAAAGAGGATTAAATCCAGAGGAAGCTGTTGGCTTAATTGTTAACGGTTTTTGTAAGGAAGTATTGCAACAATTACCTATGGAATTTGCTGTAGAAGCGCAAAAACTTGTAGGTATCAGTCTAGAAGGAAGTGTTGGTTAATATGCTTAAAATAAATAATTTAAATGCAACCATCGATAATAAGTCTATTTTAAACGGACTATCCTTAGATATAAATCCTGGTGAGGTTCATGCAATTATGGGCCCTAATGGATCTGGAAAAAGCACATTATCAAATATTCTATCTGGAAAAAAAGGTTATGAAGTTTCTGGGGAAGTTCTTTTTGAAGAAAAAGATTTATTTGAGCTTGAAACAGAGGAAAGAGCACACAAGGGTATATTTTTAGCTTTCCAATATCCTTTAGAAATTCCAGGTGTAAATACAAATATATTTTTAAAAACTTCTTTAAATGCTGTTAGAAAAGCTAGGGGTGAGAAAGAGCTTGATGCTATTGAGTTTCTAAAATTGGTAAAAGAAAAGTCTAAAGAATTAAAATTTGATGAGGAAAAATTAAACAGACAATTAAATGTTGGTTTTTCTGGAGGTGAAAAAAAGAAAAATGAAATTTTACAGATGTCGTTGTTAGCTCCAAAACTTTCAATTTTAGATGAAACAGATTCTGGTTTAGATATTGATGCTTTAAAGATTGTTGCAGATGGAGTTAACACATTAAGGGATAAAAATAATTCATTTTTAATTATTACACACTACCAAAGATTACTTGATTATATAAAACCTGACTTTGTTCATGTTTTGATGAATGGCAAAATTGTAAAATCTGGTGGTCCAGATTTAGCTTTAGAATTAGAGAAAAAAGGATACGAAAATTTTAATTAAATGATAGAACAATTACAAAAAGATTTTTATAATAGTATAAAAAATTTAAGTTTATCTCAAAAAGATATTGAGTTAAAAAAATTTTGTTTAGATAATTTTATAGACAAAGGTTTTCCAAATAAAAAAGAAGAAGATTGGAAATTTTCAGATCTTAATCAAATAATAAAAAATAATATTGGAGAACTTAGTTTTTATAATGATCAAGCTTCTACTAATAAAGTTGATACCTCTATATTTGTAGATGGATTAGAGCACAATAAAATAGTTTTTATAAATGGTAGAATTGAAAAAATTGATTTTGAATATGAAAAAAAAGATCAAATAGAAATAATTGATCAATCAGAAACTATAAATGAATTTGAAAATAGCAATTCATTATCTGACTTAAATAATGCCTTTACTAATAAATGTTTTAAAATATTGGTAAAAAAAGGTTATCAGTTAGCAAAACCTCTTATTATCTATCATACAACTAATTCAAAAATTTGGTCTAAAAACATTAATTTACGACTTAATTTTGAACTAGATAAAGATAGCTCGTTAAGATTAATTGATTTCTTTAATGATGCATCTGAAAAGAATTTTTTAAATATATTTTATAACTTTGAATTAAAAGAAAATGCTGTTTTAAAAAATTATAAAGTAGATAAATTTGAGAATAAAAATATTAAGTATTCTTTTAATAATATTGATCAAGACAAGAACAGTATTTCTGAAACATTTATTTTATCTTCTGGATCAAATTTTTCTAAAAATGAGATAAACTGTAATCTAAACGGAGTTTATGCATCAGCTTTTGTTAATGGTGTTTTTTCATTGAATAATGATAAACATCACGAAATTAGATCAATAATAAATCACTTAACTGAAAATACAAAAAGTTATCAATTAATTAAAAGTGTCTTAGAACAAAGCTCTAAAGCAGTGTATCAAGGCAAAATATTTGTAAATTCAGATGCTCAGAAAACTGATGGATACCAATTGAGCAAAGCAATATTGTTAAATAAAGAATCGGAGTTTAATGCCAAGCCAGAACTAGAAATTTATGCTGATGACGTTAAGTGTTCGCATGGTTCAGCATCAGGTAGTTTAAATGAAGACTCTATATTTTATTTAATGTCTAGAGGTTTAAGTTATCAGCAGTCAAGGGAGCTATTGATTAATGGTTTTCTGCTTGACGTTGTGGAAAAAATTACTGACTCAGAAATAAAAAACTTAATAAAAAATATGCTTGGAATTAAAGAATGAATATTGATCAAATAAAAAAAGAATTTCCAATTTTTGATGAAAAAATTCAAAATAATGATCTAGTTTATTTAGATAGTGCAAATTCTTCACAAAAACCAAAAATAGTTGTGGATAGAATTAATGAATTTTATACCAAACAATTTTCTAACGTTGGAAGAAGTGTTCATTATCTTGCTGTAGCAGCAACAAATTTATACGAAAACACAAGATCATCAGTTCAAAAATATATCAACGCTAAAGATAAAAATGAAATTGTTTTTACAAAAGGTGCTACAGAAGCATTAAATTTAGTTGCCAATACATTGGGCCAAAGTTACCTACAGGAGGGTGATGAAGTATTAATTACGGAACTTGAGCATCATTCAAATTATGTGCCATGGCATTTCTTAAGAAAATCAAAAAATATAAAAATTAATTTTGCTGAAATAAATGAAGAAGGTGAAATTACACTTGAAGAAATAGAAAAGAAAATAACTCCAAAAACAAAATTAATTTCTATTACTCATCTGTCGAATGTAACAGGTGCAATTTTACCTGTAAAAGAAATTACCCAGCTTGCACATTCAAAAGGAATAATTGTTGTAGTCGATGGATGTCAGGGAGCACCACATTTAAAACTAGATATGCAAGATTTAGATTGTGATTTCTATGCAATTTCATGTCACAAAATGTATGGACCTACAGGTTTGGGAGTTCTTTATGGCAAAAAAAAATGGTTAGAAGAATTACCTCCATACCAAGGTGGTGGAGGAATGATAAATGAAGTTAAAAAAGATAGGATTTCCTATGGTGAACTACCTAATAAATACGAGGCTGGTACTATGGCTACAGCACAAGTAATTGCTTTTGACCAATCAATAAAATTTTTAGAAAGCATTGGCATCGAAAATGTTATGAAACATGAAGCTGATTTAGTTGAATACGGGCAAGAACTATTGCAAAAAAATAATTCAGTTAAACTTATTGGAAATCCAAAAAATAAAGGAGGGGTTTTATCATTCACTATAGAAGGAGTTCACCCTCATGATATAGCAACTATCTTGGATGAAGACGGGGTTGCAATAAGAGCAGGACATCATTGCTGTCAAATTCTACATGACAAATTAAATATTCCAGCAAGTGCAAGAGCATCAGTTGGTATATACAATACAAAAGAGGATTTAGATCAGTTGAATGAGTCAATTAACAACTGTAAAAAAATATTTAATTTATAATGAATTTAAAAGAACTTTATCAAGAAATTATATTAGAACACGGTAAGAATCCAAGAAATCTTAGAAAGACAGAAGGTTTTAATAAAGATGCTAAAGGTAATAATCCACTTTGTGGTGATAATGTTCATGTTTATTTAAAACTAAATGGACAAAAAATTGTAGAAGATGCATCTTTCGAAGGGAGTGGTTGTGCGATTTCAATGGCTTCAGCTTCTATAATGACAGATTTAATTAAAGGAAAAAATGAGCATGAGGCTAAAGAGATAGTTGAGGATTTTTTAGGAATGATTAAGGAAAATCCTGAATTAAAATCTAAGTATTTGAGTGAAGATGAAAAAACTAAACTAATGTGTTTATCTGGTGTTAAGCAATATCCAATGAGAGTTAAGTGTGCAACTTTATCTTGGCATACAATGGTTTCTGCTTTTGATGAAAAAACAGAGGAAGTAAAAACTGAAAATTAAATTATGTCAAAAAAAGAACAGATAATTGAAGAAATAAGAAAAATTTATGACCCTGAGTTACCTGTAAATATCTACGAATTGGGTTTGATTTATGATATTAAAGTAAAAGATGAAAAGTTTGCTATTATCAAAATGACACTGACAACTCCAAACTGTCCAGTTGCAGAAAGTTTGCCAAAAGAAGTTAAAGAGGGTGCAATGCAGGTTGAAGGAATAGAGGATGTAGATCTTGAATTAGTTTGGGACCCTCCCTGGAATAAAGATATGATGACAGAGGCAGCAAAATTGGAATTGAATTTGTAATGAACCCTATAATTAAATTAAGTGATAATGCAGCTTTAAGAATAAAAGAGATAATGTCTAATGCTGAAAAAGATTCTATTGGTGTTAGAGTATCAGTGAAATCAGGTGGTTGTGCAGGAATGTCTTATGTAATGGAATACACAAAAGACTTAAACCCCAGCGATGAAGTTATTGAAGACAAAGGTGTAAAAGTGTTCGTTGATTCTGCAGCAATTATGTACCTTCTTGGCACTGAAATGGATTACAAAAAAGAGGAATTATCTTCATCATTTGTTTTCAATAATCCTAACGAAACTGAGAGATGTGGTTGCGGAGAGTCCTTTAAAATATCATAAGTTGTATTATCCCATTCCTTGCATATCTGTATTGCATTATATGCATATCTAATGTATAGATTCTATATGAACAAATTTGAGTTTAAAAATCTTGTTAAAAACTTAAAAGATTCTTTAAAAGAAAAAAAATTCTTTAAAGAACTACGTAAAGAAGTGGAGACCGGTGCTAACGGAACACAAGATTACGTTGTTAAAAAAGGTGTTAACAAAGATACAATTGCAACAACTAGACAGTAATTAAATTTATTAGCTACTGTAATACATCTCAAACTCTACAGGATGAGGTGCATGCTCAAATTTGTGTATCTCTTCAAACTTCAGAGCAATGTATGCATCAATCTGATCATCAGTAAAGACACCGCCTTGAGTTAAAAACTCTCTGTCTTTATCCAAACTTTCCATCGCTTCTCTTAAAGAACCACAAACTGTTGGGATAGCTTTAACTTCTTCTGGTGGTAATTCGTATAAATCTTTATCAAAAGACTCACCTGGATGAATTTTATTTTTAATTCCATCAATTCCAGCCATCAACATTGCTGCAAAAGTTAAATATGGGTTTCCAGCAGCATCTGGGAATCTAATTTCACATCTTGCACCTTTTTTACTTAATGTAATTGGTATTCTACAAGAAGCAGATCTGTTTCTTGCTGAATATGCGAGAAGAACTGGTGCTTCAAAACCTGGTATTAATCTTTTGTAACTGTTTGTTGTAGAGTTAGCAAAGGCATTAATTGCTTTAGCATGTTTCAGAATTCCACCGATATAATGTAAAGCGGTTTCACTCAAACCAGCATAAGCATCTCCTGAAAATACCGGGGTATCACCTTTCCAAATTGATTGGTGGATGTGCATACCTGAACCATTATCACCAGCAACTGGTTTTGGCATAAATGTTGCAGTTTTTCCAAATGAATGTGTAACCATTTGAACAACATATTTGTACAACTGAACGTTATCTGCTTGATCAACTAAAGTTCCAAAATACATTCCAAGTTCGTGCTGACTAGGAGCTACTTCATGGTGATGTTTCTCAACTTTAATACCAACTTCTTTTAAATTTTTTAGATATTCACCACGCATGTCTTGCTCACTATCAACCGGTGGTACTGGAAAATACCCTCCTTTGATTTGAGGTCTGTGTCCCATGTTTCCATTTTCATATTCTTTTCCTGAGTTGTAAGGACCTTCTTTACTATCTAATTTAAATCCACACTCATTCATATCATTTTTGATTCTCACATCGTCAAAAACAAAAAATTCTGGCTCAGGTCCAAAAAAAGCTTTATCGCCTATACCTGAAGCTTTTAAATATTCTTCAGCTTTTTTAGCAACACCTCTTGGATCTCTTTCATAAGGATCTTTTTTAATTGCATCTAGAATGTCACAAAACAAAACCACAGTATTATGAGACGTAAAAGGATCCATGAACATTCTTGCAGTATCAGGTTTTAAAATCATGTCAGACTCATTAATTGCTTTCCAACCAGCAATAGACGAACCGTCAAAAAAGACACCTTCATTCAACATATCTTCATCAACTATTGAAGCATCCATTGTTAAGTGTTGAAGTTTTCCTCTTGGATCAGTGAATCTTAGATCCACAAATTCTGCTTCTTTTTCTTTGATAAATTTTAATACGTTTGCTGCACTCATTTTGTCTCCTATGTAATTTTGTTTGGCCTAATTAGCAAAAAAAAACTTAAAAATATTGCTTATTTAATAAATAACACCTATGCAATTTTCACATAAGTAGTGTAATTAGTCACTAAAATAATAAATATATTTAACTTGTGAATTCAATATTAAATAAAGAGCCAGTTTTAAGAGCAGAAAAATCACTAAAACAATTTAACCCAGATCTTAAAGTGATTGTTTTAGAGCAAACTGCCAGAACAGCTAACGATGCAGCTACAGCTTTAGGTTGCAAAGTAGGAGCCATTGTCAAAAGCTTACTTTTTAAAGCAGGGGATAGTTATGTTTTATGTTTAGTTTCTGGAGATAAAAGGTGTTCATTAAATAAATTAAAAAAAATTTTAGATCAAAAAGATGTTTCAATGGCGAACCCAGAAGATGTTAAAAAAATTACTGGGTATACAATTGGTGGAGTATCTCCAACAGGACATTTAACAAAAATAAAAATTTTTATTGATGAAACTTTAAATAGATTTTCTTCAATTTTTGCAGCCGCGGGTCATCCTAATGCAGTGTTCGAAATAAATTTTGAAAATTTAATTGCCTTAACCTCTGGTGAGATAAACGAAATAACAGAATGAGAAAACCACAATTAGTTGATTATTTGTTGTTGACATTGTTGTCATTAATATGGGCGTCTGCTTTTTTTAATATAAAGATTGCGACATACTCATTCGGACCTATTACAATAGGTTTTTTAAGATCTTTTTTGGGAGCTATACCAGTTTTAATTTTATGTTTTTATAAAAATATAAAAATTGAAGCATTCTCAAAAGACTGGAAGTGGTTTGCAATCATTGGATTGGTAAATTTAGTTATTCCATTCATACTAATATCTTATGGAGTGAATTTTGTTCAAAGTAACTTAGCAGCTATCTTGATGTCCACAACACCATTAAGCTCAACAGTTCTAGCTCACTTTTTTTTAAAAGGAGAAAAATTTAACTTATTAAAAACAATTGGATTATTAATAGGATTTTCAGGAATAGTATTTTTGTTTTCAGATAACTTTTTAATTAATGAAAATAACTTTATTGCTGCACTGTTGATTCTTCTTGGATCTACCTGTTATGTAATCGGAGGAGTTATAACATTAAAAATAAGCAATAAAGAAAATGAAAATGTTACGGGTTCAATTTTAATTTGGTCTACAATTATACTTCTTCCATTCACTTTAATTTTTGAAAAACCTTGGATGTTAAATCCCTCAACAGACTCAATTATATCTGTAATATATTTAGGAATTTTTCCTACTGGTATAGCATGGTTATTGAGATTCAGAATTTTAAAAACAAATGGTCTCATATTTCATTCACAGGTTTCATATATCATTCCAATATTTGGAATTATTTTAGGATACATATTTCTTAATGAAATAATTACCTCAAAAATTATTGTTGCATTAATTGCTGTATTTATTGGAATATATTTAGCAAGAAAAGCAGATTATAAAAACGTTACTTAAGCTTTGCCATTGCTTTTATGTGAGCAGGACCAGTTTCACAACAACCTCCAATAATTGTTGCTCCATTTTTTTTAAATTTTTTTGCAATTTCATGAAATTTATCTGGTGTAAGATCATGTCTTTTTCCTAAAAACTCATTTGGATTTCCCTTAGTTTTTAAATAATTAGCTGTGTATCCGTTTTTTGGTTTAGTGGTCAAAAATCCATTTAATTTAAATCCAAATGGTACGTTTAATTTTTTGATTTCTTCAAGATTGTGCTCATAATTTTCAGGTGAAACACAAGACAACATGACGCCT
The DNA here is from genome assembly GCA_902558835.1 of uncultured Pelagibacteraceae bacterium. Taxonomy (GTDB): domain Bacteria; phylum Pseudomonadota; class Alphaproteobacteria; order Pelagibacterales; family Pelagibacteraceae; genus Pelagibacter. The sequence continues at coordinate 54,940 of CACEFK010000003.1, forward strand.
AAAAGATTTCCATCAATAATACTTTTAATATCTGAAATTTTTTCACCACTAGGTAACTTTGTACCTTCTGAAATATGAATTCCTATTAAATAAGGTTTTTTGAATTCTTTAATTGCCTCAATACCACATTTAAACTCTTTAATGCTGCTCCAAACATCAAAGTAATAAAAATCTACATATTCATTTAATAATCTAGCCTGTTCATTAAAGTCTTTAGTGATTTCAACCTCACTTCTTATATCCTCTTCATAAGTTAAACGTTGAGGTGGCAAACCTCCAGCAATCATTATATTTGGATATTCATTTTTCACTTTTAAAGCAATTTCTCCTGCTTTTTTATTAAGATATTCGAATTTATCTTCAATGTTGTTTTCACTTAGTCTTTTTCTTCTTGTGGTAAAAGTTGTTGTAACAATTACTTCTGCCCCAGCTTTTACAAAATCTTTGTGAGTACTCTCTACCAATTCATGATATTCAGAATTTAGTATCGCATTAGCACTCCATAAAGTTCCATTTGGCTTCATGCCTCGAGCCAAAAGCTCTTGACCCATTCCACCATCCAATATTCTCGTCTCTTTAAAAAAATTAATATCCATTGTTTCCTCACTTTTTTAGTACTTTAGCTTTATGCTAGGTGCACAATACAGTTCAACTACCTTGCTTATTTGATTATTTTGGGATTTCCATTTTAGCAGTTTATGCCCGCAATAGGATCAAATCGGCAATTAACTTTTAATTGATAAATGAATGTTTGTAAACTATTTATCTAAAATAATTTTAGCATTAAAAGAAAAAGATCTTCTTTCAGCATTAATATTAAATGGATATGCAGTATGCATCAAATAGTTTGGAAAAATTATCAAGTCTCTTTCTTTAGGCACAATATTAAAAATACTTCTGCTTAAAAAACCCCTCTGTCCGTTTATAAAATCAATTGTGCCATTAGTCTTATCTTTTTTATTTTTTAAAAGTTTATTTTTAGTCATATTTTTTGGGACTTTTAAATAACCCACACCAGATATATCTCCATCATGATAATGAATAGGGTTATATTCATCTTTAAATTGACTAACTACCCATAAATTTAATATTTTTATACTTTTAACTTTTTTAATTTTTTCATTTTTAAGAAAATCTTTGATATTTTTTTTTATTTCTCTCTCTAAATTCTTTTTTATAAAATTATTTGAAATTTTAATTTCTTTTTTAATTTGACTGGCTAATTTAGAACTATAATCATTATTTTTTGTTAAAACTTTATTATCAATCTCTTTGTTCAAGATATTCAAAAATTTCTTTGAAATTTTTGTCTTTCCAATTGATGGACCAAAAGGCTTAATATTTTTCATAATATTTTAAATATATTAAAAGTACATTTATTCAAGATTAAGCAATAAGTTTAATCCCCATTCTTATTGCGACAAAAATTACAAGAAAAGAAGTTAGTAGAGCTAAAATTTTATTCGATAAAAATTTAATGTTTAATAAGCTACCAATTTGTCCTCCAATAAGTACCGATAAAAATAATGGCCAATAGGTAATAACTTGATCTAAAATCTGATCTTTTGTCAGCTGTCCAGCTATTCCAAAGATAGAATTGATTAATATAAATATAGATGCACTGCTGGTGATATGCTTAGGGTATCCAGCTTTCATTAAAAATAGAAGAGGACTTAAAAAAATTCCTCCACCAATTCCTACTAACCCTGACATAAAGCCAATTATCGATCCAATAGAAATTGAGATTAATCTTGGTATTTTATTAATTTTAATTTGCTCTTTATTAAAAGATTTACTTTCAATTAATAAAAAAATGCCTGCAACCAACAAAACACAAAATAATAAAATCTCAAATAAACTTTTTTCAATTTTTATTGATCCTCCAATAAATGCAAAAGGTATAGAGCCAATTAAATAAGGAAAAAGTAAATTAAAATTTATGTTTTTAGATCTTATAAAATTAATAGAATTACCAGATACAACAATAATATTGCATACAAGAGCTATGACGGGAAATATTGTGTAAGGTACACCCCAAATTAAAAGTATTGCAAGATATGTTGAGCCTCCTCCAAAACCAACACTTGAGTATATTAATGCAGTTACAAAGAAAAGAATTGATAATATAATCATTTTTAAATTATGGATGTAAATATAGCTTTATTGACTGTAACAGATACAAGAACATTTGATAATGATAAATCAGGTGCAATCTTAGTTGAAAAAATTAAAGAAGCAAAACATCAATTAATTGATCGAAAAATTTGTAAAGACAATAAAGAAGATATTGTAAAAATTTTAAAAGAATGGACTAATCAAAAAGATATAGACGTTATTATTACTACTGGAGGAACAGGTCTTACTGGAAGAGATATAACTCCTGAAGCAGTTAATGAAATTGCAGATAAACATATACCTGGATTTGGAGAAGTTTTTAGAACAATAAGTCTAAAAACAGTTGGGACATCATCTATACAATCTAGAGCTTGTGCAGCTTTATCCAATGGAAAATATATATTCGCATTACCAGGATCCTCAGGAGGTGTAACTGATGCTTGGGATGGAATATTGAAGCATCAGCTAGATATTAATCACAAACCTTGTAATTTTGTAGAATTATTTCCTAGACTTAAAGAGAAATAATTACTTTTGATATTTGTCTTTCCATTCAGAATAAGGCATCCCGTAAACATGTTCCCTTGCATCAGGATCAGAAATTTCTATACCTTTCTTTCCAGCTTCTTCTCGGTACCATTTAGAAAGACAGTTTCTACAAAAACCTGCAAGATTCATTAGATCTATATTTTGTACATCTTTTCTTTCTCTAAGATGAAAAATTAATCTTTCAAAAGCTGCAGATTGCAATTCTTTTTTTGTATTTTCGTCCATAATTTATTATATGTTTAATTTATGAAATTAACAGGATCTTATAAAATTAATTTAGAGAAACAAAAAGTTTGGGATGCTTTAAATAATCCAGAAATACTTAAACAAGCAATCCCTGGATGCGAAGAGTTTAATAAAAAATCTGACACAGAATTTTCTGCAAAAGCTACAAATAAAATCGGACCTTTTAATGCTACATTTTCTGGTGATATTGAATTGAAAGATTTAAATCCTCCTAATAGTTATAAGATTTCAGGATCTGGAAATTCTTTAGTTGGTTTTGCTTCAGGAGAAGCCGAAGTTAAACTTGAAGATACAGACAATGGAACAAATTTAATTTATTCTGTTGAAGCACAAGTAGGTGGTAAAATTGCACAAGTAGGTTCACGACTTATAGATATGACAGCAAAAAAAATGGCAGATATTTTTTTTGGTAAATTTTCAGAATTGATTTCTTCTGAAAAAGTTGAAGAAAAAGAAATTCCATTAACAACTGATTCAAAAACACCAGAAACAAAAATTAATTATGGTTATTTGACTGCTGCAGTAGTTCTTGGAATCTTCTTAATTTATTGGATGTTTTTAAAATAAAATTCTAGTCCAAGTAGTGTTCAATTTGACACTTGCCTTCATATTCTCAAAATGATTAAATCATAATATTATTTATAAGGAGAGATTATGGGTAAAATTTCATTAGAAGTTAATGGAAGAAAAGTAGAAAAAGAAGCTCCTGATAACACTTTATTATCTACATTTTTAAGAGAGCATTTGCAGCTAACAGGTACACATATCGGATGTGATACTAGCCAATGCGGAGCATGTGTAGTTCATGTTGACGGAAATTCTTTAAAAAGTTGTACAGCTTTAGCAGCTGATGTTAATGGGTCAAAAGTTACAACAATTGAAGGTTTAGAAACAAATGGAAAAATGCATCCAATGCAGGAGGCATTTAAAAAACTTCATGGTTTACAGTGTGGTTTTTGTACACCTGGAATGGTTATGAGTGCAATTGATCTTTTACAAAAAAATAAAAAACCATCAGATACAGAAATTAGAGATTGGTTAGAGGGAAATATTTGTAGATGCACTGGATACCAAAATATAGTTGCCGCGGTTAAAGAAGCAGCAACGAAAATGTAATTTTAAGGAGGAAAAAGAAAATGGCAAGTTTAGTAGGTTCTAGAGTTGAGAGAAAAGAGGATAAAAGATTTTTAACTGGTAAAGGTAGATATACAGCAGATATTAATTTAGCAAATCAAACTTACGCAATTTTTGTTAGATCACCGCATGCAAGAGCATCTATTAAAAAAATAAATATAGATAAAGCTTTAAAATCGTCAGGAGTAGTAAGTATACTTACTGGAAAAGAAATAGCAGATGATAAAATTGGAGGTTTAATTGCGGGTTGGGCAATAAGAAGTGAAGACGGTACAGAAATGAAATGTCCTGGAAACCCTCCGCTAGCTAAAGATAATGTAAATTTTGTTGGAGATCCTGTTGCAGTTGTAATTGCTGAAAGTTTAGCAGAAGCAAAAGAAGCTGCTGAAAAAGTTGAAGTTGATTACAAAGTATTAAAAGCAGTAACAAGTACTGCAGATGCCATGAATGGAGATACTATTCATGAAGGAATTGATAAAAATCTTTGTTTTGACTGGTTATTAGGTGACAGACAAAAAGTTAAAGAAGCATTTGATAAGGCTGATAAAGTAATTTCTATTGATATCATAAATAATAGATTAATTCCAAATGCAATGGAGCCAAGAGCATGTGTTGCTGATTACAATGCAGCATCTGAAGAGATCACTTTATACACAACAAGTCAAAATCCACATTTATCAAGATTGATAATGTCTGCTTTTGGAAATGTAGCTCCTGAACACAAGTTAAGAGTTGTAGCTCCAGATGTTGGTGGTGGTTTTGGTTCTAAAATAAATGTCTATAACGAAGATATTGTTTGTAGCTGGGCAGCTAAAAAAATTAATAGAGCTATTAAGTGGGTTGCAGAAAGATCAGAATCTTTTTTAACTGACATACATGGAAGAGATCATGTTACTCATGCAGAATTAGCAGTAACTAAAGATGGAAAGTTTCTTGGTTTTAAAAACGAGACCATAGCAAACCTTGGAGCTTATGCTCGAGTATTTGGAACAGTTACTCCAACTTATTTATTTGGACCTTGCGCAACTGGTGTTTATGAAATTCCAGCAGCTTATACAAATGTCAAAGCCGTATATACAAATACAGCTCCAGTAGATGCTTATAGAGGCGCAGGTAGACCAGAAGCTACATATACAATAGAAAGATTAGTTGAAAAAGCTTCAATGGAATTGGGAATAGATAAAACTGAACTTAGAATAAAAAACTTCCCTACAGCATTTCCTTTTAAACAAACTTTAGTTCATACAGTAGATTCTGGTGATTATGTTGCTGGAATGGAAAAGGCAAAACAGATGGCGGACTACAAAGGTTTTGAGGCGAGAAGAAAAGAGTCTGAAGCAAAAGGAAAACTTAGAGGAATAGGTGTTACCTCATATTTTGAAGCATGTGGTATTGCTCCTTCAGCTGCTGTAATGTCTTTAGGATGTGGAGTTGGATTATGGGAATCTGCAGAGGTTAGATTTAATCCAACTGGACAAGTTACTGTTTACACAGGTTCACATAGTCATGGACAAAGTCACCAAACAACTTTTGCTCAAATAGCAGCGGATGAACTAGGTGTTCCAATAGAAAACATAGATATCGTTCATGGTGACACAGACAAAGGAACATTCGGTATGGGAACATACGGTTCAAGATCTTTAGCTGTTGGTGGTATTGCTATTGTCAATGCTTGTAAAAAAATAGTTGAAAAAGGTAAAAGAGTTACAGCAAAAATGTTAGAGGCAAATCCTGAAGACGTTGAGTTTAAAGATGGTGAATTTGTTGTTTCTAAATCAAATAAAAAGAAAACAATTGGAGAAGTAGCTTTTGCTTGTTATTTACCTGGTGTAAGAGATGAAATGAAATCTCCATTGCCAGAAGGTGATGAGCCTGGTTTAAAAGAAACTTCTTTCTATGATCCTTCAAACTTTTCTTTTCCAGCAGGAACACATATTGCTGAAGTTGAGATAGACCCTGAAACAGGTCATGTTAAGCTTGAAAAATATACAGCTTGTGATGATTTTGGAAGAATAATTAATCCAATGGTTGTCGAAGGACAAGTTCATGGTGGTCTTGCTCAAGGTATTGGTCAAGCATTGTATGAAAATGCAGAGTACGATGAAACAGGTCAATTGATGACAGGATCTTATATGGATTATACGATGCCACGTGCAGATAATTTTCCTGAGTTTAACATTGGTTATACTTGCACTCATGCAACCACAAATCCTTTAGGAGTTAAAGGTTGTGGAGAAGCAGGAGCAATAGCAGCACCACCTACTGTGATGAATGCTGTAATTGATGCCTTAGGTGGACAAGAAGTTACTATGCCAGCCACAGCTGAAAAAGTGTGGAAGGCTTGTAAAAATCTAAAAAAATCTAACGCAAAAGCAGCATAGGAGGTTTATGAAAGATTTTAATTATCATTCAGCAAAAGATAGTAAAGAAGCATCGAAACTTGCTTCATCTAGTTCTGCTTTTTTAGCAGGAGGAATGACCACTATTCCTTCAATGAAGTTAGGATTAGCTACTTACAAAGATTTAATTGATATAAAAAATATCAAAAAATTAAGTGGGATAAAAGTAAGTGGGAAATCAGTTACAATAGGGGCTGCAACTAAACATGTTGAAGTTTCAAATTCTAAAGATGTAAAAAAAGCAATTCCATCATTATCTAGTTTGGCTGAAGGAATTGGTGATCCTCAAGTTAGAAATAGAGGAACAATAGGAGGGTCAATAGCAAATAATGATCCATCAGCAGATTATCCATCAGCATGTATTGCTTTAAACGCTATAATACATACGAACGAAAGAAAAATTGAAGCGGCAAAGTTTTTTAAAGGAATGTTTGAGACAGCTTTAAAAAAGGGTGAGTTAATAGAAGCCATAGAGTTTCAAATTCCAGAAAAATCTAGCTATCAAAAACATCCTAATCCTGCATCTAGATATGCAATAGTTGGAGTATATGTAGCTAAACATAAAGGCGATATAAACGTTGCAGTTACTGGTGCAAAATCATGTGTTTATAATGATAAAGAAATGTCGAAAGCTCTATCGGGTAATTTTTCATCTTCTTCAATAGATGGAATGGATCTAGATAGTTCAGAAATGAACTCTGACATGCATGCTTCTGCAGATTTTAGAGCTAGTTTAGTTGTCACTCAGGCTAAAAAAGCCGTTGATGCTTGTTAGTTAAAAACTATATTTTATCAGATGAAAAATTCATTTGATGAGAAAATATTAGACGAAGCTAAAGATTGGATTAAGGCTAATCAAAAAGTAGTTTTAGCAACTGTAATTCAAACCTGGGGATCATCACCTAGACAAGTTGGTAGCAGAATGATTGTGAACGAAAAAGGAGATTTTTCAGGATCAGTTTCTGGTGGATGTGTAGAATCTGCAGTTGTAAGTGAGTGTCTATCGTTAATTAAAGACAACAAGCCTTGTAAAAAAATAGAATTTAAAGTTTCGAACGAGAGCGCTTGGGAAGTGGGTCTAGCATGTGGTGGAGAAATAGCGGTATATATTGAGCAGATACACTAATGAAAATTAAAACACTCGAAGAAATATTAAAAAAAAAATCATCAAAAACTGAGTTTGCAATACTTACAAATTTAGAAAATGGTGATAGTGAAATTTATTTACCTGGCACTTCTCCAAAAGGAGAATTTTCAAAATATGCTGTTGAAATAGAAAATTTTTTTAAATCAAAAAAAAACGGGGTTATAGAAAATTCAGAGATATTTGTTGAAACTTATATAAAACCAATAAAAGTAATTATTGTTGGGGCTGTACATATTGCACAATATTTAGTTGATTTTGCAAAAAGTTTAAATTTTGAGATTAGTATTATAGATCCAAGAGGATATTTTGCATCCGAGCAAAGATTTCCTGATATTAAAGTTATTAACAAGTGGCCAAAAGAAGCTTTTGAAGAAATTGAAACAAATTCAAGTACAGCTTTAATAGCTTTAACACATGATCCAAAAATAGATGATCCTGCTTTACAATACGCGTTAAAAAATAAATTTTATTATATTGGAGCACTTGGTAGTAAAAAAACTCATGAAAACAGATGTCAAAGATTAGCCGAAGCTGGATTTACTAATGATGAAATTAATTCAATTCACGGACCAATTGGAATTAAGCTTGGTGGAAAATCTGCTCCAGAAATTGCTTTATCTATTATAGCTCAATTAGTATCAGAAACTTATAAAAAGTGATTAAAGCAATATTACTTGCAGCTGGCCAATCAAAAAGAATGAAATCAGAAAATAAACTTATTAAGTTATATAAAAATAAACCGTTAATAAATTACTCATTAAATGTATTAACAAAAAGTAAGGTAAACAAAATTATTATAGTTCTTGGTCATCAACACAAAGAATTGAAAAAAATAATAAAAAAAAATAAAAAAATTATTTTTACCTATAATAAAAATTACAAAAAAGGGATGGCCTCTTCTATAAAAATAGGATTAAAAAAAATATCTAAAAACGATAAGGGCTTTATTGTAGCTCAGTCTGATATGCCATTTGTTAAACAATCAGATATAAATAAAATTTGTAGATCTATAAAATCTAAAAAATTTTTAATACATGCTTTAAAATATAAAACTAGAGTAGGTAATCCTATTGGTTTTGACAGTTCTTTAATAAAAAAATTTAAAAATATTAAAGGTCAGTTTGGAGCAAAATTTATGGTTAAAAGGCTCAAAAATAGAACAAATTATATTAAAACTATGAGTATTAAATCTTTTAAAGATTTTGATAAAGCCTCAGATTTTATATGCTGATCTAGTAATTTTAATTCTAAAAAGTAAAAGAATTATTAAAATAATTAAAAATATAAGTGGTTTGAAAAATATTGTTTTTGACAGCCAAATATAATGAAGTACGCCAAAAATCCCAATTATATAAATTAATCTATGAATTTTTTTCCAATTTTGTTTTAACAGTCTAACCATTTTCTCAGATGACGTTACAGCAAGTGGAATTAACAATAGCCAAGCTGAAAATCCTATAAAGATAAACTTCTTTTTTAAGACATCATTTATCAGTGGCTCAAAATCAAATCTGTAATCAAGACCAACATAACTTAACATATGAATAGATGCATAAAAAAAAGTAAACAAACCAAGCATTCTTCTAAACTTGATCCACTCTACTGATTTTGTGATTTGCTTAAGTGGTGTCATTGAAAGAGTTAAAAGAATAAATATCAAAGTCCATTCTCCAAAGTGATTTATGATTCTATCAACAGGCTCTGGACCTAATTGATTAAAAATTATTTGATAAGAAATCACATAAATTGGCCAAAGAGAAAGAAAAAAAACTAGAGTTTTAGAATATCTTCTCAATTTAATTTAGAAATTTTTTTTTAAATCCAAACCGCTATAGAGACTTGCAACTTCATCTCCATAACCATTAAACATTAAGGTCTTTACTCTAGGCGCCCAAACACCTTCACCTATTATTCTTTCAGTTGCTTGAGACCATCTTGGGTGATCAACATTAGGGTTAACATTTGAGTAAAATCCATACTCTCTAGGTGAAGCCCACATCCATGATGAGGTAGGCATGTTTTCAACAAATTTGATTTTAACAATAGCTTTTGCACTTTTAAAACCATACTTCCATGGAATAAAAATTCTTAGTGGTGCTCCGTTTTGATTAGGGAGTTTTTTACCATATAAACCTGTCACAACTGTTGTCAAAGGATGCATGGCTTCATCAATTCTTAAACCTTCATTGTAAGGCCAGTTTAAAACAGGGTATCTTTGACCTTTCATTTGCGCAGGGTCATATACACTTTCAAATTCAACAAATTTTGCTTTATTAGTTGGATTTACTTTTGATAGTAATTTGCTTAAAGAAAAGCCCATCCATGGAATAACCATAGACCAACCCTCAACACATCTTAATCGATATATTCTTTCTTCAGAAATAAACATTTCTGAGATTTCTTCCATAGATAATTTTATTGGTTTTTCAACTTCACCCTCAATAGCTATATCCCAAGGAGTTGTTTTAAATATTTGAGAGTTTCTATAAGGATCACTCTTTGATGTTCCAAACTCATAATAATTATTATAAGTCGTTATGTCTTTATAACTCGTTAATTTATCTCTCTCACTTGCTAAAGATTTATTTAAAAAGGGTATACTAGACATTGCTAATGTGCTTGCACCAAGACCTACAGATTTAATGAAAGATCTTCTTTTTTTATAAATATTCTCTGGTGTAATTTCTGAATTTTTAAATTTTATCATTTAATTATTTAGAGATATTCCTTTTAACCACTCACTTTCCTCATTTTCATAATGTTCTTTTTTCCAAATAGGAGATCTTTTTTTAATTTCTTCAATTATATATCTAGATAACACAAAAGCTTGATCTCTATGTTTACAAGCTACACCAATAATAATGCTTTTTTCTTTTAAACCCACATAACCTTTAACATGTTCAATAAATACTGCTTTTTCTTTAATATTTAACTTGTTATCCGCTTCTTCATAAATTTCTTCAAAACTTTTGATAACCATACTTTCTTTGGCATCATAGGTAATACCAGTAACTGTTTTATTTTCATTTAAATCTCTTACAGTTCCAACAAAATATATTACAGCGCCAAATTTAGATTGATTTAAAAAATTTTCTGCTTTTAAAATCTCAATCTTCTCATTTTTTGAAGTATCAATAATTTTGGTATGTAGCATTAACCGCCTCCTATAGGAGGTATAATGCTAAAGTTTTGTTTTTTAACTATTTTATAATTGTCTGAGACAATTTTATCATCAGACGAACAAAAAGCTGATGATTTTATAATTTTTTTGAAAGACTCATTTCCTTTAAATTTAATATCAATAAACTCTATCATTTGGTTTCTAAGATCTTTTATTGAGGAATTTTCAATTAATTCAAAGTCTAAATGGGATTTAGTACTAAATTCTCTAGCTGCGCCAAATAGTTCAACTGATATTTTCATTAAAAAATATTTTTTAAAAAATCTGGGAGACCATCAGGGTTTTTCCATAATCCACTTTTTCCACCTTCTTTAACTAATAATTTTACGTTATCAATTTTAAGATGTGGATTTACTATTTTGCTTAAATCATAAATTGTAATTAAGGCAGAATTAACACCCATTATAGCTTCCATTTCAACACCTGTTTTTGCTACTGCAGAAACGACACAAAAAACTTCTAATGAACTGTCTAATTCATTCATAATTATTTTAGTAGCCGTATGGTCAATTGGAAGTGGGTGACATAAAGGAATAAGTTCACTTGTTTTTTTTACACCCAATACAGCAGATACCTCAGCTAAGGTAATTGGGTCTCCTTTAGGCATTTTCTTATTTTTAATTAGATCAAAAACTTCTTTTCCAACATAAATTTTACCTGACGCAAGTGCTCTTCTAAAAGTTTCTTTTTTTGAAGAAACATCAACCATATTAAAAGAATTTTTTTGAAATATTTCTTTCGCCCAATCTTTAAGATCTTCTTTATTTATAATTTTTAATTTTGACATTAGCCACCTGTAGTAGATAAATTTTTAGTTAAACCAGTTTCACCAAGTTCTAAATAATGTGATTCTTTTTTAAATTTCATTTGTCCCATAATGAGATCTTGCAATTCATCTATTTGATCATCTTTTTGCAATAAATGTCTTATACTTATTCCAGTATTGCCAAATAGGCATAATCTAAGATCTCCTCTTGATGTAATTCTTAATCTATTACAACTTCTACAAAAATCTTTAGAATAGGGTGCTATAATTCCAAATTTCCCTTTATATTCTGGATTGATATAATTTAATGACGGTCCTGCATCCTTACCTAGGGTTTGGTAAATCCAATTGTTTTTATTTAAATATTCTTTGAAGATTTTTGAAGATACATGGTATTTTTTAAAATAATCCAGGTTATCTCCAGTTTGCATTAATTCTATATATCTAAAATCTACTTTGTTCTTTTTAATAAATTCTCCCCAAGTCTCAAAATCTTTGTCTGATGCATTTATTCCATTTAAAAGAACTGCATTAATCTTAATATTTTCAAAATTTAAATCTTGTAGGATATTAATTCCTTTTAAAATCTCTGGTAATCGATCATGACCTGTAACATTTTTGAATGTATTTCTATCCAGACTATCAATGCTAATATTAATACCATTTATCCCACTATCTACTAACATCTTTGCTTTTTTGTCTAAATGATAACCGTTTGTGGTAATTACAACTTTTTTTATTCCAGCTTCATGTTTTAAGATTTTAATTATTTCAAAAAAATCATTTCTTACTGTTGGTTCACCGCCAGTAAGTCTTATTTTATTTACACCTAATTTTGAAAAAACTTTTGCGAGACGTCTTATTTCATCAAGATGAAGAAATTTTCTATTGTCACTTTTATCGATTTGATAACCATTAGGTAAACAATACCCACACTTAAAATTACAAACATCTGTAATTGAAAGTCTTATATATGGAAATGTTCTACCGAAACTATCTATAAGCATTTTTTTTTTTATTATTTTTATCTTAATAAAAAAAAATACTAACTTCTAGTCTTAGAACCTTTCATTAAAGTTTTATTTTCCAACTGGTCGATAAGAAGATGCAGCTTTTGCAGCTTTTTCTGCAGCTTTGTTAAAATCAACAGCTTCCATGATATTCATGTCTTCAATTGTGCCAGTTGATTGCATTAACATCTTCATACCTGCCATAGTTTCAAAATCTGATCCTTCAATAATAGCTATGAAATCATATGCTCCTCTAAGAGTCATCATTTCTATAAGTTTTCCACCAGCAGCTTCAGTTATTTTTTTTGCAGCTTCTTGTCTATTATCTGAAGGGTTCTTAACGAAACCAGCAAGACCTTGAGTTGAGTATTTACCTAGTACAACAAACTTCATTATTCCTCCTTTTTTATATTTAAATTATAACAAAATTCGCATTTGTTAAAAATGATTTAGGATTAATATGGTTTGAAAATGATTAACTAATTTTTACTTAGTCTATCCATCTCTTTTAATTCAACTTCAAGTTTATCTAGCTCTTCTCCACCAGCCATCATTCCTAATAGCTCTTCTCGGCTAATATCTTTTTTATTAAAAGTTCCTAAGCTTTTACCTCTATTAAGAACAGTAAAACTATTTCCCACAGGATATGCGTGGTGAACATTATGCGTAATTAAAATTACAGCTAAACCTTGTGAAGCCGCTTTTACAATATATTTTAAAACCATTGATGCTTGATGAACACCAAGTGCAGAAGTTGGTTCATCTAAAACTAAAACTTTTGCACCAAAATATATAGCTCTTGATATAGCTAAACATTGTCTTTCACCACCAGACATTGTTCCAACTGCTTGAGAAGGATCTCTTACGTCAATTCCAATTTGACCCATTCTTTCAGCAGCAATTTGATTTGCCTTTTCAATATCGAAAGTTTTTAAAAAAGGTAGTCCCTTTAATGGCTCTCTTCCCATAAAAAAGTTTCTTGTAACACTCATTAATGGAACTAAAGCTAAGTCTTGGTAAACTGTTCCAATTCCCATATCTAAAGCATCTTTTGGTGAGTCAAAAACAGTTTTTTTACCTTCGATTACTATTTCACCTTCATCAGGTTTATGAACACCAGCCAAAGTTTTAATCAATGTAGATTTTCCAGCACCATTATCCCCAAGTAAGCACATGATCTCACCTTTTTTTAATTTCATAGTGACATCTTTAAGAGCAATTACTTTTCCAAAAAATTTACTAATATTATTAAACTCTATTAAATTTTCTGACATTATTTGCTCTCTGTTACTCTTTTTCTTATATAATTATTAAACACCACAGCAATCAACATCATTGCTCCCAAAAATACTTTAAACCAATCAGTATCAACATCTGTGTAAAATATTCCCATAGATACAGTTCCAAATATTAACGCTCCAAAAGCCGCACCAATTGCTGAACCATATCCTCCAGTTAATAAACAACCTCCAACAACAGCTGCTGCAATTGCCTCTAATTCTTTTAAATTTCCTCTCATAGTATCTGCAGAACCAGCATCTAAAACTTGAATTGTTGCAAAAATTGTTGCTGCAACAGCAGTACCTATAAATAAACTTATTTTCACTCTTCCAACAGGCACACCTACATTTGTTGCACCGTTTTTATCTCCACCAGATGCAAATATCCAGTTTCCATATCTAGTCTTCATTAAAATCCATGTTGCAAAAAGGGTAGCTGCAATAAACCATATTACTGAAGGAGGAATACCAGTAGCTAATGGAGTTCCATCAGTTCTCAAAGCAATTAAATTCATTGAACCCAACCAAGTAAATAACCATTTAAATGTATCAGTTGCAAACATCCACGCAATTGGATCGTTCTCAATTAAAACTCTTAAACCTGGAACTTGAGTTCTTCCTGTAATTAATCTTGTAATCGCCAAAGTTGCTCCTCTTAAAATAAACAACATAGCAAGAGTTACTATAAAAGATGGAAGTCCTGTTTTAACAACAAGGATACCATTGAAATAACCAACTAATACTGCCATTGCAAAAGCAAAAATTATACTTATCCATAAAGGCCAACCCCAATAAATAGCAGGAATTGCTATACATATTCCCGCAAAACCAATCATTGATCCAATTGATAAATCAAATTCTCCACCAATCATTAGCATCGCTGCTGCAATTGCAATTATTCCTAAATTTGCAGAGACATCTAAAAAGTTAAGAGTTCCATAAGCACTAAACATTCCAGTGTCACCTGCTACTATTCCAAAAAATATGAATACTAAAATTGCACCACCAACAGCACCTAATTCAGGTCTATTTAACAGTAATCTCAGTTTTGATACTTCTTTAAGCCTTTCGTCTTGACCTGAAATTTTTTTTGATGAAATGCTTTTTGCTTTTTCAGACATTTTATTTTGAATTTTGTTTTGAAAAAAAGGCCTAACTAAAAGTTAGTTAGGCCTTTTAAAGTATTATTTTATCTGTAACCTTGAGCTGCCCACTTAATTACTTTAGCAGCATTGTCAGGAGTTACGAAACCAGGACCAGTCATAACTACTCCAGCTGGCATAGTTCCATATCTCATGTACTGACCAAAAATTGCTATTGGTAAGTAACCTTGTAGGTATTGTTGTTGGTCAATCAAAAACTCTACTTTACCTGCAGCAGCAGCTTTTAACATTCCAGGTGACATATCAAATGTACCAAGTTTAACAGAACCAACTTTTCCTGCAGCTTCTAAAGCCTTAAGAGCAGCTTCACCTGCAAGACCAGCACCTAAAGTTAGGATAGTGTCATATCCACCACCTAATTTAGCAGCAACAGCTTTTTGAATTTCTGTTGGGTCATTAGAAGTTCCTAAGATGTCAACTGATCCACCAAAACCTTTTTTGAATCCAGCACATCTTCTATCTAGCGCAACGTTTCCAACTTCGTGGTTAACACATAGTGCTTTTTTACCACCAGCAGCTTTCATTTTTTGTCCGCCACCAACACCAGCTTCAAACTCAGTTTGTCCAACGTGAGCACTTATACCTAGTGATGCAAAGTCATCTGAACCAGAGTTCATTGAAATTACTGGGATACCAGCAGCGATAGCAGCTTTAACAGATTTTCCTAAAGCAGCAGCATCTGGAAGAGTAATCACAATACCTTTTGGTTTTTGTGAAACTGCGTTGTCAATTAATTTAGCCATTTCAACCATGTCGAAAGTAGCGGGTGCAGTGTACTTGCAAGATATTCCCATATCCGCACATCCTTTATCTACACCATTCTTAGCAACAGACCAAAACGGGTCGTTAGCTTGTCCGTGAGATACAACGATCACGTCTACCGCTAAAGCAGACACTGAAAGCATAACCCAAGCAACAAAAGCTAATAATGATTTGTATAATGTTTTCATTATATTTCCCTCTCGTTTAAATAAAAGTTAACTTTTAATGCGCGGACGTTAACATAAAAAAAACCAAGTTGTAAAGACGACAACTTTAAAATGTATAACTTTTATACATAGTTTATAATTATTTTAGATATTCTATTATTAGTTGTATCTAAAATTTTATTTTTATTTGTTTTTTTTGCTTCAAAGAATTTGATGCAGCATTTGCTAAGATAAGAGCTCTTCTTCCATCCTCAAAACTAGATATAGGTTTATTTTTCTTTAATGTGTATCTGGCAAGTTCATCAAGCTGAAGCCTGTAAGCATCAACATATCTATCAATAAAAAAATTAAGAAGAGGTTTTTTTTGAGAAGTGTTATTTTTAGTAAATATTTCTGTCTCGTTTTCTTTTTTATTTCCAGAAATCAACATTCCTTTAGATCCAAACAACTCCACTCTTTGATCATAGCCAAAACTACAATGTCTTGAATTAGTGATTATACATTGTACACCTTTTTTTGATCTTAAAATACATGAGGCAAGTTCATAATCTTTAATTTTATCAAATTTTTTGTCTGAAATATTGCTTCCTGTTGAAAAAATTGAGCTCACTTCATCTTTTTCTAAATAAAATCTAGCTAAATCAAAATCATGTATCATCATGTCTTTAAATATACCTCCCGAAACTTTTAAATAATCTAAAGGAGGAGGTGCTGGATCTCTGCTAGTAATTATAATTTTTTCTAACCGTCCTATTTTTCCTTTTTGAAGCTCTTTTTTTAACGAATTATGACCTGGGTCATACCTTCTGTTAAATCCCAACTGTATTCTCGGATTGTGTTTTTTTATTTTTCTTAGGCATTTGTTAACTTTATCAATATTTAAATCTAAAGGTTTCTCACAAAAAATTACTTTTTTATATTTAGCAGCTTCCTCAATTAATTTGATATGCGTTGGTGTACTTGAAGCAATAAATATTAGATCTATATTTTTATCTTTGAAAGCAATTTGAGGATTATTAATAGATGTAGCGTTAAATTTTTTTGATAATTTTTGATTAAGTTTTCTATTGATATCAAAAGTATATTTTAATTTAAAACTTTTATGAGAATATAAATTGTCAGCATGCATTTGACCAATTCTTCCAAGACCAATTAAAGCAACGTTAATCATAATTTAACCCATTTTTTTGATTTACTAGATTTTTTACATGCATCAATAAATTTAGCAGTTTCATATCCATCATCTTCATTAGGATAAAAAGTTCTTTTTTTTGATTTTAACGATTCAGCAAACTCTCTATAAATATTTGAAAAAGCATCCAAATAACCTTCAGGATGACCAAATTTTATTCTAGAAAATTTTTTTGAAAAACTTGCGTTGTGAAATCCTCTTTCCAATATTCTAACAGCTCCTTTTGATGGATTATATTTCAAATAAGTTGGATCATTTTGCACCCATTCTAAACTTCCTTTAGATCCAAAAATTCTTATTCTTAAACCATAAACTCCACCTCTTGCGGTACAACTTGTCCAAAACATTCCTTTTGCACCATTATCAAATTCAATTAATACTTTAGCGTTGTTATCCATTTTAACTGTCTTTGATACTTGACTAATATCAGCAAAAACTTTTTTTGTTTTTAATCCAGACATATAACTGGCAAGATGACAAGCATGAGATCCTAGCTCGTTTAAAACTGTTGAGACGCCTACAATTTTTTTATCAAGTTTCCAACGAAACATTTTTCTAGAGTTTTTTTTATTTATAGTTTTTCCTTCACTCCAGTCTTGAACATACTCAAAATTAATATCTTCTACTTTTCCAATTTTTCCTTTTTCAATTAATACTTTGGCTTCTCGAACCATGGGGTAGGCTGAATAATTATGTGTAAGAGCATATTTAATTTTTTTATTTTTTTTTATTTTATTAAATAAACTTTTGGCTTGTTTCAGGTCAGCTGCAAAAGGTTTATCAGAAATTATATGAATATTTTTATTGATAAACTTTTCAGCAATAATTTGATGACTTCCTGGCGGTGTCATTATTGATACAACATCAATTTTATCTTCTCGAAGACTTTCTTTGTTGGCCATGGTTAAATAATTTGAATAACACCTATCTTCACTCACACCGATGCTTTTTCCAAACGAAGTTGATTGTTTTGAATTTCTTGAAAAAACTCCTGCTACAATTTCATATTTGTTATCAAACCTTGATGAAATTCTGTGCACGTGACCAATCCAAGAATTAGGTCCACCTCCAATGATACCTAGTTTTAATTTTTTAGATTTCATTTTTAAAACTTATATATATAAGACTTATTTATGTCAGTAAAATTAGGAATAGCGCCGATTGCATGGAGTAATGATGACATGCCAGAACTAGGAGGCGATACTTCTTTAGAACAATGCTTGTCAGAAGCAAGTCAGGCAGGTTTTATTGGAATTGAGTCTGGAGGAAAATTTCCCAAAACATCTGAAGAGTTAATTCCTAAATTAAAAGAGTTCAATTTAAATCTTTGTTCAGGTTGGTATGGAGCAAATTTAAGAAAAAATAACGTTATTGAGGAAAAAAATTTAATTCAAGATCAGCTAAAATTATTTAAAGACTGCAACTCACCTTGTATGGTTTTTGCTGAAGTTTCAGGTTCAATTCAAGGAGATCCAAATAGAAAACTTTCTACAAGACCAAAGATGGATCTTGATGAAGCTAAAAAATACTATGCAAAAATTTCTGAAATGGGAAAATATTTAGAAGATGAAGGAATGCCTCTTGCTTACCATCATCACATGGGAACAGTTATAGAAACTGAGGAAGATACCATAAGATTGTTAGAAAATACCGATGATAGTGTTAAACTTACTTTAGATACTGGCCATATGTTGTTTGCTCAGGGTAATTCTCTAAAAATATTAAAAGATTTCAGTGAAAGACTTATTCATATGCACTGCAAAGATATTAGAAAAGATGTTTTAGAAAAATCTTTGAAAGAAGATTTAAGTTTTAGAGGAGCATTTTTAGAGGGTGCTTTTACAGTACCTGGAGATGGCTGTATTGATTACAAGCCACTATTTGATGCATTAAAAGAAAAAAATTATTCAGGTTGGTTGGTAGTTGAAGCTGAGCAAGATCCAGCAAAAGCAAATCCTTTTGAATATGCAAAGATTGGTTATAAATATTTAACTGAAACCTTAAATAGCAGCAATATAGAGATATTTAAAAATTGATTATCTGTAAATAGAAGTAAGTTCGTTGTTTCCTGCTGCAACACAAGGAGATTTGAAACAAGTGCCAACAATCCATTCAGAACCAGGATCAGGTAAAAAATTTGAGGACATAACAAATATCACTCCCATTTCAACCGCTTGACCAGCTTTACCTTCAGCTTTTATTCTTGGATCAGGATCAGTTTTAACTTTCGAGTCATCAGAAAATGGATTTTCTATTTTTAAATTTTCGTTGATATAATTAACAACTTTATCAGCTATCCATTCACCATTACAAGGATCACCCCAAACAGTGAATTTACCTTCATCGTTGTTTCCACATTTGTTAATTTCATCATTAATTAGATCAACGACTTTGTTGTGATTTTCTTTTACTAAATTAGCTTTAGCTTCAACTGCTGGTCTTGTACTTGCTGTCCAAATTAACATACCAACTACAAAGATTGCAGATGCAGATACTAAAAATTCTAAAAAACCAAAATTTTTGAAATTAATCTTCATTTATAATTTTATAGTCTTTGATTTTTCCAACTTTTTGTCAAAAAAATCAATAATATTTTGGATTGTTTCTTTACCCATTCTTGTCATACATTCCTCTGTAAACGCAGCAGTATGTGGACTTAAAAATACTTTATTATTTTTTAGTAAAGGATTATCTGGATCAGGTGGCTCGATCTCAAAAACGTCTAAACCAGCTCCAAGAATTAAATTTTCATTTAAAGCTTTATTTAGATCAATTTCATTTATAACTCCACCCCTTGCAGCATTGATTATAATGCAATTTTTTTTCATATTTTTTAGTAAATCATAATTTATAATATTCTTAGTTTTTTCATTAAGTGGCACATGAAGGGATATAGCATCCATGTTTTGTGAAGCTTCTTCTAAACTATCTACTTTTGTTCCACCATGCTTTTCAATTATTTCTTTTGATACAAAAGGGTCATACACAAAAACTTTCATTTCAAATCCCTGACATCTTTTTATTAAAGCCTGTCCAATACGACCAAATCCAGCAATCAATATATTTTTATTCCACAATTCAACAGTTTTGGGCAATTTATTTCGGTCATTGAATTTACCACTTTTAACAGCTTCATCGTACATATTTCCTTTTTTGGAAATATTTAGCAGCATAAACATTACATGCTCAGCTACAGCCACTGCATTTGCGGTTGCCGTAATTGTAAGAGTAATGTCATTTTTTTTTGTGCTTTCTAAGTCTATATTGTCATAACCAACACCATGTCTTGAAATAATTTTAAGTTTATTTGCACTATCAATTACTTCTCCAGTTAGTTTTGCAGTTCTAATTGAAACACCATCACAATCTTTTATTTTTGTTTTAAGAAATTCAATATCTGTATTTTCTATAACCTCAAATTCGTAATCTGGATTATTTTTTATAAGCTCTATCCCAGCTTCATGTATAGGTTGGATTACTAATATTTTTTTCATAAGCACTTATACACAAATATAAGTTTTATAAAATATTAATTATTAAATTAAATTAGATAAATCTCTTTTATTATTTTTGAAAGTAGGCAGAGGATATTTAAAAGCAAATTTTCTTGGAATACATTTTTCTTTAGCTTTTTCCCAAAGAGCTAGCCATTGTTTAAAATTTTTAATTTTAAGATTTTTTTTATTTTTACTTCTAACGTAAAAATTGGGAAGGGGCTCTCGTCCTGATGGCTGTCCAGCAACATTATACCTTAGATCAGCACTTATTCTAAAATCATTTGATCTATTTGGTAAAGAACAGTGTATTGAATGTTTGTGCAGAAGTATCACATCACCAATGTTAGCCTCTAAATAAATATGCTTCATATCATCTAACAATTCACTATTTTTTAGTTCTACTTGTCCTCTGTATCCTGAAACGTGATTTAGTAATCCTATTTTATTGATTTTTTTAACAGTAATCATACATCCATTTTTTTTTGTAGTTTTAGTAAAAGGAATCCACACAGTAACCATGTCAGTTAATTTTTGCCCTTTTGTATTTAATACAGCCGCATCCTGATGCCAAGGCGTTCTTCCGCTTAGACCATCATGAATTGAACCCTTTGGTAATTTTTTTTCGGGCTGTTTAATTCTAGTATTTTGAACAGGGTTAGACATTATTTCTTTGCCCAAAATATTTTCTACAACATCCAGAATATTTTTATTAGTAATTAAATTCCATAATGATTGAGTAGCAAAATAATCACTATCTTTTTTTACGTGGTCTCTTGGTAATCGAGTATTAAAATATTGATCCAAATCATAAATATTAAGTTTTGAAATATAAGAGTATTTTTTTTTAAAATCGAAATTAAGAACTTTTTTTACATCTCTCTTTTTTGCATATTTTTGGATGAGACAATCCATAACAAATTCCATATCATTTAGAATTGGTTTTAAGTCTCTTCTAAAGTTAAGTACATTTTTAACAATCAAGTACCCATTCTCATGTAATTTTTTTTGAAGACTATTTGTCATCATTAAAATTTATTTTATCATTCACAATATTTCAATGTTTTGGTGCTGTGGTTAAATAGTTCGCATCATGAAAAGAGGTTAACATTCTTTTTTTTGTACTAATTATATGAGGATAATATGAGATACCTTTGTAATTCCATATAACTGGTTTATTTAATGCATAACTTCCATAAATAAAAAAACGCTTTGGGCAATTTTTCTCTATAAATCGCTTAACTCCATGGTAGGAATTTGGAGTAGATTGGAAAAAAACAACTGTTCCTTTTTTGGGTGTAAAAGATTTGACTATTTCAAGCTCAGTTATTTTTGGAAATCTTCTAAAACTTTTTCTTAAATTTTTTTTTGCTTTTTTTCTATAGATAGTAAGAGAACCACCATTCTTTTTTGGAATGTCTGTTAAATAAATTAAGAAATTATATAATCTAGTTATATCATCTCGATGAGGTCTCAATCTATACCCTCCCTTTGATACTGAAAAGTCTATATCTAAATTTACTTTAGGATTAGTATAATTGTTACCCAACATTTTTTTTAATTCACTAGAATTTAATTTTTTTTTAATAGTGAACTTTTTAGGATTAAATGATTTTGGTTTATGTAAATTTAACCACGATCCATCCTTAAAATTTTTTGTAAAAAGATTTTCAATTTTTTTTATAAAAAGACTTGCTATTAAAAAGCTTAAAAAGTTTTGCAGAGTTAACTGAATTTTTAATATATAAATTAAAATTTTTAGAACCTTTATTAATCCTGCTTCTACCCCCCATAATCATATCATCAAATGATTTTGAGTTACTTATTTCTTTAATTAATAAATTACAGATATTTTTTGAAACAACGTTGTCTCCAACCAAAACAGGAAAGTTACTTTTGATTTTTTTTAATTTATTTGTACTGAGCATTTAGCCGTACATTCCTTCTTTCACTTTAATCATTTTATACATCAGATCGTTTAAAGGTGTTTTAATCCCATGTTTTTTACCTATTTTTGAAACAGCGCCACTAATAAAGTCTATTTCAGTCTTTCTCTTATATTGAACATCAAAAGCCATAGACGACTTGTTAGTTTGCATTGAGTCTACAATTTTATTAAACATAAATAAGCACTCATCTTCTGAAACATTAACTCCATCTGCAAGCGCCACTTCTCTCGTCTCTAAAATTATTTCTTTACCTAAACCTCGAGATACTTCGTTTGCTTTATTGTTTATGTATAAATCAGTATGATGAAGATCAAAAATTGCAGATAATGGTCCAATTGCTGTTAAAGCAAAAAGTTTCATCCATTTTCTTTTCTTTACATCTTCTGCAGCAATCATTTCAAGATTATGTGCTGTAAAAGTATCTGCAATTTCTTTAATTCTATCAGTAATTCCCCCTTCATACTCACCAATCCAAGATGGTAACGAACCATGATTCATTATATGACCTGGTCCTAAAATGTTTGAAGCTTGAGTAGTTGTTCCACCTATAACTTTTTCATTACCTACAATACCTTGAATAATTGCTTCATGACCAATACCATTTTGAAAAGACATGAATACTGTTTTGTCTCCAATGATATTTTTAATACTATTTAATGCCGGTTCTAAAGCTGTAGCTTTACACATAACTATTACAGCATCTACTTTATCCAACGAGGATGGATCTGAAGTGGCTTTAACTTTGATTATACGATCTCCACCATGACCATCCATTTTCAAACCATCTTTATTAATTGCATTTACATGTTCTTTCCAAACATCAATTAAAATTACATTTAAACCTTTTTCAGCAAGCAAACCGCCAAACAAGCAACCCATTGCTCCTGCACCAAGAACAGCTACTTTCAAATCTTTATTAATCATCGTTACCTTATTTAAAATTATTTATGTATAGAAATTATATATATTATCTATAGACATTATGCAAAATAAATTATAGCTTATTAACATCATGCAATTAAAAATAGAAAAAGGAACTTTTAAAGATTATTCACTAGAAGATATTTCAGATGCATTAAGAAAAGGATTATCTGAAAATTTCAAAAAAGTTGAAGCAGAAGTGGTAGAGTGCCCTAATCTTAGAGATTGGGATTGTCCATCAGAAGGAATAAGTGGAAATCAAAAAATAATAGATGTTGGTGGAGAGCCTTATATGCATGATCCTAATTTTATTGGTGCAGAATTTGATTACGAAGAAATTTCAAAAATGATCGGATCAGAAAAATCTTATGCTTTAGGTGCAGGATCAGGCGCAATGTCATGTTTAGATGGTCACTGTGGAGAATTAGTTATAAATGAAAATTTAATTACCGATGAATCTAAGTCAATAATAGCAAGAGTAAGCCCAGACAAAAAATGTATTGTTGAAAAGTATTCTGCAAAAAAACATGGTGGACTTGGAAACATTTATTACACAGATGGTAAACAAGGAAAAGTTATTAAAATAAAAATCAAAGGTAGAAATGGAGAACAAGGTTCTTTGCCCCAAGCAATGAGGTCTTCTTTATCAAAAAATTTAAAAATTAAAGATAATGAACACTTGTCTCTTGCAGGAGTATTTAGAGTATTAAATGGAAAAATAAGATCGCACGTGCAACCTGATTATAAAGATATTAAACATGAGTATTATGATCCAAAACAAATGAAATGTGTAAAAGATTTTCTTCAATTTTATGAACCTGTTGGACCAAAATTACAATGTTATACTGTTCTTTGGACTGGTGATCCTACTGGAGGAGAATTAAATTTAAGAGAGTCTGGTGAACATACTCACTTTCATTCTTACGAACACGACAGAGATGCTGGGCATTATCATTTTGACGTAACACCTGAAGAAATAGAATATGAAGGTTATTTTAACACTGCAACAGAAGTACATAGAGTTAATAACATTTATAAAGAACTATTAAGTAAAAATAGTATTGAATAGAAAACTCAATGAGTTTAAATTTATTTAAATGAAAAGACAGTTCAAGTATCCAAAGCACTTTGAAGAACAAAAAAAAATTCCAAAACTTACTCAAAAAAGAATTCAATTAGCAGAAATATCACTTGGAGATTTTGAAGGAAGATTAGCTAATGAATTACTGAATTGGTTTTCCTTAACTCCACAACATTGGATAATGTTGCACATGGTTATGCTTGCTTATTATAAAAATAAATCAATTACTAAAAATCAATTGCTCAAAGTAATTGAGAAATCATATTTAACCTCTAATGTTTATATCGATACAGCAATTAAAAAAGGTTATTTTAGAATTATTAGAAACGAGAGAGACAAGAGATCTATTTTTATTTTACCCTCAGTAATTACAATTAAAACTTTTGAAGAATTTATTGACAGAAGAGATATTCTTTATAAGGGAGTTAAATAGTTAACCTAGTAAGCTTTAGACTCTTCTTTTTTCGAAGAACCTTTCATTTTTTCTACCACTGCTTTAGCGCCTGCACTTAATGCTCTTTGATCAGCTCCGATAGTTACAAAATTAAAACCTTTACTTATCATTTTTTGTGCATACTCAGGTGTACCATTATGAATTCCAGCAAAAATATTATTCTTTTTTGCATGTTCTAAAATTCTCAGTATTTCCGAATAAGCTTTTGTATTTTCTGCTCTATCAAAGCCAGGCTCTTCTCCTATTGCTAAACTTAAATCAGCTGGTCCAATATAAATTCCATCAACGCCAGGTGTTGACATAATTTCATCTAGCTTTTCTAAAGATTCTTTTGTTTCTATCATTGCTAGTTTAAGCATTTCATCATTTGCATGTTTTGCATAATCTGAACCACCATAAATTAACCCCCTGACAGGACCAAAACTTCTATAACCATGAGGAGGGTACATGCAAGCTTGAACAAATCTTTCTGCTTCTTGTTTATTACTTACCATTGGACAGATAATTCCATAACAACCCGCATCTAGAATTTTCATTATTTGACCTGGTTCATTCCAGTTTACTCTAGCCAATGGAGTTACATCTGTTGTTGAAATTGTTTGAAGCATTGGGAGTGCATTAGTATAATCAACTAAACCA
This sequence comes from uncultured Pelagibacteraceae bacterium, assembly GCA_902558835.1. Taxonomy (GTDB): domain Bacteria; phylum Pseudomonadota; class Alphaproteobacteria; order Pelagibacterales; family Pelagibacteraceae; genus Pelagibacter. The sequence goes on from CACEFK010000003.1 coordinate 80,589, forward strand.
TGCTGCATATCAATTGTCAGAGAATCCCATCCTTGATGAGCCATTACTTCTGCTGAAACAGTACTAGGTATTTGAAGCCAACCATTGATAACAGGTTTCCCTGCTTTCATCATTTCCTTAACTTTATTTTTTCTCATTTTTAGATTTTTAAACCCATGTGAGTATATTTCACATTTAGATAATCTTTTATCGCTCCTGATCCACCTTCACGACCATAACCAGTTTGTTTTATTCCTCCAAAAGGTGCCTCAGCAATAGCAACAACACCAGTATTAACGGCAACACAACCAGACTCCAGTTTTTCAGATCCAATATGAGCTTTATCCATAGAATTTGTATAAAGGTAACTACATAAACCTAAGTCGTTATCATTTGCTCTTTCAATTACTTCATCAAAGGTTTTAAAAGTTAATATTGGAACTAGTGGACCAAAAGGTTCTTCCTTCATTATTGTAAAATTATCTTTTACATCATCAAAAACAGTTGGTTCATAATAATATCCTTTATTAAAACCAGAAGGTCTTTGTCCACCCATTAATACTTTTGCTCCTTCTTTTTTAGTAGTTTCAACTAGTTTTTCTATTTCTTCCAATCTCTTAGCAGTAGTTAAAGGTCCAAGATCCACACCCTTATCCATACCGTTACCAATTTTTAATTTTTTTGCTCGTTCCATAAAAGCATTAACGAATTCATCTTTTCTATTTTCTTGGATATAAAATCTATTTGGTGAAATACAGACTTGTCCATTATTTCTGAACTTACCAGTTATTGCTATATCAGCTACTTTATTCATATCTACATCTTCACATACAATAAAGGGAGAGTGTCCACTTAACTCCATTGTAACTCTTTGAACTTTGTCGGCTGCTTTTTTTAAAATAATTTTACCTACTCTAGTAGATCCAGTAACTGAGACTTTTTTAATTATATCAGACTCCATTAATTCATTTGATATTTCAGCAGGATCACCTGACAAAAGACTAACTACTCCATCTGGTACTCCAGCTTCTTTACAAATGTTTACTAATTCCATTACAGCACCAGGAGTAATTACGTCTGGCTTACAAATTACTGAGCACCCCGCTGCTAAAGCGGTAGAAATTTTTCTAGATGCTAAAACTATTGGGAAATTCCAAGGAACTAAAGCTGCAACAACTCCAACGGGTTGATAATAGACATGAACCCTTGTATCTGGAAATCTACTCTGTTGAGTTTGACCATAAATTCTTTTTGTTTCTTCAGCATTCCACTCAAAAATATCGGCTCCACCACCAACTTCACCAACTGCTTCTGCAAGAGGTTTTCCAACTTCAAGAGTTAACCATTTTGCTATAACATCTTTTTTCTCTCTCATCATGTCTGCAATTTTTCTTAGCACGTATGCTCTTTGCCATGGTGCAGTGTTCTTCCAAATCTCTAAACCTTTTTCTGCTGACTTTAATGCTTTTTGCACCTCAATAGATGAAGCTTTAGATGCTTTTCCAATTACTTCTTCAGTTGCAGGGTTGATTACATCATAAGTTTCTTTTTTTTCAGCTTGTTGCCATTTACCATCAATGAATTGTCCAAATTTTTCGTACATAGAATTTATTTTTAAGTTTACTTAATTAGGTTTTTTAATTTATAAATAGAATTATATATAAACACTATACATATTAAAAGATAAACATATTTATGAAGAAAATTACCCTTACTTGTGCTCATGCAATTGTAAAATATTTAATTGCTCAAAAAATATTAATTAATGGTAAAAAAGAACCTTTATTTCCAGGTGTCTTTGGAATTTTTGGACATGGTAATGTAGCTTGTTTAGGTCAAGCACTAGAAGAAAATCAAAAAGATCTTCCAACTTACAGAGGACACCATGAACAAAATATGGCTCTTACTGGAATTGGTTATGCAAGAGCTAAAAGAAGACAGCAAATTTTTATAGCAACATCCTCTGTTGGACCTGGAGCAACAAATATGGTGACAGCTGCAGCAGTTGCTATGAGTAACAGGTTGCCAATTTTATTTTTACCTGGAGACACTTATGCAAATAGAATGCCAGATCCAGTATTACAACAAGTTGAGCATTTTAATAATCCAGGAATAACAGCCAATGATGCATTTAAACCTGTAACAAGATATTTTGATCGAATAACTAGACCAGAACAGATTATTCAATCATTTCCAGCAGCAGTTCAAACAATGTTAGATCCTGCGGATTGCGGTCCCGCATGTATAGCTTTAAGTCAAGATATACAAGGTCAAACCTTTGATTACCCTGAAGAATTTTTTAAAGAAAGAGTACATGCGATTAGAAGACCAAGACCAGATGAATTTCAAATTAAAGAGGCAGCAGAAAAAATTAAGTCATCAAAAAATCCAATTATAATTTCTGGTGGTGGAGTTTTTTACTCAAATGCAATGGATGAGTTGAGTCAGTTTGCAACTAAACACAACATACCAGTAACTCAAACTGTAATGGGATATTCTACAATGAAAAGAGATCACTCTCATTTTGCAGGCCAGATCGGTGGTTTAGGTGGAAAAAATACAAATACATTAGCAAAAGAAACAGATTTAGCAATTGCGGTTGGAACTAAACTTGCAGATTTTACAACTGGTTCATGGGCAAATTTTGAAAACGAAAATTTTAAACTAGTTTCAATAAATGTATCAAGATTTGATGCTAACAAACATTTAGCGCAAGCTGTAATTGGAGACGCTAAAGTTTCATTAACTGAGCTATCACAAGCTCTAGGTAGTTGGAAAGCTGGAGAAGAATGGAATAAAAAATCTCAAACTGAACTCAAATCTTGGAATGAACATATAGATAAAGAGAGTGCGCCGACAAATCAAGAAGTTCCAAGTTATGTTCAGGTAATTGGTGCAATTTATAGAAACTCTGACCCAACAGATATTGCAGTTACTGCAGCAGGAGGTTTAGTGGGTGAAGTTGTTCAAGTTTGGAGACCTAGAGAATTAAATACTCATGAAACAGAGTGGGGCTTTAGTTGTATGAGTTATGAAATTTCTGGAGCGCTTGGAATAAAAATGGCTAATCCTGATAAAGAAGTAATTTCTTTTGTAGGAGATGGTTCTTATTTATTAAATAACACAGATATTTATTCATCAGTTATTACAAAAAACAAATTGATAATAATAGTTTGTGACAACGGTGGGTTTGCAGTTATCAATCGACTTCAATTATTTAAGGGCGGTAAAGAATATAATAACTTATTAAAGAGCTCTAATACTCCTGGATTAGTTGATGTAGATTTTGCAAAACATGCAGAAAGTATGGGAGCTAAATCTGAACATGTTAATTCAATTTCAGATCTTGAAGCTGCATTTAAGAGAGCAAAAGCATCCGATGTAACATACGTTATTTCAATAAAAACCCATGCTTACAAATGGGTTGAGGGATCAGCTTTTTGGGATAGCCCTACACTAGAAATTCCGACTACTAAAGAAAACGAAGAAGCTTTAAAACTTTACAAAGAAGGAAAAGGCAAACAAAGACAAGGTGTATAAACCTGCATGAACAAAGTATTTAAAGTTGGTCTCATAGGGTGTGGTCATATTTCTGAAACTTATTTTAGAGCTGAAAAATATTTTAATAATATCAAAATTGTAAAGTGTGCAGATATCAATCATAACAACGCTCTTAAGTGTGCGAAGATTTACAAAATCCAAGCTTTAAGTGTAAGAGATTTATTAAAAGATAAAGAGGTTGAAATAATTTTAAATTTAACCATTCCTAAAGCGCATTATCAAGTTGCAAAGCAAGCTTTACTAAATAATAAACATGTTTATTCAGAAAAACCATTAGCTATTAATTTTAAAGATGGAAAAGATCTACTTAAAATAGCAAAAAAGAATAAACTTTATATTGGCAATGCACCAGATACATTTTTAGGTGGTGGTATTCAAAAATCAAAAGAATTAGTAGATAAAAAAATAATTGGAAAAATAAATTTAGGTAATGCTATTTTTGCTTTTCCTGGAGTACAATCTTATCATCCAAACCCTGAACCATGGTTTTCAAAAAAAGAGGGAGGTCCAGTAATTGACATGGGTCCTTATTATTTAACAGCTTTAGTGAATTTATTAGGACCAGCAAAAAAAGTTACTGGAAGCATAGTAAATGGAGTTAAAAGAAGAACTATTGGGATAGGCCCAAGAAAAAATAAAACATTCAAAGTTGAGTGTCCAACAACATATTTATCAACCATTACATTTGAGAATGGAACAATTATTAGATTAACCTTGTCATTTGATGTAATCGCTCATCAAAGAAATCATATTGAGTTATATGGAGATAAAGGCTCTATGATTGTGCCAGATCCAAATATGTTTGGAGGCTCAGTTTATATTTGTAAAAAGTTAGGGGATCCTTGGAAAGAATACAAAACTAATAAAATGCCATTAGGAAAAATTAATATTAGAACACAAAGTTCTAGAGCAAACGAGTCACCAACCAATGCAAATTATAGAGGAGCAGGTCTTGCAGAAATGGCCTATTCAATTGAAAATAAAAAACTAAACAAATGTAATGGGGAATTATCTTTACATGTTTTAGATATTATTCAATCAACAATGAAAGCTTGTAAAACCAATAAACTACAATTAATTCAAACAAGCTGTAAAAAACCAAAAGCTTTTACTCTTAAAGAAATAAAAAAAATATTAAATTAATAAAAATTGAGTTTTTAATTTATTGATTTGTTTTTGTTTTCAGCCATTGATAATGCAATCTTAAATGAATTTAAAATTGGAGCCAAGTTTGCCTCATTTTTTCCTGCAATAGCAAATGCAGAACCATGAGCAGTAGTTGTTACTGGTACAGTTAATCCACCTTGAACTGTTACTCCTCTATCAAAACCAAACGCTTTAAGACCAGATTGAAGTGCATCATGATACATACCTACCATACAATCATGATTTTTATTTTTATATGCCACTACGAATGATGTATCACAAGGCAAAGGACCATCAACGTTGTAACCAAGTTTTTTTGCCTCCTCTATTGCAGGTATAATTTCATCTTTTTCTTCTGTACCAAACTCTGCATGGGGATTAAGTGCTTGAATAGCAATTCGAGGTTTCTTTACACCGTTTAGCTCCATAACTTCATTAATTAATTTTATAGGCTTCATGATGTTTTCTTTTGTAATATGTTGAGCAACTTCTTTTATTGGAATATGCGAAGTTACTCTTGCTGTCCAAAAATTATCTATAACATTAAACTCACAACAGAAACTATTTACTCCAAGTTTTTCTGCCATTAATTGCAATTCATCTGAGTGTTTATTTCCTCCAAGTTTTAAACTTGTTTTATTCATTGGCGCAAAATTAATTGCATCAATTTTTTTTTCTTTAGCAAGAGTTAAAGCTAAATCTAAAGCTTCCAATACACTTTCACCAGACTCTTTTGATGGTTCAGCTAATTTATATTTATAATTTTTTCCTTTAGAAATATCTAATAGAAATCTATTTGCTTTATTAAAATCAATTTCATCAAAATTTTCAACAACATCTATTTTATGTGCGATTCCAGCAATATTATTTCCACTTTCAAATACTTGCTTTTCACCAATGATGACGATGTTAGCTTTGTTAGTCATTTCGTCATTTAAAAGTTTTGAAATTAATTCTGGACCTATGCCAGCAGGATCACCTAGCAGTAAAGCAATGTTAGATTTATTTTGAGCCATTTTTTTCTTTACGTCTTGTATCAGATTATGTTTAAATTATTAAATATAAATTAACGAAAGAGGGAAATAATGAAAAAAAGCTTTAAACTATTTTTAGCAGCTGCTTTCCTAGTAACTGAATTTTTTGTTGTAGCTCTTCCATTAATGATCACTTCAGCTAAAGCTGACGGTCATCCAATACAAGCAATTACTCACGCTGGTTTTGGTGGTGGAACTGACGTTACTACTAGAATGATGTTATTAAGAGCAAGAAGAGTTCTTAAGCAGGATATGCAATTAGTAAACAAAAAAGGTGGCGGTGGAGCAACATCTATGGACTACATGATGTCTTTACCAGCTGATGGTAACCACACTTTAACTTGGACTACAGGTCATGCTGTATCTATGGCTTTAGGTAAAACTAAAGTTAAGTTAAGTGATATGCAACCACTTGCAAGAGGAACTGATGATCCTCAATTGTTTGTTGTTAACTGTAAAGCAGACATCAAAGATGCTAAAAAATTTATTAGCACACAAAAATCAAAATCACTAAAATACGGAACTACTCATACTGGTGGTATTGATGATGTTAGTGCAATTGCATTTACAAAAAAAGGTGGATTAAAAGATCCAACTATCGTTGCTTACAAAGGTGTTGCGCCAATTAAAACTAACCTTATCAAAGGAGATATTGATGTGGGTGTTTTAAACTTAGGCGAAGCATTAACTGAAATAAACGAAGGTAAACTTTGTGTATCAGTTGTATTAGCAAATGAAAGAATGGCTAAAATTGGAGATTCTCCAACAGCTAAAGAATTAGGTATACCTGTTTCTTTATCTACTGTTAGAGGATTTGTAACTAAAAAAGGTGCTCCAGCAGACAGAGTAAAACAATTAGAAGCTGGAATGATGAAAGCTATGAGCCACAATTACTACAAAAATTTCTTAACAGAAATTGGTCTTGATGAGACAAGTGTAGTTGGTGCTGACGAGTGGGGTAAGCAAATGGAAGAAATGCTTACAGAAATGACTGCTCAGCTTAAAGCTTTAGGTTACATTAATTAATCTAATTAAAAGTACATTTAAATATGAAAAATGTACAAAAATCAAAAAGGGCAAACAAAAGTTTGCCCTTTTTTTTTAAGGATGAATTTAAGGTTTCATTTGTAATTATTTTTGTATCAGTAGTTTTACTTATAACAACTTTTACATTCGATATAGTTCCTCCAATTTTAAATAGAGGAATTCAGCCAGCAACATTTCCAAAAGCATTATTAATTTTGATAATTGCTATGACATTAATTGTTTATTATTTAGCAACTAAAAATCCTTGGAAAATTGAAAAAAAATTACCTAGATCATTTTTTTTAACAGTGTTTAGTTTTGTTTTATTTGTAATAGTTTCCAAAACTTTAGATTTCTTTTTAGCTATATCGGCCTTATCAATTTTTGTAGCTTACTATTGGGGTGAAAAAAGATTATTTTATTTATTATTGGTTGGAATTATTTTTCCAATCATTGTTTTCGTTTTTTTTGAGACAATTTTAGGTTTAAGATTTCCTCCAGGAATAATTACCAACATTTACTATAGCTAGATGGACAATTTATTATTAATGCTGGCACCACTCTTTAGTTCTAAACTGTTATTAGTTTTATTTTTTGGAACATTATTTGGTTTAATATTAGGAGTTTTACCTGGTTTAGGACCGACAACAGGTGGAGCATTGATCTTACCTTTTACAATGACTCTAGATCCATTATCTGCAATTGTTTTATTAACTTCCATCTATTGTGCAGGAACTTATGGTGGCGCAATAACAGCTGTACTTATTAATACCCCTGGAACACCAGCAGCAGCAGCAACTTGTTTAGATGGTTATCCTTTAGCTCAAAAAGGTGAAGCAGGAAGAGCTTTGGGTATGGCAACAGTATCAAGTACTGTTGGAGGTATTTTCAGTGTTGTTATATTAGTTTTTTTTGCTCCTATATTGGCACAACTTGCATATGAATTTGGTCAACCAGAATATTTTGCTTTAGCAATATTTGGTTTAACGATGCTTGCTTCTATAGGTGAGGGGAGTCCAATTAAAAACTTAATTGCTGGTGCATTTGGAATATTGATTTCTACTGTCGGTAAAGATTTTATGACTTCAATTGATCGTTTTACATTTGGGATCAATGAATTGACTGAAGGAATAGGTTTTATACCGGTAGTAGTTGGGCTCTTCGCAATGAGTGAGATGCTGACTCAATCAACATTAATAAATCAAGTTTTTAACAGGATTGCTTTAAAAGCAATTAAATTACCAAGTAAAGATGATTATAAAAAAACATGGAAAACAATATTGCGATCAAGTGGGATTGGATCATTTATTGGAGTACTACCTGCAGAAGGTGGAACAGTTGCTTCTTTAATTGGTTATTCTGAGGCGAAGAGATTCTCAAAAAATCCAGAAGAATTTGGAAAAGGATCAATAGAAGGAATTGCAGGAGCAGAAGCGGCAAATAATGCAGCAACAGGTGGCGCTATGGTTCCAACTTTAGCACTTGGTATTCCTGGTAGCGCAACAACAGCCGTTATACTTACGGGATTAATTATTCATGGTGTTAGACCTGGGCCAGATTTGTTTAGAGAGCAACCAGATTTCTTATATGGAATATTTGGCGCCATGCTAATAGCTAATATCCTCTTTTTTATTTTTGGATTTTTTGGAGCAAAAATATTTGCAAGAATAACTTTAGTACCTAATAAAATCTTATGGCCAATGATATTCGCAGTTTCAGTATGTGGAACTTATTCTTTAAATCAATCCATAATAGATGTTTGGATAATGTTATTTTTTGGAGTGCTAGGTTTTTTCATGAGAAGATATGGTTTTTCAGTTGTTCCAGTTATTATTGGATTAATTTTGGGTGAGTTAGTTGAAGGAACTTTAAGACAATCTCTGGTTATATTTGATGGTAATTGGTTGATGTTTTTTACAAGACCAATTGCTTTAACATTCTTTATTTTGTCTTTAATTGCTTTGGCTTTTCCTTTAATAAGATCAAGAAAATTTAGAAAGAAATAATGATTAAGTATGATCTAAATAAAAGAGTGGCAGTTGTTACAGGTGGAGCTCAAGGATTTGGCTTAGCAATAACTGAAAGATTTATCGAAGCAGGTGCAAAAGTTGTGATTTGGGACATTGATGAAAATGCAGCTAAAGAGGCGATTGATAAAGTAAAATCAGAACACCTTAGTTATCAAATCGTAGACGTAACTAATTTTGAAATAGTAAATAAAAATTTAGAAGAAGTAGAAAAAAAATATGGAAAAATAGATATTTTTGTTAATAACGCAGGCATTGCTGGCATGAACACTACAGTCGCCGAATATCCTTTAGAGGAATGGAAAAAAGTAATGAATTTAAATTTAAACTCTGTCTTCTATTGTTGTAAAGCAGTTGTTCCATTTATGTTAAAAAATGATTATGGAAGAATAGTTAATATTGCATCAATTGCTGGAAAAGAAGGTAATCCAAATGCAAGTGCATACAGCACATCTAAGGCAGGAGTTATTGGTTTAACAAAATCTCTAGGCAAAGAGCTTGCGCAAAAAAATATAGCTGTAAATTGCGTAACACCAGCAGCAGCTAAAACTAGAATTTTTGATCAAATGACAGAGGAACATATTAATTATATGCTATCAAAAATTCCTAGAAATAAATTTGCAAAAGTTGAGGAATTAGCATCATTAGTAACCTGGTTAGCTAGTGAAGAAAACTCTTTTTCAACTGCGGCAGTATTTGATTTAAGCGGTGGAAGAGCTACGTATTAATTATGCAAGTGGGTTTTGATGTAGGCGCAACAAAAATAGAAAGTGTTGTACTTGAAAAAGATGGTCAAGAAAAACACAGATCAAGAATACAATGCCCTAAAGATTATACTCAAATTATTACTGCAATTAGAGATATACACAATAAACTTGAGAAAGAATTCAAACAAGAGCTACCAATTGGAGTTTGTCATCCAGGGGTTCATTCTCCTCAAACAGGATTAGTAAAAAATGCTCCTAATATTAATTGGTTAGAAAAAAAACCTTTTCAAAATGATTTACGTAAAGCACTTGGAAAAGAAGTGTTTTGTGAAAATGATGCTAATTGTTTTGCTTTATCTGAAGCTATAGATGGATCAGGTAAACATTACAAAATTGTTTATGGTATCATTTTAGGGTCTGGAGTTGGAGGTGGGTTAGTTATCGATAAAAAAATAGTAAGCGGACCTAATGGTGTTGCAGGTGAATGGGGTCATAATCAAATCCCTTATTTTGCAGCAAAAAAAGAAAATTTCGACTCAAGTAATGCCAGAGAAGCAGAGATTGAGAGTTTTTTGTCTGGCTTAGGATTAGCAAAAAGATTTAATAAACTTTACGGAAAAAATTTAAAAACAAATGAAATTTTTGAATTAAATCGAAAACACGATTTAGACGCTGAAAGATTTATAGATGATTTTAAAGTAAATTTAGCAATGTCTCTCTCAAGCATCATAAATATTTTAGATCCTGATGCTTTTGTTTTTGGAGGTGGAGTTTCAAACGAAATTGATTTTTTACATGAAATAGACTCATTGGTTAGAAAATTTGTTATTGGTAGAGAATATGAAGGTGTTTTTTTAAAACCTAGATACGGAGATGCTAGTGGTGTAAGAGGTGCTGCAAGACTCGGTAGAAGCGCGACATATTAATATTTCAACTTTTAGTTGAAATTTGAAAATCTAAAATATTTCGAAGTTAAGAAAAAATTAATTAATTTTTTAAAAAAACAATTACAACTCAAAATTGTAATTTATTTTTTAATTATCAATTAACCCTTAATCTACTTATAGTTTCAAATATAAAAATCGTTAATTAACAAAGAGGAAGAGAAGATGAAAAAACTAATAATCGCTTTAATTACATTAGCGTTCACATCTACTTCATCAATTGCAGGACCTAAGATTGAGGTATTGCACTGGTGGACGTCTGGTGGTGAGGCTGCTGCACTTAAAGTTTTAAAAGATGATTTCGCTGCAAACGGCGGTGAATGGATGGACATGCCTGTAACAGGTGGTGGTGGAGACGCTGCTAACGTTGCACTAAAAGCAAGAATCGTTGCTGGAGATCCTCCATCAGCATCACAAATTAAAGGACCTACAATTCAAGAGTATGACCAAGAAGGTGTTGTAGCTCCATATAACATAGATGAAGTTGCTAAAGCAGAAGGTTGGGACAATTTATTAGATCCAATGATTGCAGCTATTCACAAGTGTGAAAATAACAGCGGACCTTATTGTGCTGCTCCAGTAAACATTCACAGAATTGACTGGATGTGGGCAAACAAAGCTGTATTTGATGCAAACGGTATTTCAGTTCCAACTACTTGGGATGAGTTAAATGCTGCTGCTGAAAAATTACAAGCTGCTGGTATTATTCCATTTGCACACGGTGGACAAGCTTGGCAAGATGCTACAGTATTTGAAGCAGTTGCTATGGGTCTTGGTGGAAATAACTACTACAAAAATTGTTATGTAGATCTTAAAGAAAGTTGTTTAAGAAGCGAAACAACAGTTAAAGTATTTGACCAAATGAGAAAGCTTAAAGGCTTTACAGATGAAGGTAGCCCAGGAAGAGACTGGAACGTTGCTACTGGTATGGTTATTGAAGGAAAAGCTGGTTTCCAAATTATGGGTGACTGGGCAAAAGGTGAATTTACAGCTGCTGGAAAAGTTCCAGGTGTAGATTACTACTGTGCTGCTACTCCTTCAAACAATGGATACTTATATAACGTAGATAGTTTTATCTTTTACAAATCTAGCGATCCAGATAAACAAGCTGGTCAAAAGTTACTAGCTAAGCTTATGATGGGTAAAAACTTCCAAAAAGTTTTCAACCTATACAAAGGTTCTATCCCGGCTCGTTTAGACGTATCAATGGATGAATTTGATAAATGTGCAAAAACATCTAACGCAGATATTAAAACTGCTGGTGCAAAAGGTGGATTAGTTCCAAGTTTTGCTCATGGTATGGCTCAAGGTAATACTATGAAAGCTGCCCTACAAGATATCATCACAGAGCACTTTAACTCTGACATGTCATCTGTAGATGCTGCTAACGCTTTAGCTGACTCAGTTTTAGCTAATATGTAGTTCATAAAAATTAAAAGGCCACTTTTGATTAAGTGGCCTTTTTTAAATCTTAAATTAAAAATTTTTATAATGTTCAAGTGGTTAGAAAAAAATTTACCTAAAATTGTAATGGCTCCTGCTGTTGGATTAATAGGTTGGTTTGTATATGGTTTTGTGCTTTGGACTTTATATATATCTTTTACTAATTCTAAAATTTTACCCAAATATGAATTGTGGGGTTTTGGTCAGTATGAAAAGTTATGGGCATCCCGAAAATGGCTTATATCAGTAGATAATTTGCTTGTTTTTACTGCTTTATTTTTAATTTTTTGCATTGTGATTGGGATAATTTTAGCAATCTTTCTAGATCAAAAAATAAGAGCAGAAGGTGTTTTAAGAACAATTTATTTATACCCAATGGCTTTATCATTTATCGTAACAGGTACTGCTTGGAAATGGATTTTAAACCCAACTCTTGGTATTCAAAAAATGTTTATTGATTGGGGTTTTGAGAACTTTACTTTTGATTGGCTGGTTAATAGGGAAATGGCAATTTACACCATAGTGATAGCAGGTGTTTGGCAATCGGCAGGATTTGTCATGGCTTTATTTTTAGCAGGATTAAGATCAGTTGAGGATGAAATCGTCAAAGCTGCAAAAATTGATGGTGCTGGTTTGTTTACAGTTTACTGGAGAATATTGCTACCAATGATGAGACCAGTATTTTTCACAAGTTTTGTAATTTTAATTCATATCTCAATTAAAAGTTATGATTTGATTGTTGCTTTAACCCAAGGTGGCCCAGGTATCTCTACCACGATGCCTGCTTTATTTATGACACAAGCAGCATTTCACAAAAGTCAAGTTGGATTATCTGCAGCAAGTGCGATGATGATGTTTATGGCTGTAGCTGCAGTCATCATTCCGTATTTATATTCAGAACTAAGGAGAGAAAATGCAAGATAATTTAAAATCATCTTCTTATCAGCAGCTTGAGCAAAAATCGAAATATACAAATATGTTTTTAAGATGGTTTTTGTATTTTGTTTTAATTCTATTTGCTTCTTATTTTATTTTTCCTTTGTATGTAATGGTTGTTACCTCATTAAAAACAATGGAAGAAATTCGTCAAGGAACACTTTTATCTTGGCCGAGTGGATTAAATTTTGACTCTTGGGCAGTTGCTTGGGGAGGAAGAGGGTATGGAGCTGGTGATACTTTTTTAAGACCATATTTTTGGAATTCAATTAAGATGGTTGTACCTGCAGTATTTTTTTCTACCTTAATAGGAGCAATGACAGGATATGTTTTAACTAAGTGGAGATTTAAAGGAGATAGTTGGGTTTTTTTATTTTTATTGTTTGGATGTTTTATACCTTTTCAAGCAATATTACTTCCAATGGCTAGGACTTTAGGAGCATTAGGAATATCTAATTCTATTGTTGGATTAGTTTTGGTTCATACCGTTTATGGAATTCCATTTACCACTTTGTTTTTTAGAAATTACTACGTATCAGTCCCTACAGAATTGGTAAAAGCTGCAAGGATTGATGGAGCAGGTTTCTTTAAAATATTTTTCAAAATTTTACTTCCAATATCAGCACCAATAATTGTTGTAACAGTTATTTGGCAGTTTACTCAAATTTGGAATGACTTTTTGTTTGGATCAACTTTTTCATTTGGTGAGGCAGCACCAATTCAAGTTGCTTTGAATAACATGGTTTTATCTAGTACAAGTGTTAAAGAATACAATGTTGATATGGCGTCAGCAATCATAGCAGGAGTACCAACACTTATTGTGTATGTTTTAGCAGGTAAATATTTTATTAGAGGATTAACTTCAGGAGCAGTGAAAGGATAACAATGAAAACATTAAAAATTGAAGATCTATCAAAAAATTTTGGGTCTACAGAAGTATTAAGAAAAATTAATTTAGAGATAGATGAGGGAAATTTTTTAGTTTTATTAGGTCCTTCAGGATGTGGTAAATCTACATTACTAAACATTATTGCAGGGTTAGAGACAATCAATGAAGGTAACGTTTTTATTGATGATTATAATGTCAGTAAAGTAGAGCCAAAAGACAGAAATATTGCAATGGTCTTCCAATCATACGCTTTATATCCTTCAATGAATGTAAGAGAGAATATGATTTTTGGTCTGAAACAAGCAAAGACTTCAAAAGAAAAAATTGAACAACAGCTAGAGAAGGTATCTAAATTTTTACAAGTTGATCAATTGTTAGAGAGAAAACCATCTCAATTGTCTGGAGGACAAAGACAAAGAGTTGCTATTGGAAGAGCATTAGTAAGAGAACCTAGAATATTTTTATTTGATGAACCTTTGTCTAACTTAGATGCAAAATTAAGAGTTGAAATGAGAAGAGAAATTAAAAAACTTCACCAACAATTAAAAACAACAGTTGTATACGTAACTCACGATCAAACTGAAGCAATGAGTTTAGGAACAAGAATTGCAATTATGAATCATGGCGTTATTCAACAAAATGATACACCTGAAAACATTTACAACAAACCAAGCAATACTTTTGTAGCTGACTTTATTGGATCACCATCTATGAATTTAATTAAAGGAAGTTTAAAAGAAAGCTCGGGTGAAATATCTTTTACAGCAAGCGGATCTAATTTTGAAATTCCAGTAAAAGGATATGGATTTAAAGATAAATCTAATTTAAATAATAAAGAAGTTTTCTTTGGTATAAGACCAGAGCATATTTATTTTAAAAAATCTAATGAAAGTGATTTTGAAGTTACTTTAAGAGCGGATTTAAGCGAGTATATCGGTCATGAACAGATAATGACCTTTGATTATGCTAATCAAGAAATCTTAGCCAAATTTCCTTCAACAATTAAAATTGAATTAGCAAAAGAAACAAAATTATATTTTGATTTAACTCAAACATCATTATTTGATGCTCAAACTGAGGAGAGAATATAAGATGAAGGTTAAATATTCTGATTTAAAAAATAAAAGAGTATTTATAACTGGTGGTGGTTCAGGCATAGGTGGTTCGATAGTTGAACATTTTTGTGAACAAGGGAGTGAAGTTTATTTTGTAGACATTGATCTAAAAGAAACAAAAAAGCTTTTAAACAAAATCAAAAAAAATAAATTTAGAATACCAACATTCATTGAATGTAATTTGTTAGATATCAATAAATTAGAAAAAACAATTAAAAATATTATTGCAAAAAAAGGTCCAATTCATGCTTTAGTAAATAATGCAGCCAATGATGATAGACATACAACAGATCAAGTAGATGAAAAATATTGGGAAAATAGAATGGCAATAAACTTAAAGCACTATTTTTTTGCAGCTAAAGCAGTAGTTAAATCTATGAAAAAAATAAAATCTGGATCGATTGTAAATTTAAGTTCAGTTTCGTGGATGCTAGGTGAAGGTGATAAAGTTGTTTATGAAACTGCAAAATCTGCAGTAGTAGGTTTAACTAGATCTTTTGCACAAGAGTATGGAAAATATAATATCAGAACAAATTCAGTAGTTCCTGGATCTATAGCTACTGAAAGACAAATAAAACATTGGTTAACACCAAAGTACAAAAAGCTTATTTTAGATAGCCAGGCTTTAAAAAGACAATTAAAACCTAATGATGTTGCACAAATGGTAATGTTTTTAGCATCAGATCAATCATCTGGATGTACAAAACAAAGCTTTATTGTTGATGGTGGTATAACTTGATCTAGGTGAAAGTTGAAAGTTCTATAATTCAAAATAAATTTCTAAGAGTTCAAACTCTTAATTACGGCGCCAGTCTTTTTGAAGTTTATCACAAGAAAAAGAAAATAAATTTAATTTTAAACTTAGGATCAAAACAAAACTATCGGTATAAACATCCAAGTGTTGGATCTACTTGTGGAAGATATGCGGGTAGAATTTCCAATGCAAAATTTAAGATAGGTAATAAAAAATTTAATTTAAATGCAAATGAGGGAAAAAATATACTGCATGGTGGTAAATTTGGTTTCTCATTTCTCCCATGGAAAAAATTAAATCAAACAAAAGATAAAATAGTATATCAACTTCATTCAGCAAATGAAGATCAAGGCTTTCCGGGAGATCTTGTTGTCAATTGTGCTTATCAATTAATAAATAAACATCTATTTATAAAATATGAATATAAATCCAATAAAAGCACTCATGTTAATTTAACTAATCATAGTTATTGGAACTTAGAAAAAAATAAAAAAAATATGATTTATAGTCATGAGTTAAAATTAAACTCATATAAATATCTTCAAATAAATAAAAATTTAATTCCAACTGGTAGATTTAAAAATGTAAAAAAATCTATTTATAATTTTTCGAATTTTGAAAACATTAGAAAAAAATTAGATTATTTTAAAAATAAAAAGCTTAATATTAAATTTAAAGGTTTTGATAACACTTTTGTTGTAAAGAAAAATATTAGAAATTATGTTGGAACTATAAAAAATAATAATACTAATATTCAAGTTGATTTTTTTTCAAATTTACCCGGTGTTCAACTTTATTCAGCACAAAATCTAAATTACAAAAAAAAATTATTTCCCTATCATGGTATTTGTTTAGAAACACAATATTTTCCTGATGCTCCTAACAAAAAAAATTTTCCTAGTACTTTAATTAAACCTAATAAAAGGTATACATGCTTTACAAAAATTAAAATTAATTAATTTATGATTAAGAAAATTAATATCTCTATAGTTGGAACAGGTTTAATGGGCTTACAACACATTAAAGCTATTCAAAAATCAAAGAAAGCAAATCTTCATTCAATAGTAGACATTAGTAATAACGCTAAAAATTTATCAAAAAAATATAAAATCCCACTATATTCTAATGTATTAGAGCTTTTAAATTCAAAAAAACTAGATGCTGTAATAGTTGCTACTCCCAATCAATTGCATGAAAAACATACAGTAAGTTTTTTAAAAAATAAAATACCTGTTCTGTTAGAAAAACCTATTTCAGATAATATTCAATCTGCAAAAAAAATTATAAGTAGTGCTAATAAGAATAAGACACCATTATTGATTGGATATCATCGTCGGCATAATTCTATAGTCTCTAAAGTAAAAGACATTATTAGCGAAGGTAAATTGGGCAACATTGTTTCCGCAAATGTTTTGTGTTGGTTGTACAAACACAAAGCTTATTACAATGAAAAATGGAGAGTTAGGAAAGGTGGAGGGCCTTTAGGTATTAATTTGGTACATGACATTGATATGATTTGTTATTTATTGGGTTCAATAAAATATGTGCAAGCATTTACAACAAATAAAACTAGAAAATTTGAAGTAGAGGATACAGCCACAATAAGCTTGATCTTTAGTTCAGGAGCGCTTTGCACACTTAATTTGTCAGATACAATTGTTGCACCGTGGAGTTATGAATTAACTGCTGGAGAAAATCCTGCATACCCAATTACCAACCAATCTGCTTATATGATTGGAGGCACTAAAGGTTCTTTACAGTTTCCCAATCTTAAATATTGGTTTTATAAAAAAGAAAGAAGTTGGTGGAACAAAATTTTTGTTAATGAAGATAAAAACAAAAAAGATGACAATACATTAGTAAATCAAATTGATCATTTTGCTGATGTTGTAACAAAAAAGACTAAACCAAAAGTTAATGGTAATGATGGTTTAATCTCTCTTAAAATTTTTGCCGCTATAACAAAAAGTGCAAAAACTGGAAAGAAAATTAAAATTTAAAGATTAGCTAAAATCGAATAAGAAGATTTAATAGTATCAGCACCACCTCCTAAATCTTTAGTTCTGTTACTTTTATCGCTTAAAGATTTTTTAATTGCTTCAACTATTGAATTAGATGCTTCTTTTTCTCCTAAATAATCTAGCATCATTGCTCCAGACCAAATTTGTCCTACAGGGTTAGCAATTCCTTTTCCTGCAATATCAGGGGCAGAACCGTGAACTGGTTCAAACAAAGATGGAAATTTATTTTCTGGATTAATATTTCCAGAGGGAGCAATTCCAATTGTTCCTGTGCAAGCAGGCCCTAAGTCTGAAAGAATATCTCCAAATAAATTCGATGCTACTACAACATCAAACCACTCAGGATTAAGAACAAATCTAGCAACTAAAATATCAATATGAAATTGATCTGTTTCAATTTCAGGATAGTTTTTTTTCATTTCATTAAATCGTTCATCCCAAAAAGGCATAGTAATTGAAATTCCGTTTGATTTTGTTGCATTTGTTAATTTTTTTCTTTTTCGTTGCTTAGCTAATTCAAAGGCAAATTTTTGAACTCTGTCTATTCCATGTGCCGACATGATAGTTTCCTGAATTGCAATTTCTCTATCGGTATTTTTATACATCCTTCCGCCCACAGTAGAATATTCTCCCTCTGTATTTTCTCTAACAATCAACATATCAATATCACCAGGTTTTTTATTGGCTAGAGGAGGATTAATACCTGGAAAAAGTTTTACAGGTCTAAGATTTATGTATTGATCAAATTCTCTTCTAAATTGAAGTAAGGATCCCCATAAAGAAATATGATCTGGTACTCTATCTGGCATACCGACTGCTCCAAAAAATATAGCATCATGTTTTCCTAATTTTTCTTTCCAATCATCAGGAAGCATTTTTCCATGTTTCTCGTAATAATCACAAGAAGCAAAATCATATTCTGTAAAATTTATTTTAAATTGATGTTTTAAAGCAGCGTCTTTTAAAACTTTTAAGCCTTCAGGTAACACCTCTTTACCAATCCCGTCACCAGCTATTGAAGCAATGTTATATTCTTTCATTAGTTGATTTTTATACTGCAAAATATCAATAAATTACATTGTTAAATTAATATTAAATTTTAAACCTTCATTGTTTTGACATATTTTTTTTGCTAACTTTGCTTATGAAAAAAATAATCCTACTTGCTTTATTTAGTTTATTATTTTTCACAAATTCAAATGCTGCATGTGACGATCCTTTAACAGAAGGTGTTGATTATTCTAATTGTAGATTTTCAGACTCACAAGATTTACAAGGAAGTTATCTTCCAAATTCAAATCTTTCTTTTGCAAGTTTTATTCAAGTAAACTTTGATAAAAGTATAATGATGACTTCAAATCTATCGTTTGGAACTTTTCCAGAGTCTACCTTTGTTAGAGCCAACCTTTATGAATCTGTTTCTATTGGCGCAAATTTTGAAAAAACTAATTTTACTGGAGCCAACTTAACTAGAGTTGATTTTATGGGAGCAACCTTAATCGAAGCAAATTTTCAAAACTCTAATTTAATGGAGGCTAACTTTACCTCTTCTAACATCACCAATGCTAATTTTGATGGAGCTAATTTAACTGGAGCAACGTGGACCAATGGTCAAACTTGTGGCCCAGAGTCTATTGGTACCTGTAAACAATAATTAATGAATACTTCAGTAAATACTGATGATGTTATCTTTAATTTTTTTAAACAAATTTGTGATGAAAAAGATGATCAAAAATGTGTTGAGCTTGGAAACGAATGGATAAAGGCAATGGAAACTAATTTGTCTGAAATGGAAAAAAACCTAAACGGTGCTGATTATATTAAGCATAAAGATGATATTCAAAATAACAGAAATCATCTTGATAGCCTGAAGAACAAAACATCATCTGAGTGGAGAGCGTACGCAACTCAATGCATGATTGAAATAATGAATCATAAGAGTCAAAAATAATTTAAGAAATAAATTTTAAATCACTAGCTATATCTATTAATATAATATAAAGACTATAAGAAGGGGTGTCTTAACAGACTGAGATCATACCCTAAGAACCTGTCCGGTAATTCAGAAAGGGATAAATGGATAAAACATATTTTTTAACTCAATCAACATCATTAATATTAGTAATCGCAATTAGTTTAATATTTGCTTTTTTAGGAATTCTTCATTCTAAAAAATTTACAGGAATTAATAATTATTTAACTGCAAATAGAAACATCGGTTTATTTTCACTTACCACAAGTCTTGTAGCATCAGCTTTAGGTGCTTGGATTTTATTTGGTCCAGTAGCGGCTGCAACATGGGGTGGAGTAGGCGCTGTTATTGGTTATGCATTAGGCACAGCTTTTCCAATGATTTTCTTAATTTATTTTGGAAAAAAAATTAGAAATGAGTTTCCAAAAGGATCTTCTTTAGTTGAGTTTATGAGAAAGAAATTTGGCAAAAGTCTTTTTAAGCTAATTTTGTTAATGACAATCTTTTACATGTTCATTTTTCTTTGCGCAGAAGTAACGGCAGTTGCTGTATTAATTAATTATATATCAGGAACAGAATTATGGATTACAGCATTAATAGTCTTGGCAGCTACCTTAAGCTATACACTTTATGGAGGATTAAGAGCCTCAATATTTACTGATAATATTCAAATGATTGTAATTGGTGTTTTATTATTTATTTTGATTTCAATTATTAGTTTATCTTCAGGAGATAATTTTTCTTTTTCTTTAATTAATGAGAAAAACCCTCAACTAATAAGTTCAAATTATGTTCCAGGATATACCGCTGGATTAACTTTCTTTATAGCAGTTGCAGCAACTAATTTATTTCATCAAGGAAATTGGCAAAGAGTATATGCAGCAAAAGATTATCAAACATTAAAAAGTGGTTTGATAATTTCTTTCTTTATTATTGTTCCAATAGTTTTCTTAATGGGTTTTATTGGAATGGTTTCATTTTCATTGGATCCATCTGTTAGACCTGATTTAGGATTTTTTAGTTTATTATTAAAAGATCAAACAGAAATTTTATCTTTATTAATCATTATACTTGGTCTTGCATTAACAATTTCTACTGTTGATACTTTGGTTAATGCTATTTCTAGTTTATTTGTAGTTGATGGCAAAGCAACTTTTAATTTAGATAAAAAAACTGATTACTTAAAAATATCTAAATATTTCATTTTAATTTTATCCATAATTGCATTTGGTGTTGCTTCAAAAGGATTTGATATTTTATATTTATTCTTACTTGCAGATTTATTTTGTTGTGCGTTTGTAGTGACTGTTTTTTATAGCTTCTATAATAAAGTGGATGAAAAAACCGCTTATGTTTCAATTATAATTGGTTTAGTTGCTGGATTTTTAATGTTTCCATTTCCAGATTTTTCTAAAAGTCTATTAGTGGGAGTATTTTTGTCTAAAGACCTGTTTTCACCATTTATAGCTCAATCTTTATTATTTTTATCTTTTTTGATTGCAACTTTCTTACCTGCAATAATTTTAAAAATTAAATTTAGATAGAGGATTTTAAAGCATCATAAATAAGTTCTTTAGTGGTCTCACCAATGCTTCTGTAAACTTCTTTATTATCTTTAAAAATTAAAAGTGTTGTTTGATATTGAACGTTAAAAAATTGAGCAATTTCTTTATTTGATACATCAAAAGCAAAGTACTCCATATTATCAAAATCATTTTTTGCTTTTTCAAGAACTTTCATTTGGCTAGCACAAGAACTACAATATTTAATCCAAGAACTAACCACCACAACTTTTCCTTCTGATAGTGCTTTATCAAATAACTCTTTACTATAAGTGGTTTCTTTTCCTATTGCCTTGGTGCTAAATGCTAATACAAAACAGATAAATACTAAAAATTTTTTCATTAAACAAAATTAAGGTAAATTTTAATTTATTGTAATACTATAAATTGTCTCTATATATGCCTAACCACATGTCAAACGAGCAAATAAGCATAAATAACCTGTCAAAAGTGTACGACAATGGTTTTGAGGCGTTAAAAAAAATAAACCTAAATATTAAAAAGGGTGAAATTTTTGCAATGCTAGGACCAAATGGTGCAGGAAAAACTACGCTTATAAGTATTATCTGCGGGATAGTAAGACCATCTTCTGGGAAAGTTACAGTTGATGAATTTGATATTATTGATGATTATAGAGAAACAAGATCTAGAATTGGATTAGTTCCTCAAGAGTTAACTTTAGAGCAATTTGAAACTGTATTTAATAACGTTTCATATTCTAGAGGTTTGTACGGGAAAAAACCTGACCCTAAACATATTGAGAAAGTTTTAAAAGATCTAAGTCTATGGGATAAAAAAGATTTAAGGCTTAGACAATTATCTGGGGGAATGAAAAGAAGAGTTTTGATTGCAAAAGCATTATCTCATGAACCAACCATTTTATTTTTAGATGAACCAACTGCTGGTGTAGATGTTGAGTTAAGGCAGGATATGTGGAAAGTTGTTGAGAGTTTAAGAAAAACTGGTGTTACAATAATTTTAACAACACACTACATAGAGGAAGCTGAAGCTATTGCAGATAGAGTAGGGGTAATCAATCAAGGGGAAATTATAGTGGTTGATGAAACAAAAGAATTATTAAAGAAAATGGGCCACAAGAAACTCACTGTGGACTTACAAGAAGAAGTTAAAGAATTACCAAGCAGTTTAGAAAAATATAATCTTGAAATTGGTAACGATAAAATGTCAATTGATTACACCTACAATGTTCAAGCAAAACAAACAGGGATTACAAATTTACTTCAAGATTTAAAAGATGCAGGTTTAAAATTAAAAGATTTAAAAACAGAACAAAGCACATTGGAAAAAATATTTGTAAGTTTAGTAAAGGAAAATAATGAAATTTAATTATTATGCTTTTAAAGCAATTTATCTACATGAGATGGACAGATTTAAACGAACATTGATGCAATCTTTGTTATCGCCAGTTTTATCTACCTCTTTATATTTTATTGTTTTTGGATCAGTAATTGGAGGCTATGTAGAAAATATTGATGGGATTAGTTATGGATCATACATTGTTCCAGGTTTATTGATGCTTACTCTTTTAACTCAATCAATCAGTAACACATCCTTTGGTATATTTTTTCCTAAATTTAATGGAACTATTTATGAAATCTTGGCAGCTCCCATATCAACTTTAGAAATTGTTCTTGCTTTTGTTGGTGCTGGTGCAACAAAAACTTTAATTGTAGGTTTTGTAATTTTTATAACCGCAACATTTTTTGTAGAGGTAGATGTAAAATATCCTTTATTAATGATATTTTTATTAGTTTTAGTTGCGTTTACTTTTGCCTTGTTTGGTTTTTTAATCGGATTGATGAGTTCTAACTTTGAGCAAATGTCAATTATACCAACACTAGTTATTACTCCGATGGTATTTTTAGGTGGAAGTTTATATTCTTTAGATATGCTGCCAGAATTTTGGCAGATGGTTACATATTTTAATCCAGTAGTTTATTTAATAAATGGATTAAGATTTTCATTTTATGGAGTATCAGATTTTAATATTTGGGTTAGCATCGTCTCTATGGTTGCATTTTTATTAGGATGCATCACGATTGTTACTATTTTACTTAAAAAAGGTTACAATATTAAATCTTAGCTACTAGCTAATTTCTTTTTAGGATCATAAAAAGGTTTTTCTACAATGGTAGCAGAATATTTACCTTCATGAGTTTGAACATCTAATTGATTTCCTAATTCTGAATAATTTATTTCTATCATTGCAAGTGCAATATTTTTTTTTAATCTAGGTGAATATACAGCTGAGGTTACTTTACCAATTGTCTTACCATCTTTTTTAATTGGCCAAAAAGTTGTGTTGGGTCCTGATAAAGGATCGCAATCAATTATTAGTCCAACCTGTTTTCTCTTTATCCCATCTTGCTTAATTTTTTTTAGAGCATCTTTACCTATAAAGTCTATATTAGTTTCTAAATTAACTAATCGATCTAATCCTAACTCAAATGGATTGGTATGAATGTCAGCATCTGCATGATATGAAAGCATACCGCCTTCAATTCTTCTTATGGACGATGTATGACCTGGTTGAATTCCATGTTCTTTACCAGCAGACATAATTTTTTCATATAATTCATTTCCTTTTAAACCATCTCTTAAATATATTTCATAACCAAGTTCACTTGACCAACCTGTCCTTGAAACAATTAGCGGAATTCCATCAAGCTGATATTCTCTTAGCCAATAATATTTAAGATCTCTGATGCTCTCACCAAATAATTTAACCATTATTTCTTGTGAGGTAGGTCCTTGTAACTGTAGAGGGGATACATCTGGTTCAGATATTTTAACATCTAAACCTGAATTAATCGCAACACCTTGTGCCCATAACAAAACATCACTATCTGCCAAGGATAACCAAAAATGATTTTCTGCTAATCTTAGTAAAACTGGATCGTTTAATATGCCTCCATCGTTATTTATGATTAATACATATTTACACTGTCCTATTGATAATTTTGAAAGGTCTCTAGGAGTTAATAATTGTATAAATTTGTAGGCATCAGGACCAGTTATTTCAACCTGTCTTTCGACCGCCACATCACATAAGATTGATTTTTCAATAAGGTTCCAAAAGTTTTGCTCAGGACTTCCAAAGTCTCTTGGAATATACATATGATTATATACAGAAAAACCTGTAGCTCCCCATTTAACAGTAGAGTCGAAATATGGAGACTTTCTTATTTGCGTTCCAAAACCAAAGTTTTTATTAGACATTTGTGACCCTTAACAGTCTTGGTATGAATTACAAACAAAAAAAATAGCCCTGTTAAGGGCTACTAAAAAAATGGAGAGGGAAGTTATTTTTTTAAAACTGTTCTGACTCAGTAGATCCAGCCATTGCTGTAGTTGAACTTTGACCGCTACTGATAGTATTTGATACTGCATCAAAATAAGATGTACCAACTTCTCTTTGGTGTTTAACACTAGTATAACCATCTTTTTCTCGAGCAAATTCTTGTTGTTGAATTCTAGAGTATGCAGCCATACCTTCTTTTCTATATTTTTCAGCAAGTTCAAAGATTGCAATATTTTGAGTGTGAAAACCAGCAAGAGTAATAAATTGAAATTTATAACCCATTTTTGCAATTTCTTGTTGGAATGAAGCAATTTCATCATCGCTTAGATGTTTTTTCCAATTAAAAGAAGGTGAACAATTATAAGCTAAAAGTTTTCCAGGAAATTTTTCATGTATTGCATCAGCAAACATTTTAGCTTCTGCTAAATTAGGCGTTGCTGTTTCACACCAAATCAAATCAGCATAAGGTGCATAAGCCAAACCTCTAGAGATAGCCTGTTCAATTCCATCTTTTACATAATGGAAACCTTCAGGAGATCTTTCACCTGTTAAAAATGGTTTATCATTTTCATCAAAATCATTCGTAATTAGTTTTGCAGCATTCGCATCAGTTCTAGCTAAAATAATTAATGGAACCTCTGCAATATCAGCAGCTAATCTTGCAGCTTTTAGATTTTTTACCATTGTTCCTGTTGGCACCAAAACTTTACCACCCATGTGACCACATTTTTTTTCACTAGCTAGCTGATCTTCAAAGTGTACACCTGCAGCACCTGCTCTTATAAATTTTTTAGTTAATTCAAACACATTTAATGGACCACCAAATCCAGCTTCACCGTCAGCAATAATAGGTAACATGTAATCTGTACTATCTTCTTTTTTCATATCACCGTCTTGCATTTCCATATGTTGAATTTGATCAGCTCTGATTAAAGAATTATTCATAGACTCAACTAATTTTGGTGCACTATCATAAGGATATAAAGATTGATCTGGATACATTTCACCAGCTGTATTTGCATCAGCAGCAACTTGCCATCCGCTTAAATAAATTGCTTTTAAACCAGCTTTTGCATGTTGTACTGCTTGATTACCTGACAAAGAGCCAAGTGTGTTCACATATGGCTCAGAATTTAATAATTTCCAAAGTTTTTGAGATTGGTTTTTACACAAAGAATATTCAATTTTAATTGAGCCTCTTAATCTTTCAACTTCTTCCTCAGTATAGTCTCTTTTTATTCCAGCAAATCTTTTTAAGTCGTATGAGATTTTTTCTGCACTCATTTTTTAGTTTCCTTTGTGTTTTAATTTAGAAAATTGAATAAGAAGAATGAATTAGTTGCTATCGTCTAAGGCTTTGATTAGCTCACTCATTCCACTTGAACCCCAATCACAATGATCATCTCTCATGTAGATTCCTCTACTGTTGTGCTGATCTAAGTCCTCTTTTTTGATGATTTGAGCTTCATTTTCTGTGTTTTTTAAATTTTTATCCATGTAAATTATATATTTTACAGAATTTACAAAATCTATAAAAAACGTTAAAAAGCTTTGTAAATAGGGAAAAAATATTGTAAAAATAAATTTACAAAATTTACAAATAGTAAATATGAGTCAAATAGATTTAAAAATAGGGCCTAAAATCAAGTCTTTTAGAAGACAGCTTGGTCTTCAAGCGAACAAATTAGCAGAAGATTTAAACATTTCACCAAGTTATTTAAATCTTATTGAGAGTGGAAAAAGAAAAATAGATGGTGATCTACTATTAAACTTATGTGAAAGATTAAATATTCAGTTATCAGATCTTACTTCAAAAACAGATATTAATCTTCAAAATACAATTTCTGAGATTTTAGATGATAGTTTATTTGAGGATTTAGATATTTTAGGACCTGAAGTAAAAGATTTAGTTAGTACCAATCCAAAAATTGGAAAAGCAATTGTAAGACTTGGAGATATTTTAAAAAAAAAAGATCACGAACTAATTAATAAGATTGAAAAAATTTCTGGTAAAATTGTTGATAATAGAAAAAATTCTTTTCCAGGAGAAGTTATTTCAGACTTTTTACAAGAAAATAAAAATTACTTTCCTAAGTTAGAAGAATTTGCCAATAAAGTATTTGATAAAATTCAAAAAAATAATCGTACAAGATATATTGCTTTATGTGAATATCTGTATTCAGAATATTCAATTACTGTAAAAGATGTCATTCCTGATGAAAGCAAACCATTTTCAAAAATTTATAATAAAAATAAAAAAGAGTTGTTGCTTAGTGATTACAGTTCACTAGAAACAAAAAAATTACATGCAGCTGCACAAATAGCACAAGAAGGCGCTAATAAAGAAATTGATGACTATCTTTCTAAATTTAGTTTTCCCTCTGAGGAGTCAAAAAAATTAACTAAAGTTGCTTTGCTAAATTATTGTGGAGCGGCGATTTTAATGCCTTATAAATTATTTCATTCTGAGTGTAAAAAACTTAAATACGATTTAGAGTTACTTCAAAATACTTTTGCAACATCTTTTGAACAAGTAGCTCATAGAGTAACTTGTCTTCAAGATCCAAAACTTCCTGGAATTCCTTTTCATTTTTTAAGAGTTGATATGGCAGGTAATATTTCTAAAAGATTTTCTTTATCAGGTATAGATATCCCAAGATATGGTGGTGCTTGTCCACGATGGAATGTTTATTCTGCTTTTACTAGACCAGGGGTTATTCAAGCAGCTGTTAGTAAAATGAATAATGGTGAAAAATACGTTTGTATTGCAAGAACTGTTGAAAAAGGTATCGGACGATTTGGTCAAGCAAAGAGTGTTTTATCTATTGGACTTGGATGTGATGCAAAATATGCAAAAGATTTTGTTTATACTGAAAACGTAAATATAAATGATAAATCAACTGAAATTCCAATTGGAGTTTCTTGCAGAACCTGTGACAGATTAGATTGTTCACAAAGAGCATTCCCACCATTACATAAAAAATTTGATGTTGATTTAAATACAAGAGGTGTTTCTGTTTATGTCAGCGATGACAAAGCTTAATTATGATTAAATATATACTGCCAGCTATAATTATTTTTTTAATAGTATTATTCTGGGAAAAAATTACTGAGTTCGTAGAAAAAAAATTCAATATAAAGCTTAATTATATTGTTGTTAGCTCCATAATTGCTGCAATAGCAGTTATCCTTTTACTCCTAAATTACTAGGATTGATGAACAGTCTGGAAGTTTCAAATTTTAAAATTGAGGAAACTGAGGGAGTTTTTACCTTTAAAAATGAAAATACAACATTAGGCTTTGTTAGATTTAATGAAAAAGGTGAGGTAGAGTATATTTTTGTTAATCCAATTTTTAGAAAACAAGGGTTAGCAACTAAACTATTACAATTAGTAAAACAAAAAACTGGAAAAGAAATAATACTTCAGGAACCAATTAGCCCTTTAGGATCGAAATTATTAAAATCATTAAATAAATGGAAATAAACTTATTATTTTTTTTCACAGTTGTTCCAGCCATAATTTTATACGGTATCGCAAAATCAGGCCTAGGTGGCTCCATGACTTTAATTTCTGTTCCGTTAATGACAATAGTGATGCCACTAAATCAAGCTTTAGGAATTATTTTACCAATTTTAATATTTTCAGATTTTATTGCTGTTTATAAATATAGAAAAGAATTTGATTTAGGAACTTTAAAACTAATGGTTCCATTTGCAGCTATTGGTATAATTATTGGATCT
This sequence comes from uncultured Pelagibacteraceae bacterium, assembly GCA_902558835.1. Classification (GTDB taxonomy): domain Bacteria; phylum Pseudomonadota; class Alphaproteobacteria; order Pelagibacterales; family Pelagibacteraceae; genus Pelagibacter. Next base: position 108,769 of record CACEFK010000003.1, read on the forward strand.
TTAACTTTTTCATATTTTTCAGAAGACTTATTAAAATTTATCATTGGAGTAATGGGCTTCTTATTTGCAGGTCATTATTTCTTTTTTAAAAAAGACAAAGAAAAACAATCAGAAAAAAATTTTTTAAAAGGTGGAGCTTGTTCTGTGGTTGCAGGTTTTACAAGTTTTTGTGTGCATGCAGGAGGAACTCCTACCAGTCTTTACTTACTTCCACTTAGAATGAAAAAAGAAATCTATGTTGGAACAAGAATATTTTTTTTCACTTTTGTAAATTTAATTAAACTTCCTTTATATATTAATTTGTCTATGACAAATTTAGAATCTTTTAAACAGTCAGCAATATTATTTCCAGTTGCATTATTAGGAATATTGATTGGATATAAATTACTTAAAATTATTGAAGAAAAATTATTTTATAATTTTATATATGCTCTAATTTTAGTATCAAGTACAAAGCTTTTATATGATTATCTAATATGATTTTTTTACACATACTAAATTTTAAATAAATGTTTAAATCTAGTTAAATTATGAAAAAAAAATTTAATCCAAGAATTAAAGCTAGGTTAAGAAAAAATCGACAAGTCTTAAGTAAAAATATTGACAACTTTTTTGGCTGGGTTAAAGGTGCAAAACTTGTTGAACTTAAAGAATGTAATACAGATGAAGACCCTGTTAGACCTGAGTTAGATAATAAGTTTAGAACAGGATATGGAAGAAAAATTTTTGGAGTTGAATATAAAGGAGAAATTCATGCTGTTATGTGTTTTGCTTACACAAATGAAATTCCAAAAAGTGTTGAAGAGTTAGAAAAACTTAGTACTGACGCATTTTTACAAACTGCTATGCGAGATCAGGCTGGTGGTCAAATAGCAATTGCTTACACAGTTTGGTCAAAAAAAAAAGGTGGTGGCAAACTAATAGTAAAAGAAGTATTTAAAAAGATAAAAAAATCTAATCATTTAAATAGATTGGTAACCCTTTCACCACTAACAGAAATGGCAACTCAATTTCATGTGAGAAATGGCGCTAAATTAATTCAAATTAATGAAACTACACAAAATTTTGAATATAGAGTTATGTAACAATGAAAATTATTCAACTTTATTTAATAGTATTTTGTAGTTTATTTATATTAACTTATTCTACAGTTATGGCTTACGAAGAAGCAAATTATGAAGTTGTCTCTAAAAACGAAGTTTATGAGATTAGAAAATATTCTGATCGTTTAGCGGTGGAAACTATGACATCCGGAATAGATAGTAATTTTAGAAAATTATTTAATTACATCTCAGGCAGAAATGACACTCAAGAGAAAATTAAAATGACAACTCCAGTCACACAGGTTGAGAAAAATGGAAATATGAGTATGCAATTTTATTTACCCTCTAAATTTAACTCTGAAAATGTACCAAATCCAAGCAGAGAAGACGTTAAAATAGTTAATATTGAAGGAGGATACTACGCGGTGCTGAGATATTCTGGACGAGCTTCAGATGGAAATTTTCTTAAGCATAAAGAAATTTTAGAAAAAGAGTTACAAAAAAATAATATATCAATTATAAGCCCACCTATTAGAGCAACCTATGATAGCCCATTTACCCTTCCAATGAATAGAAGAAACGAGGCTATGTTTAAAGTTGAATTAAATTGATGAAATCGAAATTTAAAGCAATGGTGTTATCTTGCATGGATCCAAGATTTCAACATTTAGTTCATAATCACTTAAAGAAAAAAAAATTAACAGGAAAATATAGTGCGTTTACAATTGCAGGTGCAGCTGTTGGTGTCACACATAATAAATTCAAAAAATGGCATAAAACGTTTTATGATAATTTAGGAACTTCTATTCAATTACATAAAATAGAAAAATTAATTGTGATTAATCATAAAGATTGTAGCGCAGCCAAAATTGCTAATGGAAATAAAGAATTTAGCCCAGTCAATGAAAAAAAAATTCATAAAGAATCCTTCTCTAAAATAAAAAAACAAATAAAAAAAAGGTTCCCAAAATTGAAAGTAGAATTAAATTTAATTTCTTTAGATAGTAAAATTACTAAATTCTAATTATTGATTTCTTATTAGAGGATACACTTTAGGATTTAGATATTTTAAGTTTGTTAGCAATATTAAAATTAAAGTAACAAAGCCAATTGAAAATCCTAAATAAATTAAAACTTTAAAGTCAAACATCCATACTAGCTCAAAAATATTTTCCAAAATAAATTTTGAACCAATCACTGCAAAGAATATTGCAATTAAAATTACAGATTTAAAAATAATGATGAATTCAATTAACGATGAAAAAACAATTTGTTTTTTTGAAAAACCTAAAATTTTAAAGACTAAATTTTGATATTCTTTTACTTTTCCTTGAACCATAATTGCACTTGAAATGACAATTAAACCAATAACAATAGTAACTGCTGAAATTAAAGTAACTGCAATAAATACTTTATTCAAAACAGCTGTAACTTTAGATAAATAATCTGCAATTTTTATCATTGATAAACTTGGCATAATTTCAAGCATCTCAGTTTCATCAAATTTATTTGAATTAAATTTTGCAGTGGCTAAATATTCGTGTGGAATATTTTTTGCAAATTGAGGATTAAATAACATTGCAAAGTTGATGCTTAAATCTCGATAATCTACCTCTCTGAAATTAATTACTTTTCCTTGAATTTCACGCCCATAAACATTTAAAGTAAAAATATCACCTAGCTGGATGTTTAAATCTTTAGCAACTTTTGCGTCAAGAGATATTTGAAGTTGATCTGGGTTTGATAAATCCCACCATTTACCTTCTAAAATTGGATTATCTTCAGGAACATTTTCCACCCATGAAGATCTTCGTTCACTACCAATTACCCAGTAACTATCATTATCTGGTTTAATATAGGTGTTAGGATCCACACCATTAATTTTTACAATACCAGAGGATACCATTGGCACAATTTCAATAGATGCATTTGGATCCATACTTAAAATACCTTGCTCAAATTTCTCTCTTTCTCCTTTTTGAATACCGACAAAGAAATAATCAGGTGCAATATCAGGAATAGATTTAGCAATTTCTCTTTGGAAATTTGTACCCACTAAAGCTAATGTTAATAACAAAGTAACCCCTAAGCCAAGAGACATAACTGTAATGGGAGTTATACTTTTTGTTTGGGTAATATTTTTAATTGAAACTTTTAAAGAAATTATTGGACTAGATTTGAATTTTTTTAGGAAAAAAATGATTAATTTTGAAAGTAAGAAAAATACAATTAAACAAACAAAAAAAGCAGCAAAGTAACCCAAGCTATAAGAAGGTTGTTCAGACCCAATTGTGAATAATAAAATTAAGATAGATAACAAAACAAAGCTAAGAACAATTGATTTCTTAGAATAATAAAATTGAAGATTCTGAAATACGTTTCTAAATAAATTAGACGCTTTAACTTGATCAATAGAACTAATTGTTGGAATAGAAAAAATTACCAGAACCAATAATCCTACCAAAAATATTTTTAAAAAATTTAGTAAAGAAAACACTGGATAAACATTCAATCCTAGTCCATCAGATAAATATTTATCTGCTATTGGTACAATTAAAAAACTCGACCCATAAGCAATAACAGTGATGATAAATAAAAGTATAAATAACTGAAGGTAATATAGTGTTTTAATATTACCTGAATAAAAGCCAACTGCTTTTCTTACAGCTATCGACATGTTGTTTTGATTAATAAAAGAAAGCAGAGTATTTGCTATTCCAATACCCGCTATCAACATTGCACTGATAGATACAAGAGATAAAAATTGTGAAAAATTATTAATAATTCTCTTTATACCACTTGCAGAATTTTCAGGATATCTAAGTTTAACTTTTTGATCTTCTTTAAATATTTCTTCAATTCGTTTTTCAATTTCTTCAGGCTTATCATTGTCATTAAACTTTACTTTATATTCATAGTTTAAAAAGCTTCCAATACCATTTAGTTTTAAAATTTCTAAAGTTTGTTTTCCTGCTAAAGCCCAATCGCCAAATGCAACAAATCCACTTACATCTGGTACTGATTTAATAATTCCAATTACTGTAAAATTTTGATCTTGAACTTTTACTATTTCGTTAATTTTAATATTTAGGGTTTTTGATAAACTTTCATTGATCAGGATAGTATTAGGTTCTTTTTGCATTCTTTCATAAGCACCCATTGGTTCATAAACAACATTTCCGTACAAAGGATATTTTTCATCCACAGTTTTAATTCTAGTAAATAACGATTTATTTTTTTCTCTGCTAGTAGTTGAAAGCATTGTACTGAACTCAATCATTTGAGAAACATTTGCAAACTCTTTTACTTGGTTAACCAGATCTAAATTTCCCTGATTACGATTGTAATCAATTTCTAAATCTCCACCTAAAAGTGCTTTGGCATTATCATTTAGTTCTTTTTTAAGACTATCTTCAATTGTGAAAATAGCACTTAAGATAAATAAACTTATAAATAGCGTAACAATGATACTAAAAATTTTATGATAATTTCTGCTTAAGTCTTTTAAGGCATATTTAAAAATCAAACTAAATTCCGAAGGGTTATTTAATTTTTCCATCTTTAATTTTTATTTTTCTTTTAGCTTTGTCTGCAAGTTTAGGGTCATGAGTTACCATAATTAAAGAAGAACCCTCTTCTTTAACGTATTTAAATAAAATATTTGCAATCATGATAGAATTTTCAGTATCTAAGTTTCCTGTTGGTTCATCTGCTAAGATTAGCTCTGGTTTCATCGCAATTGCTCTAGCTATAGCAACTCTTTGCTGTTCACCACCTGACAATTGACTTGGCAAATTATTAAAACGATGTTTCAAACCAAATCGATCTAATAAAATTTTAGCTTCTTTTTCTGGATTTTTAAAATTATTAAGTTCAAGCGTTAAAGCAACATTTTCAACTGCTGTGTAATTAGGAATTAAATAAAACGACTGAAATATTATTCCAATATTTTTTTTTCTTATCTCCGACACTTCATCTTCACTTAGGCCTGTTATTTCTTGATCATTAAAAATTATTTTACCAGAGATTGGTTTTTCTAAGCCTCCAATTAACATTATTAAGCTTGTTTTCCCTGAGCCACTTTCTCCAACTACTGAAACAGTTTCTTTTTTCTTAATATTTAAATCAATATTCTTTAAAACACTGATACTATCTTTACCAGTTTGGTATTTGAGATTTATTTTTTTTAATTTAAGAAGAGCACTCATGAATAAAACTATATTTATTAAAATTTTGATATTCTTTCTAGTGCACATAAACGTAAGTGCAATAGAAAAGGTAGTTTTATTCGGTGATAGTTTGATGGCTGGTTATGGATTACCTAAAGAACATCATTTATCAATAGTTTTAGAAAACAATCTTAAGCAAGTTGGGTTAAATATTAAAGTCATTAATGGAAGTGTCTCAGGTAGCACGTCATCAGGTGGATTGAATAGAGCAGATTGGAGTTTATCAGAGCCAGGTATTGATTTAATTATTTTAGGATTAGGAGCTAATGATATGCTTAGAGGAATTCAACCAGAAGAAACAGAAAGAAATTTAGAACAAATAATAAAAGTTGCTCAGAATAAAAAAATTAAAATTATTTTAGCTGGAATGGCAGCGCCAGACACACACGGGGAAAAATATAAAAAAGAGTTTGATGCTATTTATCCAAAGTTATCAAAAAAGTATAATTTAGCATTAATCCCATTTCTTCTTGAAGGTGTGGCACTTAATCCAAGTTTGAATCAACAAGACGGTATACACCCCAATAAAGATGGAACAATTAAAGTAAGTGAAACAATAAAAAAAAGTATTATTAATGTAATTAATTAAATGAAAATCTTTCTATTAATATTTAGCTTATTATGTTGTCTTAGTTTTGCTCAAGCTCAAAATACAAATGTTACTATAAATTCTGATTTGAACTTAAATTGTAAATTTGAAAAAGTAATTTTAAAAAATTCAGATCATAACTTTGAATCTTTCACAAAAGATCAAATTAAAAGAAAAGATATTAACAAGATAATAATAGAGTCTAAAATACCAGACCTTCTAAATGTTAAAAATTTATCAGAATTTTTTAATACAATTGATTTGGAGGTTAAAATTTCGAATAAGGATATATTCTTAATTCAAGCATTCGATAAAGAGAGGAATTATTCTGAGTCTGCAGTCTATACTAGAAAAACAGGCGAACTTATTCACGAAATCACAACCAATATAAAACAAGAGGAAAAAGAAAAAGATATTTCTTTTTATAGTTGTAAAAATAACAACAAAGACACTTAAGACCAAAGACTCTAATTCTAATATTTGATAATATCTAAGTATGAAGAAGGTATTCCTAGTAATTTTGTTTTATTTATTTTCGCAGGTTATCTCTCTAGCGAATGAAAGAGATACTAGATTGAACCAATTGTTTAATGAGCTGAAAGCAAATAAATCAAAAGTAGCTTTTATAATTGAACAAGAAATTTGGGCTTTATGGAGCACTCATCCAACAGATGAAAAACTTACTGCAAGATTAGAGGAGGGTTCTCAATTTGTGAGAGATCAAAACTATCTAAAAGCAAAAGATATTTTTACTGAAGTTATTAATCTTGATCAAAATTGGGCTGAGGCGTGGAATAAAAGAGCAACTGTGCTTTATATGCTAGGAGAATTTCAAAAGTCACAAAATGATATAGATCAAGTATTAGCCTTAGAACAAAGACACTTTGGAGCTTTAGCAGGGCAGGGTTTAGTAAATATTCAGCTAAAGAATTATGAAAAAGCAATAAGAAGTTATGAGCAAGCGCAAGAAATTTACCCTGCTATGAGATCACCAAAAATAATGATTAAGCAAATAGAAGAATTAATGAAACAACAAACAATATAATGTGTGGAAGATACGTAGTAAAAAACCCCGTAACAAAAACAAATAAATTAGTAAAATCTGCAATTCAGGTTGAAGATACTGAAAACTATAACGCTCATCCATATCAAAAACTACCTGTAATAAAAAAATATAAAAATGGAAATACTTTAGAAAATCTACAATGGGGTTTAGTTCCAGGATGGGCTAAAGACAAAGATTTTAAAGCTTTGATTAATGCAAGACTTGAGACTATTGATGAAAAAGTTTCATTTAAAAAATTGATAAAAAACAACCGATGTGTTGCAGTTGCAGATGGTTTTTATGAGTGGAAAAGGGAAGAGAAAGAAAAAACTCCTCATTATTTTACCCGTGAAGATACAAATCCTATTTTTTTTGCCGGTATCTTTGAAAATGATCAGTTTTGTTTAATTACAGAGGAAGCAAAAGAAAATATAAGTGAAATTCATCACAGACAACCAGTTATTTTAAATCAAGCTGATATTAATCGTTATTTAAATTTAGAATTACAAGGTTCAGCGTTTTTAAAAGAACGTAAAATTCCAAATTTAATTTTTCATGAAGTTTCAAAAGATGTTAATAAACCCACAAATAACAGCGCTTCTCTTATTCAAAAAGTATAACTTTATTTACGTTTATTTTTCTTAAATCTAAAATTTTTAGGTCTTTTTCTATTTTTAAATTTTCTTTTATTATTTTTATTATCGAATTTTTTAAATTTCTTTTTTTTACTTAATTTATTACTAGAAAATTTCTTTTTAAATTTATTTTTAAATTTATTATTTTTATTAAATTTCTTTCCTTTTTGATTATTTGGTTTTGCTTCTTCTTTAACTTTAAAATCTGGATCAATTAGTTTTTGGATAGATCTCCACATATTTCTATCGTTGCTAGTTAAAAAGGTTAAAGCTGAACCATCTTTTCCAGCTCTACCAGTTCTTCCTATTCGATGAATATAATCTTCTGGTACCTGTGGAAGATCATAATTAATTACATGTTTTATAACCGGTATATCCAAACCTCTTGCAGCTACATCAGTTGCAACTAAAATTCTACTGTTACCATTTCTAAAACCTCTAATTACACGATCTCTTTTACTTTGTCTTAGATTTCCATGGATAGCATCAGCTTTATGTCCATCATATTTTAATCGCTTAACTATTTTATCAGCACCATGTTTAGTCTTCACAAAAACTAAAATAGAACCACCTCTCTCAACTAACTGATTTATCAGTTCATGATATTTTTTATCAGGTGTAATTTGAAAAGTTTCTTGTTTAATTTTTTTAATTGGTGTTGATAAAGATCCAACAGAAACTCTTTCAGGATTATTAAGATATTTTTGTGAAATTTTTAAAATATTTTCAGGTAAAGTAGCTGAAAATAATAATGTTTGATGTTTTTTTGGCACGAATTTTAAAATCAATTCAATTTGCGGGGTAAAACCCATATCTAACATTCGATCAGTTTCATCAAGAACCAGGTAATTTACTTTTGATAGGTTTAAACTTTTACGCTCAATGTGATCATTAATTCTTCCTGGCGTTCCAACTATAATTCTTGCTCTTTTATTTAATTGTCTTAGCTGTTTTTGCATACTCTCGCCACCAATTAAAAGGGCATTTCCAATTCCTATTTCTCTAACATTCAGTTTTAAAACTGTTTCCATTACTTGAGTTGCAAGTTCTCTTGTTGGACAAATAATTAGAGCCATCGCTTGCTTGTCTTTAAGAAGTTTATTGATCATTGGAATAGTAAACGCTAAGGTTTTACCCGTACCTGTTTGTGCAGTACCTAGAACATCTTTTCCTTCTAAACTAATTGGTATCGATTGACTTTGAATAGGTGTTGGAACTTTAAAATCAGCTAATTCAATTGATTTTTTTAGTTTGTTTTCGATATTGAGATCAGAGAAATTCATTATGTAGGTAAAGATATATATATTTAAGTAATTAAGTGTCTGCTTATATCTATTTGTACCAAATACAACAAATAGTTTGAAAATATTAATCTCTAAAATTTACAAAGTCTATTGGAAGACCAATATCAATTCCTTTGATTGCTGTTATAGCTTCTTGAAGATCATCTTTCTTTTTACCATCTACTCTTAATTCATCACCTTGGATTTTAATTTGAATTTTAAGTTTTAGTTTTTTGATATCAGCAATAACTTTTTTAGCATTTTCTTGGGTAATTCCTTCTTTTAATTCACTTATTTGTCTAATAGATCCTCCTGATGCTCCTTCAGAACTTTTAACTTCTAAAACCCTTGGATCTACTTTTCGTCTAACCAAATGTGTTTGTAATAATTCATTTACTTGCTTTAATTTTAATTCATCAGGCGCATTAGTAGTGACTGATTTATCTTTTCTTTCAATTGAAATATGAAGTCCTTTAAAATCATAACGATTACTGATTTCTCTCATACAATTAGCTAAAGCATTATCAAATTCTTGATAATTAATTTCGCTTATCACATCAAATGAAGGCATGAATATATTATACAGTATTAATGATGAAAATTTAAACTAAATTATAAAATTTAGTAATAATAAGGCATTTTAGCTTATTGAGTTAATTGTAAATAATATTATATTTAAGTCATGCTTAGTTATATCATTCCATTTTTAATACTTATCTTAGTAGTCGTTTTTATACATGAATATGGACACTATTATTTTGCAAGAAAATATGGAGTAGGTGTTACAGATTTTTCAATCGGTTTTGGTAAAGAGTTATTTGGTTGGAATGATAAATCAGGCACAAGATGGAAAATATGTGCAATTCCTCTAGGTGGATATGTAAAATTTTTTGGAGATAGGAATGTTTATTCACAAGAGGACCATCAAGAAATATTAGAAAAATATAACGAAGAAGAACGGGAAAAATTATTTATTTTAAAACCTTTATACCAAAGAGTTTTAATTGTATTTGGCGGTCCTTTAGCTAATTTTTTACTAGCTTTAGTAATATTTTTTTCAATTTATACTTTTGTAGGTAAAGATTTTACTCCTGCAGTCATAAATGAAGTTCAAAAAGATAGTCCAGCAATGGTAGGAGGGCTAAAAGCTGAGGATATAATTTTAGAAATAGACGGTAATGAAGTTAAAAGCATTATGGAAGTTTCAAAATTTATCACGATGTCTACTGGTGATTTTATAGATTTCAAAGTTAAGCGTTCCTATGATGAATTAATACTAAAAGTAAAACCCAATATAGTTGAAGGTGATGACGGATTGGGAAATAAAATTAATAAAAGAATGGTTGGTATTAAGCTTGGTGCTTATAATAATAAAGTTAACCATGTTAAATTAGGACCTGCTCAGGCTTTATATCATGCAGGTTATGAAGTTTATTTTGTAAGCGTTTCCTCATTAAAATACATCGGAGGAATGATTTTAGGTAAAGCAGATACTTCTCAATTAGGAGGACCAATTAGAATTGCTAAAATTTCTGGAAAAGTTGCAACGTTCGGAGTGTTGGCTTTCATTAGTATGATGGCTTATATTTCAATAAGTTTGGGTCTTATTAATCTATTTCCAATACCGATGTTAGATGGAGGACATTTAATGTTTTATGCATTTGAGAAAGTTTTAGGCCGACCTTTGTCTCAAAAAACTCAAGAAGGTTTTTTTCGAATCGGATTGTTTTTGTTGCTATCATTGATGTTTTTCACCACATTTAATGATCTAAAAGACCTAGGTTTATTTAGATAATTCACATTTTAAATCGTTTAAAAAAGTCAATAAATCCAACGTTTATTTATGTTTTTACAAGATATTGTGTGTTTTAAAAAACTAAACACTAAAAAAAAGCTTGATTTATCAACGTTTATGGGAAGTATAAATATTAACCAACAAAACCGGAGCTAAAATGAACAAAAAACAACTAATTGCTAAGCTTTCTGGCTCATTAAATTTGAGCAAAGCAGATGCTGAGCGAACTTTTGATACAATTACCAACACTATTTTAGATGCTCTAAAAGGTGATGACTCAGTAAAAATTGCTGGGTTTGGTACGTACAAAGTAGCTAAGAGAAAAGCAAGAGTTGGAAGAAACCCAAGAACGGGTGAGCAGATTCAAATCGCTGCTTCTCAAAAGGTAAAATTCTTACCAGCTAAAGCTTTAAAAGAAGTATTCAACAGATAATATTTTTTTTTAACAGCCCTAACGTTTTAAAAACACGTTCAGGGCTGTTACTATATGCAAAAACTGCATAGCCAATTTTCCTAATCAGCGTTAGTTTTAAAAATTAATAAAACTATAAGACATCACTTAAACAAGTGGAGGTCTAATGACTAAAATAATAAAAAAATTATCAGCACCGCTTCTTAGTTTAATATTTTTATTAAACATGAGTAGTGCAGGTATGGCAGAGACAACTGTCTCTGGAGAAGTTCAAGCGATATTTAACTCGCTTCTATTTTTAATTTGTGGTTTCCTTGTCATGTTCATGGCAGCGGGTTTTGCGATGCTAGAATCTGGTATGGTAACTTCAAAAAGTGTATCAGTAATTTGTGCTAAAAATATAGGTCTATATTCAATTGCCGGAATTATGTTTTGGCTTTTTGGATATAATTTAGCTTATGGAATTCCTGAAGGAGGATACATTGGAACATTTACACCTTGGTCAGATGCAAGTGCAGTTGACACAGGTTATGCTGATGGATCAGACTGGTTCTTCCAAATGGTATTCTGTGCAACAACAGTTTCAATTTGTTCAGGTGCTATGGCTGAAAGAATTAAGCTATGGCCGTTTTTCTTATTTGCAGCTATTTTAGCTGGTGTAATTTATCCAATTGTTATGGGTTGGCAATGGGGTGGAGGCTGGTTAGCAGAACTAGGCTTCTCTGATTTTGCTGGTTCTACATTAGTACACTCAACAGGTGGTGCAGCTGCTCTAGCAGGTATCATATTGTTAGGTGCTAGACATGGAAGATTTGATAGTAAAGGTGAGGCGAAAGCAATCAAACCTTTTGCTGCTTCTTCAATTCCATTAGTAACTGTTGGAGTATTTATATTATGGTTAGGTTGGTTTGGATTCAATGGTGGATCTCAACTAGCGATTGGAACATTTGATGATGCAGTTGCTGTATCAAGTATATTTATCAATACTAATCTTGCTGCTTGTGGTGGTGTTATGGCTGCAGCAATAATCACAAGATTAATGTTTGGTAAAACAGATGTAATTCAAATGTTAAACGGAGCAATTGGTGGTCTTGTAGCTGTTACAGCTGAACCATTAGCGCCATCACCTTTAGCAGCAATTTTCATTGGAGCTGTAGGTGGATTGATCGTAGTATTTGGAACTAAATTATTATTCAGTTTCAAACTTGACGATGTTGTAGGTGCAATCCCAGCTCACATGTTTGCTGGTATTTGGGGAACATTAGCAGTGCCATTAACAAACGCTGATGCATCGTTTAGTGCACAATTAATTGGTGTACTTTCAATTAACATTTTTGTGTTTGCTGTGTCCTATGTAATCTGGTCAATAATGAAAGCCACGTTTGGAATTAGATTAAGTAAAGAAGCTGAAACCAAAGGTACTGACGTTACGGAAACAGGAGTAATAGCATACGCAATACGTGACTAATTGCATGCAATGCAATATAGAGGCTCTTCGATCTCCATGTCGTTATCTCATTGAAGGGCCTCTGTAAAAAAAGAATTAACTAAAATCTCTCTCTCTAGTTAGTTAAGCAAAGGCCCCAGAAATGGGGCCTTTTTATTTTACACATGCTTAAATAGCATAACTCTTTTGTCCTATGAGCAATTCATTATTTGCAAAACTTTTATAAAAGATGCTCTTAACAAGGAGAGATAATGACTCATATTTTAAAAACATTTATTATAGGTTTAATATCATTATTAAGCTTTTCTAACATTGCTTCAGCAGAAACAACGATGTCAGCTGAAGGACAATATATTTTTAATTCACTTGGATTTTATTTAGGTGGTGTATTAGTAGCTTTTATGGCTGCAGGTTTCTGTATGCTTGAAAGTGGTTTAGTAACTACAAAAAGTGTATCAACAATTGCAGCCAAAAATATTGGTAAATTTGCAATTTGTTCATTAATATTTTTTCTATGTGGCTATAATTTAGCCTACGGTATTCCTGAAGGTGGCTTTATTGGATCTTTCTCAATGTGGAGTGATTCATCAGAGTTAGCTACTGGTTACTCAGATTATTCAGATTGGTTTTTTCAAACAATGTTTGTATGTGCAACTGCTTCTATAGTTTCAGGAGCTGTAGCTGAAAGAATTAAAATTTGGCCATTCTTTATTTTTGCAGCAATCATGGCTGGAGTAATTTATCCAATTTCAATGGGTTGGCAGTGGGGTGGAGGTTGGTTAGCAACTTCAGGCTTTTCTGACTTTGCTGGATCAACTTTAGTTCATGCGTGTGGTGGTGCCGCTGCATTAGCTGGAGTTATAGTGTTAGGAGCAAGAGAAGGAAGATTCTCAAAATCAGGTGAAACTAAATCTTTAGTACCGTTTGCTGCATCTTCAATTCCATTAGTAACACTTGGAACATTTTTACTTTGGTTTGGTTGGTTTGGTTTTAATGGCTTTAGCCAATTAGCTATGGGAACTTTTGATGATGTTAATGCAATTAGTAAAATTGCAGTGAACACTCATTTAGCAGGTGCCGCTGGTACAGTTGCTGCAGCAGTTGTAACAAGATTGCTTGGTGGAAAAACCGATATTGTTATGATGTTAAATGGAGCGTTAGCTGGATTAGTTGCAATCACAGCTGAACCTTTAACCCCAAGTCCAGTGTTAGCTATTGTAATCGGAGCTATTGGATCATTAATTATGTACTTTGGTACAAAATTTTTAGAAAGTAAAAAGATTGATGATGTAGTAGGTGCAATTCCTGTTCATATGTTTGCAGGTATATTTGGAACTTTAGTTGTTCCAATAAGCAATCCTGATACAAATTTTGGAACTCAGTTAACAGGTGTAATTGCAGTATGTTTGTTTAGCTTCATACTTTCTTACATCACTTTTAGAGCTCTTAAACAAACTATTGGTCTTAGAATTAGTGCTCAAGCTGAAAAACTTGGTACTGATGTTGCGGAAGTAGGAGTTAAAGCTTACGCAATAAGAGACTAAATTATCTCTCTAAAATATATAAAGGCTCCTTAGAAATAAGGGGCCTTTTTTTTATTTTTTTACAATACTTTGAAGAGTTTCTAATACCTCTTTAGCATGGTCTTTTACTCTAACATTATCCCACAC
>CACEFK010000004.1 GCA_902558835.1 uncultured Pelagibacteraceae bacterium
ACAGGAAGGATTGCAAGATTATAAAGAAGTAAAGAATGCATGGGAATTAAACGAAAGACATTATGGGGCTCTTACTGGATTAAATAAAGATGAAATGAAAAAAAAACTAGGAGAAGAAAAAGTTCATCAATTTAGACGTTCTTGGGATCTAAGACCCGACCCTTTGGATAAAAAAAATCCTTATCATCCCTTAAATATTGAAACTTACAAAGAAGTCCCTACTGAAAAAATTCCTGACACTGAATCGTTAAAAGATACATATGAAAGAGTAATAAAATTTTATAAAAAGGAGATAGAGAATAAAACAACTGAAAATATTCTTATTTCAGCTCATGGAAACTCAATAAGAGCTCTTTGTAAATATTTGTTCAATTTAAATGACAATGAAATCTCTAAACTTGAAATACCTACAGGAAACCCTCTTTTAATTAATTTAGAAAATAACAAAATTTCTAATTGCAAATATCTTGATCAAGAAAGAGCTAAAGATCTTTTAGTTTTTTAAAAATAGCTAGATCAGTTAAATGATAAAAATCTTTTTGGCTTTCAAAACCATATAACTTTTTTTGATCTAATAATTTATTCCAAATTTCCAAAATAGAATAATTTTCTATTTTATTTCTCACAAACAATTTTTTATTAATTATTTGACACCCAATGTAAATTAATTCTTTTTGTGCCTCTTTGTTAATTAAATTATTTTTTAAATTGAAATCTGCTTTTAACTTTTTATCAAAACTTAATTTTTTATTTGCTAAGAGAAGAATGTTTTCTAATTTTTCAGAAAAATACATTTTTTCCATTTTTAATATCTCGTCTTTATAGTCATTACTCCAAATTGTATCTGGATTAAAAATTATAAAATCCTTTTCGTTAGAATCTTTAATCATATTTTGAATACCCCCCCCCTGTATCTAAAATATGCTCACCATCCTCAATTATTTTGATATCAATATTGAAATTCTTACTGTTTAAAAAAACTGAAAATTGATCCTTTAAATAAAAAGTATTTATTAAGACTTTTTGAATACCTAGTTTTTCGATTAAATTAATGCATCTCTCCATCATACTTACATTCTTAATCTCTAATAAGGGCTTTGGAGTATTTAAAGTAATTGGGTTTAATCTCTTTCCAAAACCTGCACATAAAATTAAAGCTGTATTTATTTTCACAAAACTACCTTATAAATTTTGGAAAATTATTTTTTAATAGCAACATCAAATTATTGAATTCATTTTGCTCTTTAATTCTATGATTAATCAATTCCCAAGCGTAGGGAATTAATTTAAGATATTTTTTTTTATTATCTCTCACAGCTAAACGCATAAATATACCAATAATTTTTAAATTCCTTAAAACAGATAATACTTCAAAATCTTTTTTAAATTTTTTCAAATCAATTTTTTTATTTGTATTGATGTAAAACTTAAATACTTTTTCTTTTAATTCATTAGATGTTTTTAATCTTACATCGTCAATTAAAGATGCTAAATCATAAGCTCTATTGCCAATTTGTGCATCTTGACTATCTATTACTGCAATTTTTTTATTGTGATACATCAAATTTGAAACATGAAAATCTCTATGAACAAATGTAACATTTTTATAATTTAATTTTGATAATAATTTTTTTATCTCTAATCTAAATTTTTTTTTAAATTGAATACTTTTGGATTTAGACAATATCTTTGGTGCATACCAGTCACAAAAAAGTTTAGTTTCATCAAACAAAATTTTGTTATTATATTCTTGAACTTTATATAATTTGTTTTTAAAATTTTTTACTTTTTTATCTTTTATTAATTGTATTTTATTTAAAATTTTTATTATCTTTTTAAAAATGACATATTTATTATTCTTTTTGTTTTTTAAAATTTGAAACAAAGTTTGATCTCCAAAGTCATTTATTTCTATATAATTATTAATGTAATTTTCACTTAAGAGATTTGGTGCTAAAATTTTATTTTTAACTAAAATTTTATTTATTGCATCGTAAATTAAAAGATTTTTTAACTTTTCTTTCTTAGATATTACAATAATGGATTTATTTTCTCTGTTTCTATAAAATTCTCTAAAAGATGCGTCACCTTTTATTTTTTTCAATTTTGCTAAGCTTTTCATCAAAATAAGTTTTAATTTAAACTTTTATATCTACAGTTCTATCATTTAAATCATTTAAATAATTAAATGTTAAACTTATAAAATTAATATCCTGTTTATCAGCTATCAATTGTGGCCATTCTATAAGTGTTATTAATTTTTTATCTTTTTCAAAAATATCTAAATTATTGATATCTTCTTTCCTATTAATTCTAAATAAATCATAATGTTTTATTCTTAAATCTTTGACCTGATACTCATTTAATAAACTAAAAGTAGGACTTGTAATTTCTGTTTGTGTTAAATTATTTACTTTTTGATACTCATTTATAAAATACTTAACGAAGGTAGTTTTACCAACACCCATCTCTCCATATAAAAAAACAAACTCACCACCTTTGAGATATTTTGTAAATTCTTGAGCTAATTCTTTAGTTAACTTCTCTGAAGTGATATCTATTTTGCTATCTTTAATAGCGATAGGCATCTGGTTTGAAAGGACCTTCTGTTCCAACACTTATATAATCTGCTTGTTCTTTAGATAATTTTGTTAGTTTTGCCCCAACTTTTTTTAAATGCAAAGTTGCTACTTTTTCATCTAAATGTTTTGGAAGTACATAAACTTTATTTTCATAATTTTTATGATTGTGCCAAAGTTCTATTTGAGCAATTACTTGATTAGTAAATGATGCACTCATTACAAAGCTTGGATGTCCAGTTGCACAACCAAGATTTACTAATCTTCCTTCAGCTAAAAGAATAATTCTTTTACCACTAGGTAGTTCTATTTCATGCACTTGAGGTTTAACCTCAGTCCACTTATAATTTCTAAGAGCTTCAACTTGTATTTCATTATCAAAGTGACCAATATTACATAAGATAGCTCTGTCCTTCATATCTCTCATATGGTCTGCAGTAACAATGTCTTTATTACCTGTTGCTGTTACAACGATATCAGCTCTACTTATAGCCTCTTCCATTAATACTACTTCATAACCCTCCATTGCAGCTTGAAGAGCACAAATTGGATCTGCCTCTGTAACTAAAACTCTAGCACCACTTTGTCTTAAAGATGCAGCACTTCCTTTTCCAACATCTCCAAAACCAGCAACAATTGCAATTTTTCCAGACATCATTACATCAGTAGCTCTTCTTATCCCGTCTACTAAACTTTCTCTACATCCATATAAATTATCAAATTTTGATTTTGTAACAGAGTCATTCACGTTTATCGCTGGAACCAAAAGGGATTTATCTTTTTCCATTTTATTAAGTGCTTTAATTCCAGTGGTAGTTTCCTCTGAAACTCCTTTAATATCTTTCATTAAATCCTGATATTCATTGTGCATGATAGCTGTTAAATCTCCACCGTCATCTAATAACATATTGGGCTTCCAATCTGGTTTTCCCATTATAGTTTGCTTAATACACCACAAATATTCTTCCTCTGTTTCACCTTTCCAGGCATAAACAGGGATCCCAGCCTTTGCAATTGCAGCAGCTGCATGATCTTGGGTTGAAAAAATATTACAAGAAGACCATCTTACTTCAGCACCTAATGCAACTAAAGTTTCTATTAGTACAGCCGTTTGAATTGTCATATGAAGACATCCTATAATCCTTGCACCCTTTAATGGTTTCTCTTTAGAATACTCTTCTCTTAATGCCATTAAACCAGGCATTTCACTTTCAGCTATTGAAATTTCTTTCCTACCAAAATCTGCTTGAGATATATCTTTTACTTTATAATCTTCCATGGCAAGCTTTATACATATAGGATTTTATTTATCAACATAAGATTAAACATTGGGAAATCTTATTTCAATCATAGCTCCTTCTTTATCAATACGATTGGATGCTACAATTTCACCATCATGAAGTTCAACCAAATTTTTAACTATGTTTAAACCTAGACCTGAATGTTCTCCAAATTTTTCAGGCCTATTACTATAAAATCTTTTAAATATTCTTGATGTGTCTTTTTCTTTAAATCCTTGCCCTTCATCAATAATTTTAATTGATATTTGATTTTTTCCATTAACAGAAACTTCAACAAAAACATTAGAACCGTCTTTACTAAATGATATTGAATTATCTAATAAATTTGCAATGATTTGTTCAATTCTGTTTTCTATACCATGTATTAAATATTTATCCTTTCCGTCATTTTTATATTCAATTTTAATTCCTTTTTTCATTTGATGAATATTATTATAATCATCAACAACAGATTGAATAATGGGTTCAATATCAATTTTTTTCATTTTTTCTTTACTTAAAGCAACTTCATCCTTTAACATTTGGGAATAATCAGTAATTAATCTTTCTATTCTTTGAACGTCATGACTAAGTATATTTAATAGTCTATTTCTTTGATCGTCATCATTTGTGTCTTGTAAAATTTCTGAGGCACTTTTTAAAGATGCTAATGGATTTCTAATCTCATGAACCAAATCTGTCGAAAAGTTTTCTGCATGCGTAACTCTATTTTGAAGCTCATTTGTCATATCCTCCAAAGAATTTGATAAAAGTCCCAATTCGTCATTTCTTTTTTTAAGATTTTCAATACCTGGTTTAACTTGACTCTTTTCTTTAATACGAATTGTATATCCAACGAGATTTTGTATTGGTTTAATAAAGTATCTACTTAACACAAAAGAAAATATTAATATTACAAATCCTACAGATATAGCTGTTCTTATAACAAATGCTTTTCTCTCATTTATCGCTGTTTTGATTTCATTTGCATTTTCTGTAATTGCTACATAACCAAGATTAATTTCATTATTTGTAACATTCTTAATAGTTGTTACATTAAATTGATTGAAATCTTCTTGCGTAAATGTGTAAGGAACTCCTAAATTTTCAGAACTAGAGTAATTTTTTAATATATCTTTGAATGAAATAGGTTTTTTGTTATCAATTTTTATATTTTTTTCCTCAATAGTTTTTTCTATTTTCTCGTTATCTAAATTTTCAAATTCAATTTTATCAAGTCTTGTAGAGAATGATCTTGGATCAAGATCTAGAGTATCAGTGTCTCCAATAAGGTTAAGTTGATCATCAAAAAATATTACTCTATCCAGATTTTGAAAAATAAATCTTGTGGAAAATAAAAATCTTCTAATATCATCAGATTGGAATTTTACATCTAGCCTCAAAATATTATCAATAGTGTTGTTTATAATGTTTGTGTGATTTTGAGACTTTTTTTTTATTAAACTTGGCTGAATATTATTCAGATATATAAATGTGAATAATCCAATAATTGTAAAAATTATAAAATTTATAAATAAAAATTTTTTTAATATGGAGAGAGTTTTTAAGTATTTACTAAACATTAGCTAACATTCCATCTATATCCACTACCATACCTAGTTTCAATAGCTGAAAAATCAGGATCTACTTTTTTAAATTTTTTTCTAATTCGTTTTACGTGACTATCAATAGTTCTATCTTCAATATCTGTGTCCTCTCTGTAAGCTATATCCATCAATTGAGCTCTTTCTTTAATTATACCAGGTCTCTTTGCTAATTCTTTAACGATTAAAAACTCAGTTGTTGTCAATTTATCAGGTAGCTGTTTTCCATTCCATTCACACTCGAGTTGTGATGGATCTAATTTTAATCTTCCATGAGATATCAGGCTTTTATTTTCCTCTAAAATATTATTTGAATCTTTTTTTCTGAGCTGAACTCTAATTCTTTCAATCAAAACTTTTATAGAAAAACCGCCTGATTTTTTTACAAAATCATCTGCGCCCAGCTTTAGACCTAACAACTCATCAATTTCATCATCTTTAGATGTTAAAAAAATTACTGGTAAGGAAGTTTTTTTTCGAAGTTTTTTTAGTAATTCTTCTCCATCCATCTTAGGCATCTTTATATCTATAACTGCTAAATCAGGTGGCATTCTGGTTAAGCCGATTAATGCGCTTTCACCATCAATGTATGTTTGAACTTTAAAACCCTCTTTTTCTAATGCGATACTTAAACTTGTTAAAATATTTCTATCGTCATCTATCAAGGCTATTGTTTGTTTTTGCATAAAGTAATTTAAAAATACTAAATTGTCCTAATTTGGGCAATGTTATAAATTTAATGGAGCATTCCCCAATTATCTCCAACATTAATATCGACTGTTAAAGGGGTAGAAAAAGAATGATAATCACTTTCAGCTACACTAGTCATCTCTTTCTCAATTAGTTTAATCATTACTTTTTCATCTTTTTTTGGAATTTCAAAAATTAATTCATCATGAATTTGCAAGAGCATTTTTGAATTAGAATTTTTTTCCTCTGACAATTTCTTATCTAATCTTATCATAGCTAATCTCATTACTTCAGAAGCAGAACCTTGAATAGGAGCATTAATTGCGGCACGCTCTTGAAAATTTCTGACATTAAAGTTTTTGTCATTTATTCCATTAAAATGAGATCTTCTCCCAAAAATATTATTAACATATCCACTTTTCCTACAAAATTTAATTGTATTATCCATATAAACTTTAATTTCTGGAAATTTAGCAAAATATGAATTCAAAAATTCTTCAGCTTCATAATTAGAAACGTTTATTTGCTTAGCTAATCCATATTGCGAAATTCCATAAATAATTCCAAAATTAATAGCCTTAGCCTTTCGTCTGTGATCTTGATTAACTTTTTTAATATCAATATTAAATATTTGGCTGGCTGTTAAAGAGTGAATATCTTCTTTATTTTTAAAAGCTTTTTTTAGTTCTTTTACATCTGCCAGGTCTGCTAAAATTCTCATCTCAATTTGATTATAATCCGCAGAAATTAATAGATGTCCTTTTTTTGCAGTGAAAGCTTTTCTTATATCTTTTCCATCTTCTGATTTAATTGGTATATTTTGTAAGTTAGGATCACTAGATGCTAGTCTTCCAGTCGTTGTAGCAGCCAGCAAAAACGAAGTATGAACTCTTTTTGTGTTTGGGTTTAAATGTTCGGGTAAAGCATCTGAATAAGTATTTTTTAATTTTGAAACTTGTCTCCAGTCTAAAATTAATTTCGGAAACTCATGGCCTTTGAAAGCTAAATCCTCTAAAACAGTTGCACTTGTTGCAAAACTTCCTTTTTTAGTTTTCTTTAATCCAGCTATTTTCAAGTCATTATAAATGATTTCACCTAATTGCTTTGGAGATGCGATATTGAACTCTTTTTTAGAAATTTTAAATACTTCTTTTTCGAGTTTTTTAATTTTTTTTTCAAATTTAGATGAAAGAGATTTTAAAAACTTACTATCAATTTCAACTCCCTCTATTTCCATAAATGCAAGAATTTTAATTAATGGCTTTTCAAAAATTTCATAAATATTTATCATTTTTTCTAATTTTAAATTTTTGATAAATTTCTTATATAATCTAAAAGTAACATCGGCATCTTCAGCAGCGTAATCTTTTGCTTTATCTAATTCTACCTCGCTAAAATTAATTTCTTTCTTCCCTGTACCTACCATCTCTTTAAAAGAAATAGTTTTATGCCCTAAATGAATTTCTGATAAAGTATCCATATTATGTCTATTTTTTCCTGCATCTAAGACATAAGACATCAACATCGTATCTTCCATTGATGAAAGAGTTATTCCACACTTATAAAATACGATAAAATCAAATTTTATATTTTGACCTATTTTTTTTATACTAGGATCTTCTAATATTTTTTTTAATTTTTTAATTACTGCATCTTTTTTAAGACAATTAGGTGACTTGTGACCAACTGGTATGTAACATGCTTTTCCAATTTTAGAACATAGGGAAATACCCACTAAATCTGCTTGGTGAGGATCTAATGAAGTGGTTTCTGTATCTACAGCAACCTCACCAACTTCTTCTGCCTCCTCTATCCATTTATCAATTTCATCTAAGCTATTAATTAAGTAATAATTTTTATTATTTATCGTTTGTTGTTTTTCTAAATTTTGAGTTTCAATCTTGTTACTTTCTAGTTCAGGTTCTCCATAGGCAGAAATTGCAGAGCTTAACAACCTGTTAAATTCCATTTCTCTTAAAAATTTATATAATTTATCTTTATCTATATTTTGCAATTTAAATTCACTTAACTCTCTATCAACAGGAGAGTTATGATCTAATGTTACAAGTTTTTTACTTATTAATGCTTTATCCTTGTTCTCTATTAATGTTTCTCTTCTTTTATTTTGCTTAATTTCATGAGCAGATTTTAGTAAATTTTCTAAAGTGCCATATTTTTTAATTAACTCTGCAGCTGTCTTAACACCTATCCCTGGAACACCAGGAACATTGTCACTACTATCTCCTGCTAAAGATTGCACATCAATAACTTTTGAGGCATCTACTCCAAATTTTTTTAAGACATCATCGTCAGTTATAAATTTGTTTTTCATTGGGTCAAAAATTCGAACCCCTTTTTTGTAAAGCTGCATTAAGTCTTTATCTGATGAGACAATTGTAACCTTTGCACCTTTTTTAAGAATTTGATCAACATATGTGGCTATTAAATCATCTGCTTCATAATTAGGAAGATCCACAGATGGTAAATTGAATGCTAGGACTGATTTTCTTATATATTCAAATTGAGGGGCCAAATCATCAGGCGCCTCTGACCTATTAGCTTTGTAATCACTATAAATTTCATTTCTGAAAGTTTTTCTTGCTGAGTCGAATATTACTGCAAAATGTGTTGGTTTTTGCAAGTTTTGATCAGATTTTGAGTCCTCTAATAATTTAAATAACATACTACAAAAACCACTTACAGCACCTGTTGGAAGTCCATCACTTTTTCTAGTTAATGGAGGCAAAGCATAATAAGCTCTAAAAATATAACCAGAGCCATCAATCAAATAAAAATGATCTGTTTTTTGAATTTTATTCATGAAGTATTATTAAATATTATAATGATAACATATTCTGTATATAAAAAAATTTACTTTCAATTATTATAACAATTATAAGTAGATTATTTTTTATATTTTGAGTATTATTTAACAATGGAATTAACAAAAAATCTCACGCATACTAAACTATTTAAATCTCTGGTTGTTATTTTTCTTGGTTCAATAGCACTAACTATATCAGCAAAGATCAAAATACCTTTCTATCCAGTTCCTATGACTATGCAAACATTTGTTGTATTGTTTTTAGGAATAAGTTTAGGGCATAAAGTTGCGCTAGCTTCAATTGGTCTATATCTAATTGAAGGAATTGCAGGACTTCCTGTATTTTCAAATTCTCCTGAAAAAGGTGTTGGATTGGTTTATTTTACAGGACCAACTATGGGTTACTTAATTGGTTTTTTAACGGCTTGTTACTTAGCTTCTAAAATAAAGATTGATGATAATTTTTTCGTTGTTTTATTTAAGTTAATTATTGCAACTTCAACAATCTATATTTTAGGTCTAATTTGGCTTGGAACATTGATTGGATGGGATAAGCCAATTTTTGCTTTAGGTGCAAAACCATTTCTATTAGCTGAGATTTTTAAAATTATGCTTTTAGCTCTTTTGACTAAGCAAATAATTAAAATTAAAAAATTTATCTAGGTGATCTTTTAGAAAGAATTCTTTGAAGAGTTCTTCTGTGCATCTTAAGTCTTCTGGCTGTTTCTGAAACATTCCTATTGCACAGCTCGAAAACTCTATGTATATGTTCCCACTTTACTCTGTCAGCAGACATGGGGTTTTCTGGTGGGGCAGCTTTTTTTGAAGGATCTGCCAATAATGCTTTCTCTACATCTTCTGCATCGGCAGGTTTAGCTAAATAATCTATAGCACCTTCTTTGATTGCAGCCACAGCTGTTGGAATATTCCCATAACCAGTTAACATGATAATCCTACTATCACTATTTGAAGACTGAATTTCTTTTACAACCTCAAGTCCATTACCATCTCCAAGTCTTAAGTCTACAACCGCAAAACCAGGTTTTTTAGCTTTTACAGATTCAACTCCCTTTTGCACACTCTCAGCTTGAAAAACCTCAAATCCTTTTTTTTCCATCGCTCTTGCTAAACGCTCACGGAAAGGATTATCGTCATCCACGATTAACAGCGACTTATTCTCAAAATCACTAAGATTTTGCAATTTTGCTTCTTCTTTCATGCACCTTATATGGGGTCTCTGCAAGATATTACAATATATGAATTTTGCACATTTCTGGCTTGAATTATTTGCTTTACTTTAGTGCTGTTTACTTTATATGCCAAAAAATATTAAAGTTTTTTTTAAAAAGGCTTTTTTTTATTAAATTTTTTTTGGAGGCATTTAAAATGCAAAAATTTAAATCAGTTGAGGAATTAGTAAATCAGCTGAAACCTGAAAAACCAGTTTACTGTATTAGAAAGAATTCCATTAAATCTGCTGTTAAATTTTTCCTAAACAAATTTCCAGGTAAAATTTTATATGCAGTTAAAACTAATCCACATCCTGAAGTAATCAAAACAATCATAGAAAGTGGAGTTGAACAATTTGATGTTGCATCAATTGAGGAAATTAAAAGTATTAGAACTTTTAGCAATACAGCTAAATGCTCTTATATGCATACTGTTAAAAGCAGAGAAAGTATAAAAGAAGCATATTTTAATTATGGTGTAAAAACTTTTTCATTAGATACTAAAGATGAACTGATTAAAATAATTGAAAGTACAAATAACGCTAAAGATTTAGAATTATTTGTAAGAGTTGCTGTTTCAAATGAACATGCAGAAATTGATTTATCAAAAAAATTTGGTGCTTTAACATCAGAAGCAATAGGTTTATTAAGACTTGTAAAACAATATGCTAAAAAGATTGGTTTAAGTTTTCACGTTGGTTCTCAATGTATGCATCCAATTTCTTATTCGAAAGGAATTAGTGAAATTGGAAATATAATTAAAAAGACAAAAATTATTCCACATATCATTAATGTAGGTGGAGGTTTCCCTACAATCTATCCTGACTTAGTTCCACAATCTTTAGATAGTTATTTTAATGAAATAAATAAAAGTTTAGAAAATTTAAAGCTTGAAAAACTTCCTGAAATTATTTGTGAGCCTGGCAGAGCTATAGTTGCGGAAAGTGGCTCAACAGTTGTAAGAGTTAATTTAAGAAAAAAACAAAAGCTTTATATTAATGATGGTACCTATGGTACTCTTTTTGATGCAGGTACACCAAACATTGTATTCCCGTCTAGAATGATTAAAGAAAATTCTAATAAAATAATTTCAAAAAAATTAACTGCTTTTGATTTTTTTGGGCCTACATGTGATAGCATGGATTATATGAAAGGTCCTTTTTTGCTCCCAAATAATATTAAAGAAAATGATTATATTGAACTTGGTCAACTTGGAGCATATGGATTGACATTTAGAACTCAGTTTAATGGTTATTACTCAAATGAAATTTACGAAGTTGAAGATAATCCAATAATGACAATGTATGATAAAGACATTAACAAAGCTAACATGGTAGCTTAATGTCAGGTCAAAAAAATCCAGGTCATAACAGTAAAAGAGATTTCTTAAAAAATCCTGTTGAGCACATCGATATAACTTCTTTTGATAGTAGAAAAATTATATCTTCAATGGAAAAAATGTCATTTGTTTCTAGAGAAACAGCAAATGCTGCTAATATTTATAACGAGATGCTTAAAGATAAAGATTGTACAATTTTTCTTACTTTAGCTGGTTCTACTTCTGCAGCTGGATGCATGAATATTTATAAAGATTTAGTTAAATATAATATGGTAGATGCAATCGTTGCGACAGGTGCCTCTATAGTTGATATGGATTTTTTTGAAGCTCTTGGTTTTAAACATTATCAAGGTTCACAATTTCAAGATGATACTGAGTTGAGGCACAACTATATAGATAGAATTTACGATACCTACATAGATGAAGAAGAGCTTCAAATGTGTGATAAAATCATATGTGAAATCGCAAATAACTTAGAAGCAAGAAGTTATACTTCAAGAGAGTTCATTTATGAAATGGGAAAATATTTAAAGAATAACTCAAAGAAAAAAGACTCTTTAATTGAAACTGCTTTTGACAACAATGTTCCTATCTTCTGCCCTGCTTTTACCGACTCAAGCGCAGGATTTGGGTTAGTTATTCATCAAGAGCAAAACCCAAAAAAACATATGACCATAGACTCAATTAGAGAATTTAGAGAACTAACAGAAATTAAAATCAAATCTAAAGGTTCTGGATTATTTATGATTGGTGGAGGTGTACCTAAAAACTTTATTCAAGATACTGTTATTTGCGCTGAACTATTGGGAAAAAATGTTGATATGCATAAATATGCTGTTCAAATTACTGTTGCTGATAGCAGAGACGGTGCTTGTAGCAGCTCTACATTAAAAGAAGCAAGTTCATGGGGAAAAGTAGATATTACGAAAGAACAGATGGTGTTTGCAGAAGCAACTAGTGTTTTGCCATTAATTGCTAGTGATGCTTATCATAAAGGTGAGTGGAAAAACAGAACAAGAAAAAACTATACAAAAATTTTCGAATAAAATTGAAATATCTCTCAAATAAAAACGGATTTTTAGGAATTGATAATAAATTTAGCTTTAAAGAAAAAGCTGTAATTGTTCCATTTGGTTTAGAAAAAACTGTCAGTTATGGGGGAGGAACAAGAAATGGACCAAAAGAAATTATAAAAGCATCTCATCAAGTTGAGCTATATGATGAAGAACTTAACTGCGAACCTTATAAGAAAATAGGTATTAAAACTTTAAAACCATTTAAAATAGACAGAAATATTAAAAAAGCCCTGAATAAAATCTCAAAAATTAATAAAGAAATTTTAGATAAAAAACTTTTTCCAATGACTTTAGGTGGGGAGCATTCAATAACTCCTGGGTGTATTGTTCCTTTTACTAAAAAATATAAAAATATTTGTCTTTTGCACTTTGATGCTCATGCAGATTTACGTCAAAGCTATAATGGAGAAAAATTTTCACATGCCTCAGCAATTAGAAGGTGCTTGGATTATAAAAATGTTTCGTTAATTTCATTTGGTATAAGAAACATTTCGGAAAGTGAAATCCCATTTTTGAAGAAAAATTCTTCAAGAATAAGTATTTTTTGGGCTAAAGATAAAAAAAAATGGAATTTATCAAAATTTAAAAAACTGATTAAAAATAAAACTGTTTATCTTACATTTGACGTAGATGGACTAGATTCAAGTATTATGCCTGCAACTGGTACACCTGAACCTGGAGGAATGTTGTGGGACGAAACATTAGATATAATTAGAATTGCAGCAAAAAACTCGAAAATTGTTGGTGCGGATATTAATGAGCTTTCTCCAATCAAAGGATTTAATTCTTATAATTTTCTTGTTGCAAAATTAGCTTATAAAATTTTATCTTATAAATTTTTATATTAAACTTTAATTGGTTTAATAATTTTCAATAAAATTCTAAATGGTATCAACATTATTAGAGCAACTAAAACTTTTACCGCTAAATCTCCTAAAGATAAAGTTACCCAAGGAACTCCTGTTGCATAAAATGATATTGAGAAAAATAAAAATGTGTCAACTGTTGATCCAATCAAAGATGAAGTAAGTGGAGCTACAAACCACTCTTTTTTTCTTAATCGATCAAAAATTTGAATATCTAACAATTGAGCGGTAATAAAAGCTACCCCTGATCCTATTGCAATTCTAACAGAGATTAAATCCGCAAAATCAGTTGAGAATAACAACGTAAATATAATTCCTATTAAAAAACCCAAATATACAATTTGTCTTGCTAATAATTTTCCATACGACCTATTTGCTAAATCTGTTATTAAAAAAGCTATTGGGTAACTAAAAGCTCCATAAGTTAAAATCTCATTTAATCCAAAATAGTTTATTGGGAACTGAACTAAATAATTAGAAGATAGTACAACAACCCCCATCATTACTGACAGGGTTATGAATAATTTATTCATTAAGCTGATTTAGCTACAGGTTTCTTTTTAAAAGGGGATTTAATTAAAACTACTTTTTTTAACTTTTTTAATCTAGGGGATAAATTTTTATTTTTTACAGTTTTTAAAAATTCATCAAAACTACCTTTTTTGTCAACTGATCTTACACCTGAATTGCTTACAGTAAGTTTTAAACTTCTTCCAGTAAGCTCACTTGTAAATTTTACTTTTTTAAGATTCGGTAAAAATCTTCTTTTAGTCTTGTTGTTAGCATGACTAACATTATGACCTTTCATAGGAATTTTACCGGTAAGTTCGCATTTTTTTGACATAATAACATTGCCTATATAAGGGGAGATATTGAAGGCGTCAAGTTTAATACATTTAAGAAACAGTTTTATTTCCAACAATTTCTGTGAAATTTTTGACACCATCTCTTATTAGTAATTCTTTTAGGTCTTTTTTAATCATGCCAGCAATATTGGGTCCTTGGAATACCATGCCGGTATACAACTGAACATAATCTGCTCCTAATAAAAACTTATCATAAGCTGCTTTGCCTGAGTCAACTCCGCCTACTCCAATTATTTTAATTTTACCTTTAATTAAATTGTAGAACTTACTTATTAAAAGATTTGATTTTTTTTCAATTGGTTTTCCAGATAAACCGCCTTTTTGATGTCTCTGTATATTTTGAAGTATTTCCCGAGAAGCTTCGGATGTGTTTGAAATTATTATTGCGCTTATTTCATTTTCTAAAAGTATTTCTGAAATTAATTCAATTTGATTTTCATTTATGTCTGGTGAAATTTTTACTGCTATGGGAATTTCAGTTTTTAATTGTTTTTTTTTCTCTGAGACAGATTTTAATAACTCTTTTAATTTATTCTCTTCATGAAAATTTCTTAGATTTTTAGTATTTGGTGAAGAAATATTGATTGTAATATAATCTGCAACTTCAGAAAATTTTTCTAATCCAATTAAATAATCATTCAATCTATCATTAGAATCTTTGTTTGGACCCACATTTACACCTAGCACACCTAGTTTTTTATTAGATTTTATTCTGTTTAATATTGTATCTGATCCGTGGTTGTTAAAACCTAACCTATTAATTAATGCTTGATCTTCTACTAATCTAAATACTCTTGGTTTTTCATTTCCATATTGTTTTAATGGAGTAACTGTACCTACTTCAACAAATCCAAAACCCAGCTTAAATAAAGGGTTATATACCTCTGCATTCTTATCAAAACCTGCAGCAATACCGATGGGATTATTAAGATCTTGATTAAATAATTTGGTTTTTAGAAGGGGATCATTTTTGGTTTCATCAAATATATTTGAAACTAAATTGAGTTTGAGTGATTGAATTGCTAAAAAATGTGCTCTTTCAGGATCTATTTTAAATATTAAAGATCTTAAATTTGAATACATTATTTCAATTTACTAATTATCAATTCTTTTGTTTCGTTAACACCAAAAAAACTTATAAAAAAACCCATTCTAGGTCCATTTTCGTCTCCAAACACTACTTCATAAATTAACTTAAACCAATCTCTTAAGTTTTCTGCATACCCATTTTCTTTACCTGTTGAATAAATTAGTGTTTGTATATCCTCTGGAGACATCTGATCATTACATTGCTCTAAAGTTTTAACTAAAGCTTGTAGAGCTAATTTTTCATTTTCAGAAGGATTTTTATATTTTTTTTGGGCCTTAATAACATCATTAAAATACTTGATTGCATAACCAACTAGTCCATCAAAAATTGGAAAGTTTTTTTCATGAATGTTAGTTTTGTATTTTTTAACAAACTTCCATAATAAATCTTTGTTATCAGCATTACTTGTTTCAACTAAATTCAACAACATAGAAAAAGTCATAATCATCTCTTCTTTTGGAATATTTCCATTATGAACATGCCAAACAGGATTCATTACTAATTGTTGTTCTGTTTGTTTTTTTGATTTTTCAATATTATCAAGGTACTCATCTACAGCTTTAGGCACTATTTCTTTATAAAGTTTTTTTGCTCTTTTTGGATTTTGATACATATATAAAGATAAGCTTTCAGGTGAGGCATATTTTAACCACTGGTCGATAGTAATACCGTTTCCTTTCGATTTTGAAATTTTCTCACCTTTTTCATCAAGAAATAATTCATAAGCAAATCCAGATGGATGTTTTTTACCAATTAAATTTATAATTTTGGTCGATAAAATTGCACTCTCAATAAGGTCTTTTCCATACATTTCAAAATCTATATCTAGAGCATACCATCTCATTGCCCAATCAACTTTCCATTGTAATTTGCAATTTCCATCCAAAATACTAGACTCTAATTTTTTACCTTTATTATCAAAAATTATTTTAGAATTTTTTTTATCCATTTCTATAACTGGGATTTCGAGAACATGACCTGTATCTGGACAAATAGGTAAAAAAGGACAGTAAGTTTGTTGACGTTCTTTGCCTAAAGTTGGAAGTATAATATTCATTATACCATCATAATTTTCTAAAATAATTTTTAAAGTTGGGTTGAAAAAACCACCTTTGTATAAAGATGTCGAACTTTTAAAACTATATTTAAAATTAAAACTATTTAAAAAATCTTTTAACATTTCATTATTATGTTCTCCAAAACTTGCAAATTTTTCAAATGGATCTGGAACTTGTGTTAATGGTTTATGTAAGTTTTCGTTTAATAATTCCTGATTAGGAACATTATCAGGAACTTTTCTTAGACCATCCATATCGTCAGAAAAAGTAATTATTTCTGTTGGTAGATCTGTAAGTTGCTTTAAGGCGTTGACCATCATAGAAGTCCTTACAACTTCACCAAATGTTCCGATATGAGGAAGGCCACTCGGACCATATCCTGTTTGAAGGGTAATTTTTCCTTTTTTATCAATAAATGATTTTCTCTCACGAAGCATTTTTTTTGCTTCAACAAAAGGCCAAGCACTAGTTTTATCTAAAATTTCTTTTTTAATCACGAATATATCTTTTATAAAAATCTTAAATTGGCGATTTTATTAATTCTTATAGAGTTGAAATTTATTTACCATAAAATAATGTTCTTTCAAAATGTCTAATTATAAAACCGTTTTTTTTACACTAGGAATTTTACAAATAATTTTAGGGGTCTCAATGTTCATCCCTATAATTGCTCAATTTATTTATTCCGAAATAGATTCATCATTTTTTGGTGCATCTATTGTTACTATAATTTTTGGATCATTATTTTTTCTTTCAAATCTAGACCACGATAAGAAGTTAAATTTACAACAAGCATTTTTATTAACTGCTTTATCTTGGTTAAGTATTGCAATTTTTGGATCTTTACCATTTATATTTTCAACTATGGAGCTTTCAATTACTGATGCTTTTTTTGAGAGTATGTCTGGAATTACAACAACTGGATCTACAATTATTTCCAACTTAGAGAATACACCAAAAGGCATTCTATTATGGAGAGCAATACTTCAGTGGTTAGGTGGTATTGGTATAATTGTAATGGCAATTACCCTAATGCCTATAATGAACGTAGGTGGCATGCAATTATTTAAAATTTCTAGCAATGATTCATCTGAAAAGATTCTTCCTAAATCGAAAGAAATAGCTTTAAGACTTATTTATATTTATTCAGGTCTAACTGCTCTTTGTGCATTATCATATTGGATATTTGGAATGGGAAAATTTGATAGTTTAACTCATTCTATGACTACTATAGCTACAGGTGGATTTTCTAATTATAATCAATCTATCGGATATTTTGACAGTGTTCCTATAGAAATGTCATCAATGATTTTTATAATTTTAGGAAGCATTCCATTTATTACATATATTAAATTTATTAATGGTAATAAAAGAATATTTTTAAACGATATTCAAATCAGAACATTTATTAAAATAATAATTATAAGCATTATTATATTATCAATTTATTTATTATTTAATAATAATGGAAACTTTAGTTTAAGATCTATTTTTTTTAATACAATTTCAATATTAACTGGAACAGGTTATGTAAATGCTGAATTTGATGGTTGGGGAAGTTTTCCTATAACAATATTTCTTGCATTAATGTTTATTGGGGGCTGTGCTGGATCAACTACTTGTGGTGTTAAAATTTTTAGAATTCAAATTCTATATTTATTTATATTAAATCAATTAAAAAAAATTATATATCCCAAGGGAATATTTATAATTAAATACGATCAAGGATCTGTTGATGATAAATTTATTGCATCAATAATTTCATTTATTTATTTTTACTTTGTTATATTTTTTATTTTAACTGCATTATTATCATTAACAGGTCTTGATTTTATAACTGCTATCTCTGGAGCAGCAACATCAATATCAAATGTGGGTCCAGGTTTGGGTCCTATAATTGGGCCTAATGGAGATTTTTCAGCTTTACCTGATATTTCTAAATGGATCTTAACTGTAGGTATGATTTTAGGTAGACTTGAGTTATTTGCAATATTAGTGTTGTTCTTACCATCCTTTTGGAGAAATTAATTATGTCTGAAACAAAGAAGCAAACATGGCTTGATTCTCTTACAGTTTATAAAGATATTCGAATGTTAAGAATTCTTTTATTAGGTGCAATAAGTGGTTTCCCATGGGTATTAATTGCAAGCAGCTTGAGTCTTTGGCTTAAAGAAGAAGGTCTTAGTAGATCGACAATTGGATGGGCAGGTTTAATTTTTGGAGTATACGCTTTCAATTATTTATGGGCTCCGATTATAGATAGAATTCAAATTCCAATACTAACAAAAAAATTAGGCCATAGAAGAGGCTGGATAGTTTTGATGCAATTAATTATTTTGTTAAGTCTTGTTGTTTGGAGTGTGATTAATCCAACTGAAAATTTAGCTTTATTAATTACTGTAGGTTTAATTATTGCTATTGCGTCAGCAACCCAAGATATAACTGTAGATGCATTAAGAATTGAACAGATAAGTGAAAATGAAGGAAAATCAATGGCTGCTGGTGCAGCTATGGCTGTTGTTGGTTGGTGGACAGGTTATAAATTAGGTGGAGTTGTTGCTTTATTCACAGCAGAATTTTTTGAAAACATAGGGGTAGCTGAGTACTGGCAAGCTACTTTTCTAATTTTAGGTATTTTAATAATTTTAATGAATATTGGATTAATGTTTGTTCATGAACCTATAGACACAAATAGACAAGCAAAACAGAGAGAAACAGACAAATTAATTGAAGGGAAACTTGGATCTAGCAATATAATTACAAATTTTATCGCATATATAACAGGAACTATAGGCGGACCTATTATTAGTTTTTTTAAAAAAAATGGTTTTGCCATTGCAGCTGGTATTTTAGGATTTGTTTTTTTGTTTAAAATAGGTGAGGCATTTATGGGAAGAATGTCTATTGTCTTTTATAAAGAAATTGGTTTCTCTAAAGGTCAAATTGCAATTTACTCAAAAGGACTTGGATGGATAACAACAGTTGTATTTACTTTGTTGGGTGGTTTAATGGCTATGAGAGCTGGAACAATTAAAACTATGTTCTTTGCCGGAGGGTTAATGGCTGTAACCAATCTTTTATTTGCAGTTTTAGCATGGACTGGAAAATCAGAAATTTTATTTGCAATTGCAGTTATAGCTGATGATATCACAGCAGCTTTTGCAACTGTGGCATTTGTTGCATTTATATCATTATTAGTTGATAGAACTTATACAGCGACACAGTATGCATTACTTGCTTCAATTGGTACTGCTGGTCGTACTACTTTAGCTTCATCATCAGGAGCTTTGGTAGACTGGTTAAATGGAGATTGGGGAACATTTTTTATTTTAACGACTATTATGGTGATACCGTCGTTGATTTGTTTGTGGTTAATTAAAAACAAAATTAAAATTGGTGCAAAATAATTTTTACTTCATAGGATATTTTTCTAATATTTACAAAGATCCTTCGAGAAAATCTGAGGTAACGTCACAAATTATATATGGTGAAAAATTCAAAATTTTAGCAAAAAATAAAAATTGGATAAAAATTAAAACTTTATTTGATAACTATACGGGCTTTATAAAAAATTCAAAATATTTAGAAAAATTTACCCCTAATTATAAAGTAAGCTCATTAAAAGCGAGGATTTTTAAAAAACCTGGAATTGGAACTAAAAGTTGGCTTCCATTTGCATCTAAATTATCTGTATTTGAGCAAAATAGGAATTATGTAAAAATTGAAAAAAATAAATGGATTAGAAAAACAGATATTAAAAAATTAAATTATATAGAAAATAATTTTATAAAAATATTTAAAAAGTTTCTAAATGTAAAATATGTATGGGGTGGAAAAACATTTCATGGTATTGATTGCTCTGCCTTATTGCAAATATTTTTTTATTATAATAGCTCATTTTATCCAAGAGATACAAAAGATCAGATCAAATATACAAAAAAGAATTTAAAAAAAAGAAAATTTAAAAAAGGAGATATTATTTTTTGGAAAGGTCATGTTGCTATGTGTTTAAATTCTAAACAACTAATTCATGCCTATGGACCAGAAAAAAAAGTAATTATTATGCCAATTGTAGAAACAATTAATAGAATTGAAAAAACTGCCAAGCTAAAGGTAAAAAAAGTATCTAGAATAAAATATTAATTTCTTCCAAAGTCAGGTTTATCAATATCTTGTTTCAATTTGATGATTTTTGACCTTACTTTTTTAGTCTGAATAAGTTTCTTTACGATAGACTTATTATTTTTTGAATTAATATCTTTTTTAAATTGATTTAAATTTTTAATAAATAAATCAATTGCTTTTGAAATATTATTTTTATTGTTAAAAAATATATCTCTCCACATGATTTCATTTGATGCTGCAATCCTAGAAAAATCTCTTAATCCACCAGCACTGTATTTAATCAGCTCATAATTTTGTTTTTTCTCAAAATCTTGAGCAGATTTCACCAGATTATATGCAATTAAGTGTGGTAAATGACTAGTAATAGAAAAAATTTTGTCATGTTTTTCAGCGCTCATAACAACTACTTTTGCTCCAACTTTTTTCCAAAACTTAGTTAGAATATTTATATTATTTTTTTTAATATTTTTTTCTTTAATTATTATGCACCATCTATCAGTAAACATATTTTCTTTACCATGTTCTGGTCCGCTGACCTCTGATCCAGCTATCGGGTGACTTTGAATCCAATGAATACCTTTCTTTAAAAATTTATTTATAATTTTAGAAGTTTCAATTTTTGAAGAACCAATATCTGTAATCAATGTTTTTGATGGTATAAAGTCATTAATTTTTAAAATAATATTTTTGTATTCACTCATTGGTGTACAAAAAATGATTAGATCAGAATTATTTACACCTTCTTTTAATGATTTAGCAATTATTCCAGGTAATTTTAATCTTTTTATTTTAGCAATATTAGATTTTGATTTTTCGTAAATAAAAATTTTTTTTGCTATTTTTTTTTTACTAATACGCCTTAATAAAGATGAACCTAATAATCCACAGCCAATAATTAAAATATTTTTCATTTTTTCAATACTTGCTTAATAACACTCATAAATTTTAAGTTTTCTTTTTTAGATCCAATAGTTAATCTTAATTTATTCTTTATATGATAACCATCCTCTGTTGATCTTAAAATAATTCCATTATTTTTAAGTTTTTCATACAAAAATTTTGCTGAATATCTGCATTTTTCAAAATTAAGTAACAAAAAATTTGCTGAAACTGAATTTGAAAAAATATTATATGTCTCAAGAAATTTTTTAATTTTTTCAGAATATAATAAATTATGTGTAATCGATTTATTTATGAAAGCTTTATCCTTCAGTGACTCGGTGGCAGCTAATTGAGCAATACCATTTACATTAAATGGTGGTTTTATAACATTTAGTGCATCAACTATTTTTTTTGATCCATATCCCCAACCTACTCTCAGAGAAGCTAATCCAAACATTTTTGAAAAAGTTCTAAGGATGAAAACATTGTCTTTATTTTTAAACAAATCTAATCCAGATAAATAATCTTTGTTTTTCATATATTCTGCATAAGCATCATCTATAACTAGTAAAATTTTTTTATTTAATCTTTTTCTTAATTCTAAAACTTCTTTTTTTGTTAAGTAAGTTCCTGTAGGATTGTTTGGGTTAGCTATAAACACAATTTTAGTTTTTTTTGTTATTTTTTTTAAAATTTCATTTACTGAAACTTTAAAATTAATTTCTTTTGCAAATACAACTTTTGCACCTACAATTTTTGAGTAAATTCTGTACATTAAAAAACTGTACTCTGGTACTACAACCTCATCTTTTGGGTTTAAAAACAACTGACAGAGCATTTGAATAACTTCATCTGAACCAGCTCCACAAATAATTTTCTCAGAATTACATTTATATGCTTTAGATATTGCTTTTCTTAAATTTTGAGATTTTCCATCTGGATATTTATCTAAATTCAGATTTTTATTTGATATTATTTTCTTTGCTTTAGGGCTCATACCTAAAGCAGACTCATTTGCAGAAAGCTTAATCACGTTCTTAAGTTTCTTAACTTTTGATTTACCAGGCTTATAAGCCTCAATTTTAAATTTTTTGAAATTTGGAGTTATCATTTTTTTAATTTATGTGCTCTTTATAGATAAAATTACAAAATTTTATAGAGAATAAGAGGATTTTTTAAAAAATTGACATAATAAATAAGTTCTAGTAAAAAAATTATGCGCTGATTTAACTGAATTGCGAGCGCTTAAAAAAAACCGCTAAAATAGTTTTTTTTCTCACAATTCAAAACAGTCAAAAACTATGAATACTGAGAAAAACATAAAAACTTTAATTGTAAAGAAACCACTAAAATTAGACTGTGGAAAGACCATAAAAGATTTTCCGATAGCCTATGAAACGTACGGTTCACTTAATTCAAAAAAAGATAATGCAATATTAGTTTTTCATGCTCTAACAGGAGATCAATTTGTAACCGGTATAAACCCTGTAACTAACAAAGAGGGTTGGTGGAGTTATGCAGTAGGTCCTGATAAAGCTATCGATACGAATAAATATTTTGTTATTTGCTCTAACGTAATTGGTGGATGTATGGGATCATACGGACCAAGTCACAAAGATCCTGATCAAAAAATTTTTGGAACAAATTTTCCTGTTATTACAATTAATGATATGGTGAATGCTCAATATAATTTACTTGATCATTTTGGTATTGATAAACTGTTTTCTATAACTGGTGGTTCAATGGGAGGTATGCAAGTCCTTCAGTTTATTAGCAACTTTCCTAATAAATCCAAAACTGTGATACCAATAGCAACTACATCTAGTCATTCAGCTCAAAATATTGCTTTTAATGAGCTAGGTAGACAAGCTATTACAGCTGATAGTAACTGGAAAGATGGGAATTATACATCAAACGATACTAATCCTGGAAAAGGATTGGCAGTAGCTAGAATGGCAGCTCATATTACTTATTTATCTAAAAAAGGTTTGCAAGAAAAATTTGGAAGAAAGTTACAAGAAAGAGAAGATCTTAAATTTGGATTTGACGCTGACTTTCAAATAGAAAGTTATTTAAGATATCAGGGATCGGTTTTCGTAGATAGATTTGATGCAAATAGTTATCTTTATATTACTAGAGCTATGGATTATTTTGATTTAGCTAAGCAATTCAAAGGTAATCTTTCAGATGCATTTATAAATACAAAAGCGAAATTTTTTATAATTTCATTTACTTCAGATTGGCTTTATCCAACCCAAGAAAACAAAGATATTGTGATTGCTTTAAACTCAATAGGAGCTGATGTTGGATTTGTAGAAATTGAGTCAGATAAAGGTCACGACTCCTTTTTACTAGACGTTCCTGATTTCTTGAGTGCACTTAAAAACTTTTTAGATAAATCTTACGAAGAAAACTAATTATGAAAAATGAATTTCAGGTAATAGCAGATTTAATTGAAAAAGATAAGAAGGTCTTAGATGTTGGTTGTGCCGATGGAACTTTGATGAAATTTTTAAAGGATAATAAAAACATAAATATAAGAGGATTAGAGATTTCAAAAGAAAAAGTGCAAGAATGTATTGCTAAAGGTTTAACTGTAATTGAAGGAAATGCTGAAAAAGATTTAAAGCAATTTCCAGACAAATCATTTGATTATGTTGTTTTAAGTCAAACCCTTCAAGCTTTTCTTAATCCTGAATTAGTTTTAGATGAACTTTTAAGAGTTGGAAAAAAAGCAATAGTTACGATTCCTAATTTTGGATACTGGAAAGTAAGATTTCATTTATTATTTAAAGGTACAATGCCAATTACAAAAACATTACCAGATGAATGGTATAACACACCAAATTTACATATGTGTACAATCAAAGATTTTTTTCACTTTGTAAAATCAAAAGATATTAAAATTTTTAAATCACTTGCTTTAAATAATCTTAATTCATCAATAATAAATGAGAGTAATTTAGGAGTTAAAAATTTATTTGCAGATCTAGGTATATTTTTGATAGAAAAATAAAATGCGTATTGAAATTATACCCTGTCTTCAAGACAACTATAGCTATTTAATAATAGACGAAAGTAACAATTTTGCGTGTGTTGTAGATCCTAGTGAGTCTGCACCAATAATAAATTTCCTTAAAAATAAAAATATAAAATTAAAATATATTCTTAATACCCATCATCATTATGATCATATCGGAGGAAATCAAGAATTAAAAAAAAAATATGGGTCAGTTGTTATAGGTTTTAAAGGAGACTCAAAAAGAATACCTGGAATAGACATATTGTTAGAAGACAATCAAATATGGAAAGCTGAAAACTTTGAAGCTAAAATTATGCATATACCTGGACATACATCAGGACATATTTGTTTTAATTTTTTTAAAGAAAAATTAGTTTTTACTGGAGATACACTTTTCTCACTTGGCTGTGGAAGAATATTTGAAGGCTCTTATGAAGAAATGTTTGAATCTTTGAACAAAATTAAATTATTACCAAAAGAGACAAAAATTTATTGTGGTCATGAATACACTCTTAACAATGCAAAATTTTGCAAAAAATATGATTCTGAGAATAAAGATTTGCAAAAAAAAATAGAAAAAATAGAAAAATTAAGAGAAAATGGAATTCCTACCATACCCTCAACTTTAAAAGAGGAATTAGATTGTAATATATTTTTAAGAGCAAAAGATGTGGAAACCTTTTCAAAATTAAGAGATTTTAAGGATAATTTCTAATTAATTCGGCTTGACTAAAGGCTGACTACAACTATATTGCGGTAACTTTAAATTAAATCATACTATGTCATACGCAGTAATAAAAACAGGTGGAAAACAGTATAAAGTAAAATCTGGAGAAATTCTAAAGATTGAAAAACTACCAGATTCTAAACCTGAGACTAAGATAGAGTTTAATGAAATTTTGGCATACGGTGATAACAAATCAATTGAAATTGGAACTCCAAATGTTGAGGGTGCAAAAGTAGAAGCTGATTTAATTAAAAATAGCAAAAATAGAACTATTTTAATTTTTAAAAAAAGAAGAAGACAAAATTCAAGAAGAAAAAATGGGCATAGACAAGAATATTCTATGATAAGAATTAACAAAATTTTTTCAAAAGATGGTAAAGTGTTATCAGAAGCTGAAAAAATTTCTAAAACTTCAAAAAAAGAAGAAGTTAAGGAAGCAGTAAGTAAATAGTTATTAGGTAAATTATGGCAACAAAAAAAGCAGGTGGATCATCACGAAACGGACGAGATAGTGCCGGTAGAAGACTTGGTGTAAAAAAGTATGGTGGTGAAACAGTAATTCCTGGAAACATAATTGTTAGACAAAGAGGAACTAAGATTTTTCCGGGTGAAAATGTTGGTATGGGTAAAGATCATTCAATATTTTCAGTTGTTAAAGGGAAAGTTGTCTTCAAAAAATCTAAATCAGATAGAACTTTCGTTTCTGTAAAGCCCAATTAATAGTACAACCAATTAAAATAGATGTTGTATTATGAAATTTCTCGATCAAGTTAAAATTTATATTAAAGCTGGAAACGGTGGAGATGGATCTCCTAGTTTTAGAAGAGAGAAATATGTTGAGTTTGGTGGACCAGATGGTGGGGATGGTGGAAAAGGTGGATCAATTATTTTAAAGTCAGAGGAAAATTTAAATACCCTTATTGATTATCGATATCAACAACACCACAAAGCTGAACGTGGGGAAAACGGTTCTGGTCAAAATCGAACAGGAAAAGGTGGTGAAGATTTAATTTTAAAAGTTCCTCTAGGTACACAGGTATTTGAAGAGGATAACAAAACTCTTCTTTTCGATTTTAATAAAAAAGGTGAAGAATATGTTGCAGCTGCTGGTGGAAAAGGAGGTTTAGGAAACACAAGATTTAAAAGTTCCACAAATAGAGCTCCAAGAAAATTTACTAAAGGCACTATCGGAGAAGAATTTACAATATGGCTTCAATTAAAAACAATTGCTGATATCGGTATTATTGGATTGCCAAATGCAGGAAAATCAAGTTTGTTAGCAGCATTAACAAACGCAAGTCCAAAAATTGCAAATTACAAATTTACAACTATTGATCCAAACCTTGGTGTTGCTTCTTACGATGATAAAGAAATTACCATTGCAGATATTCCAGGATTAGTTGAG
The DNA here is from genome assembly GCA_902558835.1 of uncultured Pelagibacteraceae bacterium. Classification (GTDB taxonomy): domain Bacteria; phylum Pseudomonadota; class Alphaproteobacteria; order Pelagibacterales; family Pelagibacteraceae; genus Pelagibacter. The sequence goes on from CACEFK010000004.1 coordinate 26,663, forward strand.
GGAGCTCACGAAGGTATAGGGTTAGGGATACAATTTTTAAAACATATAGAGAGGTGTAAGTCTTTACTGCACTTAATTGATGTCACCAACTTAGATCTGAATGAGTCTTATAATCAAGTGAAAAATGAATTAAAAAGCTACAGTGCAAAGTTATTAGAAAAAAAAGAACTAATTGTGTTTAATAAAATTGATTTGATTGATGAAGAAACAGCAAATGAAGTTATAGATCATTTTTCAAAGGGTAAAAATTGTGAGATTATGACAATGACAACTCTGGAAAAAGAATCTGTATCAAAAATTAAAGCAAAACTTTTGTCTTATGTATCTTAAAAACTCTAAAATAATTGTTGTCAAAATTGGATCATCTCTACTAGTTGATCAAAATAAAAAAATTAGGAAACAATGGTTATCTAGTTTTGCAAAAGATATTAAAAAATTAAGAAATAAAAATCAAAAAGTAGTTATTGTTAGCTCTGGTGCTATAGCCTTAGGTTGCAAGAAAATGAATTATAACAAAAAAAACATTAAATTAGATAAGAGTCAAGCTATTGCTTCTATTGGTCAAATAGAGCTGATGAATTTATTTTCACAAACTTTTGCAAAGTGTAAATTAAATATTTCTCAGATTTTGCTTACATTAGAAGATACTGAGGAAAGAAGAAGATCTCTCAATGCAAAACGAACTTTTGATAATCTTTTTGAACTTGGTTTTATTCCTGTAGTCAATGAAAATGACACTATTGCAACGAGTGAAATAAAATATGGAGATAATGATAGATTGGCATCTAGAGTTGCGCAAATTACAAACGCAGATACCTTAATTTTATTATCTGATGTTGATGGTTTGTATACAAAAAATCCTAAAATTTTTAAGGATGCTAAACTAATAAAGAAAATTGATGACCTAAAAAAAGATCTAAAAAAAATTTATATTAAAGGTGTAAATGAATATGGAAGTGGTGGTATGCATACAAAAATTGAAGCAGCAAAAATATGTCAGCTTGCTGGTACTAGTATGGTTATTGCAAATGGACTATATTCAAATCCTATCTCAAAAATAATTGAAAAAAATAACTGCACCTGGTTTAGTCCAAAAATTTCAAAGTTAGATGCTAGAAAAAAATGGATAATAAGTTCTGTAGCACCTAAAGGGGCTTTAATAATTGATGATGGTGCTAAAAAAGCATTAAAATCTGGAAAAAGTTTGTTAGCAACGGGAATTAAAAAAGTTTCAGGAAGATTTAACAAAGGTGATCATATTAAAGTATTAGATAAAAAAAATAACGAATGTGCTAGAGGGTTAAGTTCCTTTACTTCTGATGAGGTAACTAAAATTATGGGTCATCACTCGAATGAAATTGAAAAATTACTAGGCTATGTTGCAAAATCTGAAGTTATTCATAAAGATGATATGGTGGAAATTTAAATGATTAAATATATGAATTTAATTGGAATAAAAGCTCGAAAAGCTAGTGAGTATAAAATTACAACTGAAGTAAAAAATAAAGTCTTAAATGATTACGCAAAATTAATTAAGAATGAAAAAAAATTCATTATTAATCAAAATTCAAAAGATATTAATTACGCAAGAAAAAGAGGGTTAAAAGAGAACTTAATCAAAAGACTTCATTTAAATGAGAATAAATTGAATGGAATTATAAATTCTATTTTAAAAATAGCTAAATTAAGGGATCCTATAAATAACACTTTAGAAAAATGGAAAAGACCAAATGGTTTGAGCATAAAAAGAGTATCAATACCAATTGGAGTTATTGGTGTTATTTATGAAAGTAGACCAAATGTAACTTCAGATGTTGCTAGTCTTTGTTTTAAATCTGGAAATGTAGTGATTTTGAAAGGAGGCTCTGAGGCCATAAATTCAAATAAAGCTCTAGCTAAGTTGTTTAGAAAAGCACTTAAAAAAAATAAAGTTGATGAAAACTTTATTCAATTTATCGACTCAAAACAAAGAAAACTCGTAGATATAATGCTTTCTAAAATGAAAAAATATATCGATGTCATAATACCTCGTGGTGGAAAAAATTTAGTTAAAAAAGTTTTAGAATTATCCAAAGTACCTATAATTGGGCATTTAGAGGGACTTTGTCATACTTATATAGATAAAGATGCAGAATTAAAAATGGCTAAGGAAGTTGTCTATAACGCTAAATTAAGAAATACAAGTATTTGTGGTGCAACTGAAACTATTCTTATTCATAAAAATATAGTCAAAAAATTTAGTAATCCTATTTTGCAGGCACTTGAAAATAGTGGCTGTAAAATAATTGGTGATAAGATTTTAAAGAGTTATTACAAAGGTCAAATATATCCTGCAAAAGAAAAAGATTGGTCAACTGAATATTTAGCATCAATTGTATCTGTTAAAGTTGTTAAAAATTCTGAAGAGGCAATTAAGCATATTAATAGATACGGAACTATGCACACTGACTCCATCATTACAAAAAATAAAAAAACAGCAAAATATTTCCTAAAAAATATTAAAAGCTCAATTGCAATGCATAATACCTCAACTCAATTTGCTGATGGTGGTGAATTTGGATTTGGTGGAGAAGTTGGAATTTCTACCAATACGCTACCACCAAGAGGTCCTGTAGGTTTAAATCAATTGATTTCATATAAATATGAAATCACTAGTAATGGTAAAATAAGAAATTAAATTGAATAGCAGAAAAATAAAAATTGGTGTTTTGGGTGGATCGTTTGATCCTGCTCATAAAGGACATTTGGCAATTTCTAAGGAAGCAAAAAAAAGATTTAAACTCAAAAAAGTTATTTGGTCAATTACAAAAAAAAATCCATTTAAAATAGAGAGCGAGACATCTGTTGCTGACAGAATTAAATTCTGTAAAAAAATAATTGGTACAAATTCATTTATTAAGGTTAAATTTTATGAAAAAATTATTAAGTCAAATAAAACTATTAATTTAATCAATCATTTAAAAAAAGATAAAAGCATTGAAATTTATTTTTTAATGGGTGCCGACAACCTTATTAATTTTCATAAATGGCATAAATCTAAATTAATTTCACAAAAATGTAATATTCTAGTTTTTGATCGACATGGGTATAAAAAAAATTCTTTAAAATCAAAGACATTTAAGCAACTTAGTAAGGCCAATCTAGAGTTTATTGAGTTTAATAAAGTCAACATTTCATCTTCTCAATTAAGAAAAATTTGATAATCTAAAATCAACTAATGGACAAAATTTCAGACTTAAAAGAAATTGTAATCAACACACTAGATCTCAATAAAGCTCAAGACATTGTAACTATTGATCTTAAAGACAAAAGTTCTATGGCTGATTACATGATCATAGCAAGTGGAACTTCATCTAGACATATTCAATCCTTGTCAGAACAAGTTTTAGAAAAACTTAAAAATAATGGTGTAAGAGACTCAAAAATTGAAGGCAAAGAAAGTGGAGAATGGAAACTTGTTGATGGAATTGATTTGATTGTTCATATTTTTCACCCAGAAAAAAGAAAATTTTATGAATTAGAGAAAATTTGGTCAGAGCTAATTCCAAAAGAAAAAGTGATGATATGAAAAAAATTAAATTTTTATTATTAATTTTTTTCTCTATTTTTTTCTTAAATAAAACAGTTATTTCAGCTGAAATTGATATTTATAAAAAAATTGATCTATTCGGTGAGGTTTTAGAAAAAATTAATAAAGAATATGTTGATGAATTCAACCAATCTGAAAGTATGGACTCTGCAATCAATGGACTTTTACAATCTTTAGATCCTTATTCATCCTACATGTCGCCTAAAATATTTGATGAAATGCAAACAGAAACCAGTGGTGAGTTTGGTGGACTAGGAATTGAAGTTAGCATGGAGGCTGGTGTGGTAAAAGTAATTTCACCAATAGATGATACACCTGCATCTAGAGCTGGATTAAAAGCTGGTGACTACATAGTAAAAATAAATGATGTTCAGGTTCAAGGAAAATCATTAAGTGAAGCTGTTGATTTAATGAGAGGACCTGTAGGTTCTGGAATAGAGTTAACAGTAAGACGAAGAGGTGAAAGAAAAGCGTTAACATTTAATATCATAAGAGAAGTTATTCAGGTTCAATCTGTAAAATCTGAAATTATAGATGAAAATATTGGATACATCAGGCTTACATCATTTAATGATAACAGTAGTGATCAAATAGAAAAACAAATTAAAAAACTTAAAAAAGATAAAAATTTAAATTCATTTATTTTAGATTTAAGAAATAATCCTGGGGGTCTTTTGTCTCAAGCAATAAAGATATCAGATTTTTTTCTGGAAAATGGAGAGATAGTTTCAACAAAAAGCAGAAAAAAATCTGAAAATAGAAAATGGTTTGCAAAAAAAGGAGATATTACTGACGGAAAAACATTACTAGTTTTAATTAATTATGGTTCAGCATCTGCATCTGAAATTGTTGCTGGAGCTTTAAAGGATCACAAAAGAGCAATCATCGTTGGTGAAAATAGCTTTGGTAAAGGTTCTGTGCAATCAATTATTCCTTTAAAAAATCGTGGAGCTATCAGATTAACTGTCGCAAAATATTATCTTCCCTCTGGAAAATCTATTTCTGAAGTAGGTGTTAGACCAGATATTGAAGTAAATGAAGAAGGTGATGATTTTAGAATAAAAACTGATACTGATAATCAATTAAACTACGCTATTAAGTTACTTAACGGATAATATGAATAAAAATTTTAAAGATTTACCACTGAGAAGTGGGGTCGGAATTGTGTTATTGAATAAAGAAAATAAAGTATTCGTAGCAAAAAGAATAGATAATCCTAAAAATTTTTGGCAAATGCCTCAGGGTGGTGTTGATGAGGGAGAGGATAATTTAAAAGCTGCATTTAGAGAACTAGAGGAAGAAACAAGTATCAAAAGCGTAGAACTTATAAAAGAATTAGATGGTACATTAACCTATGATTTACCCGATAGATTACTAGGTATTATATGGAAAGGTAAGTACAAAGGTCAGAAGCAAAAATGGTTTTTAATGCGATTTATTGGAAATGATAATGAGATAAATATTAATACATCTAATCCTGAATTTTTAGATTGGAAGTGGATTGACTTAGATTTAATTACTGATGTTGTGGTTGATTTTAAACATCATATTTACAAAGAGCTTAAAGAAAAAGTAAAAAAATTAATTTAGAGTTTTTAGAACTTCAAGTTTTTGATCTGCTAAATACTTAGATTGATCATTTATATCAGTTTTATTAGCCTCTTCTTCTGCCTGTTTAAGTAAATCTTGTTGCTTTGATTTATCCATATCAGCAAGATTAAAAATTGTACTTGTTAAAATAGATAGATTGTTATTTTTGAACTCAACAATACCATCTTCAACATAGTAATTTTCATCACCTGATTTTGATAAAATCTTAATTATCCCAGGTTTCAAAAAAGAAATAATAGAAATATGATCCTTCAATATCCCCATCTCTCCTTCAAAAGCAGGGACCACAACTTCTGAAACATCATCTTTTACTAAAAAAGATTTTTCAGGATTTACTATTTCAACTTTAAACTCTTCGCTCATTAAGCAGCAACTTCTTGTTCCATTTTCTTAGCTTTTTCTATAGCTTCTTCAATTGTTCCAACCATATAAAAAGCAGCTTCAGGTAAGTGATCATACTCACCTTTACAGATTGCATCAAAACCTTTGATAGTTGAGTCAAGATCAACAAGTTTTCCTGGAGAACCAGTAAATACTTCTGCAACAAAGAATGGTTGAGATAAAAATCTTTGGATTTTTCTTGCTCTTGCTACAACTAGTTTATCTTCTTCAGATAACTCGTCCATACCAAGAATAGCTATAATATCTTGTAGTGATTTATATGATTGTAGTATTCTTTGAACATCTCTTGCTACTCTATAGTGCTCATCACCAACAATTCTTGGGTCCAAAATTCTTGATGTAGAATCAAGTGGATCTACTGCAGGATAAATACCAATTTCAGCAATTTGTCTTGAAAGTACAGTCGTTGCATCTAAGTGTGCAAACGATGTCGCTGGAGCAGGATCTGTTAAATCATCAGCAGGCACATAAATTGCTTGTACAGATGTAATTGACCCTTTGTTTGTAGTCGTAATTCTTTCTTGTAGGTTACCCATGTCAGTAGCTAATGTCGGTTGATATCCGACAGCAGATGGAATTCTTCCTAACAAAGCTGAAACCTCTGATCCTGCCTGAGTAAATCTAAAGATGTTATCTACGAAGAAAAGTACGTCCTGACCTTCTTGATCTCTAAAATATTCAGCTACAGTTAACCCTGTAAGTGCAACTCTTGCTCTTGCTCCAGGAGGTTCATTCATCTGGCCATAAACTAAAGCAGCTTTTGAACCAGCTCCTTCTTTTTTAATTACTCCAGACTCAATCATTTCATGATAAAGGTCATTTCCTTCTCTAGTTCTCTCTCCAACTCCTGCGAAAACTGAAAAACCACCATGAGCTTTTGCAACGTTATTAATTAATTCCATAATTAAAACTGTTTTTCCTACTCCTGCTCCACCAAATAATCCGATCTTTCCACCTTTTGCATAAGGCGCAAGCAAATCAATAACTTTAATACCTGTTACAAGTATTTCAGTTTCTGTTGATTGGTCATTAAATTCAGGTGCAGCTCTATGAATTGGCCAACTTTCTTTAGTCTTAACCTCACCTCTTTCGTCAATTGGTTCACCAATTACATTTATAATTCTTCCAAGTGTTTCAGGCCCAACTGGAACTTGAATAGGAGCATTGGTATTAGTAACTTCATCACCTCTTTTTAATCCTTCAGTAGCATCCATAGCAATTGTTCTAACAGTAGTTTCACCTAAGTGTTGTGCTACCTCTAAAACTAGTCTGTTATCACCATTTTTACATTCTAATGCTGTTAAAATTTCTGGTAGTTCACCATCAAATTTTACGTCTACTACCGCTCCAATAACTTGTGTAATTATTCCTTTGCTCATAATTATAAACTTTCTGCTCCTGATATGATTTCTATTAGTTCTTTTGTAATTGCTGCCTGACGACTTCTATTATATTCAATAGTAAGTTTGTCAACCATTTCACCTGCGTTTCGGGTTGCATTATCCATTGCACTCATTCTAGACCCTTGTTCGCTAGCTGAATTCTCTAACATTGCTTTAAATATTTGCGTAGAAATATTCTTTGGCAATAAATTGCTTAAAATTTCATCTTCATCTGGTTCAAATTCGTAACTTTCTTCTGAACTATTTTCTTCTCCCTCATTATTTAAAGGGATTATTTGCTGTGCTTGAGGAATTTGAGTAATTACATTTTTAAATTGGTTATAAAAAATTGTACAAACATCAAATTCACCTGCCTCGAATTTTTCAATTACCATTTTCCCAACTTTGTCAGCATCAAAATAATTTGCATTTTTAGACTCTTTGAAAGAAATATTTTCAATTATTTTATCACCATAAACTCTTTTTAATTGGTCGTTTCCTTTTGAGCCTACTGTAATAATTTTAAGTTCTTTACCTTCATCTAAAATTTTTGCAAAATAACTCTTGGCTTTTTTAATAATATTAGAATTAAATCCACCACATAAACCTCTATCAGAAGTCATCACTACACAAAGATGAGTTTTTTCCTGACCATTACCTGACAATAACTTTGGTGCATTTTCTTTATCAGATATACCATTTGATAAATTCAAAATAACATTATTCATTTTTTCAGAATATGGCCTTCCCTTCTCAGCACTTTCTTGAGCTCTTCTTAATTTAGCTGCTGCAACCATTTTCATAGCTTTAGTAATTTTCTGTGTAGACTTTACACTAGCTATTCTTTTTTTTAGGTCGTCTAAACTTGCCATAAGTTATTAAGATTTAAAATTTCCTTTAAATTGAGTGATTACCTCAACAAGTAATTTTTCTTTATCTTCCTCAAGTTTTCCTGAACTTAAAATTGACTCAATAATTTCAGGCTTATCTGATTTACATTTTTCAATAATCTTGCTTTCAAATTCAGCAACGTCTTTTAAATCAATATCATCAAGATAACCTTTTACTCCACAAAATACTGAAATAACTTGTTCTGCAACAGTCATGGGTGAATATTGTTTTTGTTTTAAAAGTTCAGTTAGTTTAGAGCCTCTATTCAAAAGCTGCTGAGTAGATGCATCTAAATCAGATCCAAATTGAGCAAAAGCTGCCATTTCTCTGTATTGTGCTAGCTCTAATTTCATTGAACCAGAAACTTTTTTCATCGCTTTTGTTTGAGCTGATGAACCAACCCTAGATACTGATAAACCTACGTTAATTGCAGGTCTTATACCTTGGTTAAATAGTTCTGTTTCAAGGAAAATTTGTCCGTCTGTAATTGAAATAACGTTAGTTGGAATGAACGCGGATACGTCTCCACCTTGTGTTTCAATTATTGGCAGCGCTGTAAGTGATCCACCACCATGTTCGTCACTTAATTTAGCTGCTCTTTCAAGTAATCTACTATGAAGATAAAATACATCTCCAGGATAGGCCTCACGCCCTGGAGGTCTTCTCAATAGCAATGACATTTGTCTATAAGCAACTGCTTGTTTAGACAAATCATCATAAATTATTAATGCGTGCATTCCATTATCTCTAAAATACTCACCCATAGTACAACCTGTATATGGTGCTAAGAATTGTAGAGGAGCAGAGTCCGATGCAGTAGCAGCAACGATTGTTGTGTACTCCATAGCTCCAGCTTCTTCTAATGTTTTTTGAATTTGTCTTACTGTTGATCTTTTTTGTCCAACTGCAACGTATATACAATACAGTTTTTGTTTTTCATCACCAGATTCATTGATTTTTTTTTGATTAATAATTGCATCTACTGCAACTGCTGTTTTACCAGTTTGTCTATCGCCGATAATCAATTCCCTTTGCCCTCTTCCAATCGGAACTAGACTATCAATTGACTTAAGACCAGTTTGCATTGGTTCACTTACTGATTGTCGCGGAATAATACCAGGAGCTTTTACTTCAACCCTGCTTTTTTTAATTCCTTTATCTAATGGTCCTTTTCCATCGATAGGATTTCCTAAACCATCCACTACTCTTCCTAATAATTCTTTTCCAACTGGTGTATCAACAATATTACCAGTTCTTTTTACTACATCCCCTTCTTTAACATTTCTGTCATCACCAAAAATTACGACACCAACGTTTTCACTTTCTAAGTTTAGAGCCATACCTTTTGAACCATCTGCAAACTCCACCATTTCACCAGCTTGAACATTATCCAAACCATAAATCCTAGCAATACCGTCTCCAACTGATAAAACTTGACCAACTTCTGTAACTTCTGCTTTATCACCAAAATTTTTAATTTGTTCTTTTAATATTTTTGTAACTTCTGAAGGATTTATTTCCATTTATGCCTCTATCATTCTATTTTCGATTTGTTGTAATTTATTTTTAATTGAGGTATCGACCATAGTACTTCCTACTTGTACTACCAAACCTCCTATTAAACTTTCATCATGTTTGTAGTTTAATTTTATTTTTGAGCTAAAATTTTTTGTTAACTCCTCTGTAATTTTTCTAATTTCTTCATTAGATAATTCTTTTGCTGATTTTAATTCTGCCTTAAGTTCACCTCTTTTTCTTGAACAAATTTCAATAAAGCTTTTAAGGATACGTTCAATAAAAAAGAAACGTCTTTTTTGAATTAAGAAACTTAAAAAATTTTTAAATAAAGACTCAAATTTATTATTTTCAGAGATTGTATTGATTACTTTTAGTAAATCTTCTTGGCTTGTGGTTGGATCTTTAATCAAATTAGAAAAATCTTCACTTTGATCAATTAAATTAAGAATAGATGAAGACTGATCTTCGATCTGACTTAAAAGATTGTTTTCCTCTGAAAGTTCAAAAAGCGCAAGAGAGTACCTTTCAGCTGAAGTTATTGAAAATCCGGTGTCTTTACTCAACTTGGTTCCTCTATAATGTTGAAGATTATTTAAAAATCACGCCCTAAATAGCATATGACCCTTATGTCTTCAAGTAGCGGATTCGTAAAAAAGGCCTCTTTTTTGCGGTTAATTAAAGTTAATTGGGTCAACATCAACTAAAAGTTTTATTCCAGAAGAAAATTTATATTTTGGAATAATTTTTGCAAGAGAGCTTTGTAGTTTCATGGATTTTAAGCCTCTAATTAAAAATCTAATTCTAAATTTTCTGTTTAATCTAAATAATGGAGCATTCACTGGCCCTAATATTTTTCCTTCAATTTTATTTTCAATAAAATTTTTAAAGTTAATAGCTTCTTTTTCTAATTTAATTTCATTATCTCCCGTTAAGATTAAAGAAATAAACCTTTGAAATGGAGGTAGTCTATTTTTTTTTCTTATCTCTAGTTCTCTTTCTAAAAAAATATCTGGATTTTTACTTGTAATTTCTGAAATCATCTTAGTATTATTTTCATAAGTTTGAAAATATACCGTTGCTGGCTTTCCTGTTCTTCCTGCACGTCCTGAAAGTTGATGATAAAGCTGCAAATTTTTTTCTGCACCTCTTAAATCATGTCCTTGAGATGAAAGATCGATATCAACAACTACAATACAATTTAAGCTTGGAAAATGAAAACCTTTTGAAATTAATTGAGTTCCAACCAAAATATGCGTTTCATTATTAATAATTTTATCTATTTTTTCTTTAGAATCTTTTTTATTCATTGTGTCACTTGAAAAAATCTCTATTTTTTTTCCAGGAAATTTTCTTTTGACCTCTTCTGAAATTCTCTCAACACCAGGGCCACTAAAAATAAATTCACAATTGCCTTCTTTTGTACAGTTCCTTTTAAGATCAGATTTATATCCACAATAATGGCATAATAAGTTATTTTTATTTTTATGATAAACTAAATTGATACTACAATTTGGACATGTAAAACTTGTAAAACACTTATTGCATAAAGCATTTGGAGAAAAACCTCTTCTATTTAAAAAAAACAGAACTTGATCTTTTTTTTCCAAATGTAAATTAACTTTTTCAATAATTTTATTTGACAGCCATGATTGTTTTTCAAGTTTGGTATTATTTAAATTAATAATTTCATAATTGGGTAATGCTGCGTTTTGGTACCTTTCATTTAATCTAGAAACTTCGTATTTACCTTTTTTAATATTTTCAAAAGTTTCTATAGAAGGAACAGCAGTAATCAAATTGATTGGAATATTTTCAAAAGATGCTCTAGAAATTGCCATATCACGAGCATTGTAAGTTATGCCTTCATCTTGTTTAAATGATTGATCATGTTCCTCATCAACAATTATTATTCCTAATTTTTTAAACGGTAAAAATAGAGAAGATCTAGCACCAATAATTATTTTTATTTTACCATTAGAAACTCCACTCCAAATTAATTCTTTCTTTTTTTTTGAAATACCTGAATGCCAAACTGCAGGTTTAAAACCAAAATATTCTAAAAATTTTTGTTCAAATTGACTAGTTAGACCTATTTCTGGCAATAAAATTAATCCTTGAAAACCCCTCTCTATCAGTGGTTTTAACGCTTCAAAATAAACTAAAGTTTTACCTGATCCAGTGGTGCCTTGTAAAACATGAACTCTAAATTTTTTATTTGAAACATTCATTTTTTTTAGAGATTTATTTTGATCAATAGACAGCTTGATTAAGTTTTGTTTAATTTTGCTATCAAATATTTGATAAAGTTGGGTTTCTTTGTTCTCTACCGCATCACTACTTAAGAGCACTAACTTTAATGCCATTCCCTTTGGGATAAGATTATATTCTGCAAACCAATTTAAAAAGTTTATTGTATTTTTTTTTAATGGAGTAACGTCTAATTTCTTTATTACATTTTTAGTCTTAAAATTTTTATTGTTATTTTTTTCAAATTCGTCCCAAACAACACCAGTAATTTTGGATTTTCCAAAAGGTACAAGTACATAATCACCAACTTTAAGATTTAAACTACTTTCATAAGTAAATGGATGATTAAAAATATTTGGTACAAGAATCGGATATTTCATATTTTTATAATATGAAAAAAAATTAAGAGTGTATTGCTCTTTTATCTACTGATAAAGCAGCTTCTTTAACTGCTTCAGAAAACGTTGGATGAGCATGACAAGTTCGGGCGATATCTTCTGCACTTGCACCAAATTCCATTGCAACACCAATCTCTGCAATTAATTCTCCTGCATGAGGTCCAATTATATGTGCGCCTAATACTTTATCTGTTTGCTCATCAGCTAAAATTTTAACAAAACCTTCTGCATCATCTATGGCTTTAGCTCTTGAATTAGCCATAAACGAAAATTTCCCTACTTTATATTTTTTATTTAATTCTTTTAATTGTTCCTCAGTTTTACCGATTGATGCTACTTCTGGTGTTGTATAAACTACTCCTGGAATTGTATCGTAATTTACATGTCCAGATTGACCAACTATGTTTTCTGCAACTGCTATACCTTCGTCCTCTGCTTTATGTGCAAGCATTGGACCAACAATTACATCGCCTATTGCATAAATATTTTCAACGTTAGTCTTAAAAATTTTATCTGTTTTAATTCTATTTTTTTCATCAAGATCTACTCCTACAGAATCTAAATTTAAACCATCTGTATTAGGTTTTCTGCCAACAGAAATTAAAACAACATCACACTCGAAATTATTTTTATTACCATCTTTATCTACTGTTGAAACCACTGCACCTACTTCATTTTTTTTAATTGTTTCAACTTTATTTTGCATATTAAATTTCATTCCCTGTTTTTTTAATATTTTCATAAATTCTGATGAGATTTCTTTATCCATTCCAGGTGTAATATGATCTAAAAATTCAACAACTTGCACCTCTGCTCCAAGTCTTGACCATACAGATCCCATCTCCAATCCTATATAGCCTCCTCCTACTACAACCATTTTCTTAGGTACTTTTTCTAACTTTAAAGCACCTGTTGATGAGACAATTGTTTTCTCATCTATTTCTATTCCTGGTAATGAAACTGGAACTGATCCTGTTGCAATAACTGTTTTTTCTGTTTGGATGATGGTTTCTTTATTTTTATCATCCTTTATTAAAATTTCATTTTTAGATTTAAAACTTCCGTGTCCTTTAAAATAAGTAACTTTGTTTTTTTTCAAAAGAAACTCAACACCTTTTGTAAGAACGGTTACAGCTTTATCTTTGCTTTTCATCATTTTGTCTAAATTTAATTTTACTTCACCAACTTCAATACCTTTGTTTGCTAAACTTTTTACTTTATGAAATTCTTCAGACAGATTAAGTAGGCTTTTTGATGGGATACAACCAACATTTAAACAAGTACCTCCCAAAGACCCTCTGGACTCTATACATGCAGTTTTTAATCCTAATTGAGCAAGTCTGATCGCACAAACATAACCACCTGGTCCACCTCCAATAACTACAGCTTGAAATTTTTCTGACATTTAAATATCTAAAAACAACCTTCTAGGGTCTTCTAAGTTTTCTTTAATCATTTTAAGGAAAGATACAGACTCTTTTCCATCAATAATTCTGTGATCATATGATAATGCTAAATACATAATTGGTCTTATTTTGATTTCACCGTCTACAACAACAGGTCTTTCCACTATATTGTGCATACCCAACACTCCAGATTGAGGTAAATTTAGTATTGGGGTTGAAAGCATAGACCCATACACACCTCCATTACTTATTGTAAATGTTCCTCCCTGGAGATCTTCAATCGTTAACTTTCCATCTCGTGCTTTTTCTGAAATTTCTTTAATATTTTTTTCGATATCAGCAAAGGATAATTCATCTGCATTTCTTAAAACTGGAACAACCAAACCCTTATCTGTTCCAACAGCAAAGCTAATATTGTAATAGTTTTTATAGATAATCTCATCTCCGTCTATTTCAGCATTCACCGCAGGGAAATTTTTTAGAGCAACTACACATGCTTTTACAAAGAAAGACATAAATCCTAATTTTATCCCATAACGAGATTGGAAATCCTCTTGATTTTCTTTTCTCATTTCCATTACACTGCTCATATCAACCTCATTAAATGTTGTTAAAAGAGCGGCATTCTCTTGGGCTTGCTTTAATCTTTTCGCAATAGTTTGTCTCAACCTGGTCATCTTAATTCGTTCTTCTTCACCATATTGAATTTTTCTTTCAGATGGTTTTGGATTTGCTCCCATCAAACTTATTAAATCCCCTTTTAAAACTCTTCCATCTTTGCCTGAGCCTTGAATTGAATTAATATCAATATTATTTTCAGCAACTATTTTTCTCACTGCTGGAGACAAGGTTGGATTCATATCTCTTTTAGGAGCAACTTCTGTTTTAACTTCCTCTGTTAAGACTAAAGGTTTTTCTTTAGATTTTTTGATTTCTTTTTCTTCAAATATTTTTGGTTCTTTTTTACTAGCATCTAATTTTATTACATTGTTCTCTTTAGGAGTAATTTGCTCTTTCTTTATTTCTTCTTTCTTTATTGGTGTAGATTTAACCACCCCACTACCTGCTGATACAGAACCTAATAATGCTCCTACTTCAACAACCGATCCATCTTGTGAATTAATTTCAGTCAATACTCCAGAAATTGGTGATGGCACTTCTAAATTTACTTTATCTGTCTCAAGTTCAACAATTGGCTCATCTGCTTCAACTGCATCGCCTGGATTTTTAAGCCATTTTGCAACAGTCGCTTCTGTTATACTTTCGCCAAGAACTGGTACTAAAATTTTTTCACTCATTATAATTAATTAAACACCTCGTTAATTATTTCTTGTTGTTGAGAATTATGCCTTTTGGCGTATCCTGTTGCAGGAGTTGCATCTGGGCTTCTTCCTATATAAGAAATTTTGTTATTATTAGCCTTTAAAGTGTCTAATGTCCATTGGATATAATCTCTTACTGAAAACCAGGCACCCATATTTTTTGGTTCTTCTTGACACCAAAAAAATTGAGCATTTTTAGCATATGGTTTTAACTCCTTAACTAAAGCTTTTGCTGGAAACGGATATAATTGTTCTATTCTATACATCACAACATCATCTCTTTTCATCTTTTCTCTTGCATCTAATAAATCAAAATATATTTTTCCAGAGCAAAGAATTACTTTTTTAATTTTAGAACTTTCTTTTAGTTCAATAAATCCTTTAGACTTAGGGTCAATAGCATGGTCCCATAGAACTCTATGAAAGGTATTGTCTTTGTTAAAATCTTCTAAATTTGATACACAGTATTTATTTCTTAATAGTGATTTTGGTGTCATTATAATTAGAGGCTTCCTAAAACTTCTATGCATTTGTCTTCTCAAAGCATGAAAGTAATTTGCTGGAGTTGTGCAATTCATTACCTGCATATTGTCGTTTGAACATAATTGTAAAAATCTCTCTAATCTTGCTGAGGAATGTTCTGGTCCTTGTCCTTCATATCCATGAGGTAACAACATTACTATACCAGATGCTCTATTCCATTTTCTTTCTCCAGATGCAATAAATTGATCAATTACTACTTGAGCTCCATTTGCAAAATCACCAAATTGAGCCTCCCAAAGAGTAAGAGTGTTTGGTTCCACAAGACTGTAACCGTATTCAAAACCTAAAACCGCAAGTTCAGATAAAAAACTATCTACTACTTCAAAATGGTTTTGATTATCAGAAATATTATTAAGAGGAACATACCTGGAGTTATCTAGTTGATTTCTTAAAACAGAATGTCGTTGACTGAATGTCCCTCTGCCAGAATCTTGTCCTACAAGTCTGACCGGATATCCTTCTTCAAGCAACGATCCAAAAGCAAGCGCTTCTGCTGAAGACCAATCAATTCCAGTACCCTTTTCAATACTTTCTTTTCTGGCATTAAATATTTTAGAGATAGTTTTATGAATATTTTTTTCTTCAGGGATAACATTGATTTTATCTGAAATTAATTTTAATTTGTTTTCCTCATAGCCTGTTATACCTCTTTTATCTTTACCTCTTTCAGGTTTATATCTTGACCAGGTTCCTTCAAACCATTCTATTTTAGGATTATAATCTTTTGCACTCTTATATTGTTCATCAAGTAAATCCTTAAATGATTTAACGTTTTGATTTAATAATTCTTGCGTTATAGAATTTTCATTTACAAGTTTATTTCCATAAATCTTATAAACGCTAGGGTGTGATCTAATTTTTTTATACATTAAGGGTTGGGTAAATGAAGGCTCATCCCCCTCATTATGTCCAAACCTTCTGTAACAAATTAGATCTACAACTACGTCTCTGTTAAATTTTAATCGAAATTCTGTTGCTATTCTAGTCGCATAAACAACTGCTTCTGGATCATCTCCATTAACATGAAGGATCGGTGCTTCTACCATTTTTGCAACATCTGATGGATAAGGTGAGGACCTAGCAAATCTTGGGCTTGTAGTAAATCCTATCTGATTATTTACAATAATATGAATTGTTCCACCGGTATTGTGGCCTGGTAATCCAGACATCGCAAAACATTCAGCTACTACTCCTTGACCAGCAAAAGCTGCATCTCCATGAATGAGTATTGGTATAACTTTATTTCTCTCTTTATCTTTATGGAAAAATTGTTTAGCTCTTGTCTGTCCTAAAACTACAGGGTTAACAGCCTCTAAATGTGAAGGGTTATCTGTTAAACTTACATGAACTGAGTTTCCATCAAACTCTCTATCTGATGATGCTCCAAGATGATATTTGACATCTCCAGCGCTATCTTCGCTGTCAGAACTAAACTCACCTGCAAACTCGTTAAAAATTCTTTTATAAGATTTTTGTAAAACATTTGCCAATACATTAAGTCTGCCTCTATGAGACATACCTATCTTAACTTCTTTTATATTATTTTGCCCACCAATTTTTACTATTTGTTCAAGGGCAGGTATTAAACTTTCTCCGCCATCTAAACCAAACCTTTTTGTCCCCACATACTTGGTAGCTAAAAATTTTTCAAATCCTTCTGCTTGTACTAATTTATTTAAAATTGCTTCTTTACCATTTTTTGTAAATTGAAGTGCATTTTTATCTTGCTCTATCCTGTCTCTAAACCACTTTCTTTCAACTGGGTTTGAAATATGCATGAACTCATAACCTATTTTTCCACAATAGGTCTTCTTCATAAACTTAAGTATTTCTCTTATATTTGCATATTTACGATTAATTACCCCGTTTAGAAAAATTTTCTTATCATAATTTTCTTTTTTAAAACCATAAAAATCTGGATGAAGCTCATCTAAATATTCTGACTCTCTCATTTCTAGAGGATCCAAATCTGCTAATAAATGTCCTCTTAGTCTATATGCTCTAATTAATGCTACAGCACTTATAGAATCTTTGTTAGAGTCAGCAAGTAATTGAAAATTAAATTTTTCTGAAGTATCTAATTTGACATTATCAAAATCATTTTTATCCTGTTCTTCTATTTTTTTTTGTAATTCATCAATATCAATCTTTTTTTTAGTTGGTCCCCATGATGGACCATTAATTTCTTTTGCTATTACATTTAATTCTTCACCAATTCCTTCAAAATAACTTGCCCAACTTTCTGGAAGATCTGCATCTTTATTAATAAATTTTAAATACATTTCTTCAATGAATGCACTATTAGACTTGTTTAAAAATGAAGTTTTTTCGAAATCAAGATTTTTTGATGAAGACATCTTTTTTATTTAATATATCCCTCTAATATTTTTTTTCAATTAGACAGTTTATTAAATAAAGTTTTTCCAATGATTGATGGTGATTTGGCAACAGTAATGCCACATTCTTCCATTTTTTTAATTTTATCTTCAGCTCCACCTTTACCACCTGAAATTATAGCACCAGCATGTCCCATTCTTCTGCCTGGAGGAGCAGTAATTCCTGCAATAAATCCAACTATTGGCTTTTTGATCTTGTGATTTTTTACAAATTCAGCAGCTTCCTCTTCCGCAGTTCCTCCAATTTCACCTATCATTAAAATAGACTCTGTTTCATCATCATTTAAAAATAAATCTAAACAGTCTATAAAATTTGTTCCGTTAATAGGATCTCCACCAATTCCTATACAAGTTGATTGACCGAGTCCATTTTCAGTTGTTTGAGCTACTGCCTCATATGTCAATGTTCCTGACCTTGATACAATTCCAACACTTCCTCTTTTATGAATATTACCTGGCATGATTCCTATTTTACATTCATCTGGTGTAATTATTCCTGGACAATTAGGTCCTATCAATCTGCTATTAGAGCCACTTAATTTTTGTCTTACCTTAAGCATATCTTGGATTGGAATTCCCTCTGTTATACAAACAATAAGTTCAACTGATGAATCAATAGCTTCAATTATTGCTGCTGCAGCAAATTTTGCAGGTACATAAATCATAGTCGCGTCAGCACCTACTTCATTTTTTGCTTCTAAAACACTGTTAAAAACTGGTCTATCTAAATGTTTTTGTCCACCTTTCTTTGGCGTAACTCCACCAACAAGATTGGTGCCGTATTTTATAGCCTGTTCTGAATGAAAAGTTCCGTGCGCGCCTGTAAATCCCTGACAAATAACTTTTGTATTCTTATTTACTAAAACTGACATATTATTTTATTGCCTCAACAATTTTCTTAGCTGCATCATCTAAATTTTCTGCTGAAATTAATTCTAAACCAGAATTATCAAGAATTTCTTTTCCCTCTTTAAAATTTGTACCTGCTAACCGTACAACTAGAGGAACACTAATATTTATTTCCTTGGCTGCATCAACTACTCCTTGAGCAAGGACATCACATCTCATTATTCCTCCAAAAATATTAATTAAAATACCTTTAACATTTTTATCTGAGAGAATTATCTTTAATGCAGCAGATACTTTTTCTTTGGATGCGCCACCACCTACATCTAAAAAATTTGCTGGCTCTTTACCATACAATTTAATTATATCCATTGTTGCCATTGCTAATCCTGCCCCATTCACCATACAGCCAATACTTCCATCTAGCTTGATATACGCAAGATCATGCTTGCTAGCTTCTATCTCGGTAGGATCTTCCTCATTTAAATCTCTTAATTCAACAATTTCTGGATGCCTGAATAAAGCGTTAGAGTCGAAATTAACTTTTGCATCTAAACAAACAATTTTTTCCTCTTTTGTCAAAATTAATGGATTTACTTCAACCATGTTAGCATCAGTACTCACAAACATTTTATATATTGATTTAATTAATGTTATTGCTTGTTTTTTTGCGTCTTCATTTAAATTAAAAATATTAATTATTTTTTCACAATCTGAATCAGAAATTTCATCACCCATATCAACTTTTGTAGTTATAATTTTTTCAGGTGAACTGCTTGCAACTTCTTCAATGTCCATCCCTCCTTGGTCACTTGATATAAATGCAATTTTAGAACTTGACCTATCAACCAGGCACGATAAGTAAAATTCTTTATCTATATTTGATGATTCTTCTACGTATAATCTTTTTACCTCTCTACCTTCAGGGCCAGTTTGATGAGTAACTAGTGTTTTTCCAAGTAGTTCTTTAGCTGCTACCGTTAGTTCCTCAATAGAGTTTAAAATTTTTACACCACCAGCTTTTCCTCTACCTCCAGCATGGATTTGTGCTTTAAGCACATATTTCTCAGTTTTAAGTGCTTTTGCTTTCTGAATAAGTTCATCAACATTAAGCGCAAATACTCCTTCGGGAACTACAGCTCCATATTTTTTTAATATTTGTTTAGCTTGATGCTCGTGAATATTCATTATTATTTAGATAAATCAGGATCTATTTTAGATGCAGCTTCCCATAAAGCTTTTACAGCATCTATTGAATGCATAAATTCTTTTTTTTCTTTTTCATCTAAATCAATCTCTTCAATTTTTTCTATACCATCTTTTCCAATGACAACAGGAACACCTGCATAAACATTTTTCACACCATATTCTCCATTTAATTGTACAGCGCAGGGTAATAATTTTTTTTGATCATTCAAATATGCTTCTGCCATTTGAACACCTGAAGCTGCTGGTGCATAAAAGGCTGATCCTTTTTCTAAATATTTAACTATTTCCGCACCACCATCTCGTGTTCTTTGATTAATTTCCTCAACTCTTTCTGAAGAAATTTTTCCATCCTTTACAAGGTCTAACAATGGTTTACCTGAAATTTTTGTAAATCTTGGCATAGGAACCATGGTGTCACCATGACCACCCATGACCATTGCCTCAATTTCTCTTACTGGCACATTTAGTTCTAATGATAAAAATAATTTAAATCTCGAACTATCTAAAATACCTGCCATACCAACAACTTTATTTGATGGCAAACCTGAAAATTTTTGAAATGCCATAACCATAACATCTAAAGGATTGGTGATGCAGATCACAAAAGCGTTAGGAGCATTTTTCTTTACCCCCTCAGCAACTTGTTTAATAATTTTTAAATTAATTCCAAGAAGATCGTCTCGACTCATTCCAGGTTTTCTTGGAACACCTGCTGTAATTATAATTACATCTGAATCTTTTATATCCTCATAGTTATCAGTTCCTGAAAACTTAACATTGAAACCATCTACAGATGAAGATTGTGCAATATCTAACGCTTTTCCTTTTGCAATACCACTAGCTACATCAAATAAAACCACTTCATTTACTAATTCTTTTGTTCCTATTAAATGCGCAAGAGTTCCGCCTATTTGGCCTGCACCAATTAAAGATATTTTTGTCATTTATTTCCTTTATTTCATTGTTGGCATAACAAATTCCGCATTTGATCGGACACCTGAAGGCCATCTGGATGTTACTGTTTTAAGTTTAGTATAAAATTTTATTCCTTCCATACCATGCATTCCGCTATCTCCGAATAATGATCTTTTCCAACCACCAAAACTATGAAATGCCATTGGAACTGGGATAGGTACGTTAATACCAACCATACCTACTTGAATTTTACTTGCAAAAGTTCTGCCTGCATCACCGTCTCTTGTATAAATACTAACTCCATTTCCATACTCATGGTCATTAATTAATTTTGCAGCTTCTTCAAAAGTTTTTACTCGAACAACTGATAAGACTGGACCAAATATTTCTTCTTTGTAAATTCTCATATCTTTATTTACATGATCAAACAAACATCCACCTATATAGAAACCATTTTCATAGCCTTGGAGTTTTAAACCCCTACCATCAACCACTAGCTTTGCGCCTTCCTCGACACCTAAATCAACGTAGCTTGTAACTTTTTCTAAATGTTCTTTTGTAACTAAAGGTCCCATTTCTGATGCTTTATCCATTCCAGGACCAACTTTTAAAGCTTCAGCTTTTTTTGATAATCTTGATACAAGTTCATCACCGATGTCTCCAACCGCAACGGCAACTGATTGAGCCATACATCTTTCTCCAGCTGAACCATAAGCAGCACCCATTAAACCATTTACTGCACCATCTAAATCACAATCTGGCATAACAACTAAATGGTTTTTTGCTCCACCCAAAGCTTGAACTCTTTTTTCATTTTTAGCTGAATTTTCATAAATATATTTTGCAATAGGAGTAGATCCTACGAAACTAACAGCTTTGATATCTTTGTTTTCTAAAATTGCATCAACAGCTTCTTTATCTCCATTTATCACATTAAATACTCCTTCTGGAAGACCAGCCTCAGTAAGTAGTTCTGCTAATCTTATTGCGCAGGAAGGGTCTTTTTCTGATGGTTTAAGAATAAAAGTGTTTCCACAAGCTATTGCTATTGGAAACATCCACATTGGTACCATAGCAGGAAAATTAAAAGGTGTGATACCTGCAACAACTCCTAATGGTTGTCTGATTGACCAACTATCAACATTGGTACCAACATTTTCTGAAAACTCACCTTTTAATAAATGTGGTATTCCACAAGCAAATTCTACCACCTCAAGTCCTCTGGTTAAAGATCCTCTTGCATCTTCATAAACTTTTCCATGTTCTGAAACTATTAACTTCGTTAATTCATCAGAATTTTTTTCAATTAATTCTTTAAATTTAAATATTATTCTAGCTCTTTGTAGAGCAGGTTTTAAAGACCAAGTTTCAAATGCTTTTTTTGCTACCTCAACAGCACTGTCTAGATCAGATTTTGAAGCAAGTCTTACCTCTGACTCTTGTTCTCCAGTTGCTGGATTAAAAACTTTTCCTTTTTTATCTGAAGATCCCGGAATTATTTTACCGTTTACGAAGTGTTCTATTAATTTCATGGATACGGTGTTTTAGATCAAAAATATCGAATAGTCTATTTAAACATTAGCTGTTGCTAACATTTTTTTTATTTCAGCTATAGCTTTTGCTGGATTCAAGCCCTTAGGACATGCATTTGTACAATTTAATATTGTATGGCATCTATATAATTTTAATTCATCTGAAACTTTTTTTAATCTAGCTTTTCTCTCTTCATCTCTACTATCAATAATCCATCTATAAGCTTGTAGCAGAACTGCTGGACCTAAATATTTATCTCCATTCCACCAATAGCTTGGGCAAGATGTAGAACAGCAAGCACACATAATGCATTCGTAAGCACCATCAAGTTTTGCTCTATCTTCTTTAGACTGATAAATTTCTGTTGTCTGTTTTGTTGAGTTATTTTTTAACCAAGGTTCAATAGATTGATATTGTTTATATAAGCCATCTAAATCACCAATCAAATCTCTTTTAACTTTTAAATGAGGTAGAGGATAAATATCGATGTCACCGTCTATCTCTGCATGAGGAGTTGTGCAGGCTAGTCCATTTTTTCCTCCCATATTCATAGCACAAGAACCACAAACACCATGAGCACAAGACCTTCTATAGGCCAATGTAGGATCAATTTCGTTTTTAATTTTATTTAAAACATCTAGCACCTTAGATGGACAATTATCCATATCAACTTCGTATGTATCAATCCTAGGATTTTCTTCTGTCGATGGATCCCATCTATAAATATTTACTTTTCTTAAATTTTTAGATCCAGTTTTGTCTTTAAAATATTTGCCTTTTTTAACCTCTGAATTTTTAGGTAAGCTTAGCTGAACCATTAATATACTCGCTCTTGTGGTGGAAAATATTGAACTTCATTTGTTAAAGTTGATTTGTGTACTGCTCTGTAACTAATCTTTGTATTTTTTCCATCACACCAGGCAAGAGTGTGTTGCATAAATTTTTCGTCATCTCTTTTTGGATAGTCGTCTCTCGCGTGAGCACCTCTGCTCTCTTTTCTATGATATGCAGATTCTACAGTAGTTACTGCTTGTCTTATTAAATTATCAAATTCTAATGTTTCAACTAAATCAGTATTAAATACTAAAGACCTATCTTTAACTGAAATTGAGTCCATACCATCATAGGTTTTTTTAATCTCATCAACACCTTCTTTAAGATTTTTTTCAGTTCTAAAAACTGCACATTTCGACTGCATGGTTTTTTGCATTGAAAGT
Source organism: uncultured Pelagibacteraceae bacterium (assembly GCA_902558835.1). Classification (GTDB taxonomy): domain Bacteria; phylum Pseudomonadota; class Alphaproteobacteria; order Pelagibacterales; family Pelagibacteraceae; genus Pelagibacter. Next base: position 50,088 of record CACEFK010000004.1, read on the forward strand.
CTAAGTTCTGCAGTACTATTATTTCCTTGTGCATTTCTAAGTTTATCAAATCTATCTAAACATTTTTGTGTTTCTGACTCTGAAATTTCTTCATGAGGTGTTCCTGGCTTAACTAATTCAGCTGCTCTTTTTGCTGCTGCTCTTCCAAATACTACTAGATCAATTAAAGAATTAGAACCAAGTCTATTTGCTCCATGAACCGAGACACATGCCGCTTCTCCTATAGCCATTAAACCTGGAACAGTTTTTTCTGAGCCATTTACAGTTAATACTTCTGCTTTATAGTTTGTTGGAATACCACCCATGTTATAATGAACTGTTGGCACAACAGGAATTGGTTCTTTAGTTACATCTACATTTGCAAATAATCTCGCTGCATCAGTAATTCCAGGAAGCCTGCTTTCAATAATATCTTTATCTAAGTGACTTAGGTTCAAATGAACATGATCTTGATCTTTTCCAACACCTCTTCCCTCATTAATCTCAATAGACATAGATCTGCTAACAACATCTCTTGATGCTAAATCTTTTGCATTTGGAGCATATCTTTCCATAAATCTTTCACCTTTAGAATTTGTAAGATAACCCCCTTCTCCTCGCGCACCTTCTGTTATTAATGTGCCGTGGCCATAAATTCCTGTTGGGTGAAATTGAACAAACTCCATATCCTGAAGCGGCAGTCCAGCTCTTAAAACCATTGCATTACCATCACCAGTGCAAGTATGTGCTGATGTTGCTGAATAATAAACTTTTCCATAACCACCTGTAGCAATAATTACTGTGTGCGCTCTAAATCTATGAATTGTGCCATCATTCAAATTCCAAGCAATTAGACCTTTGCATTCTCCATTCTTCATCAACAAATCTAATGCAAAATATTCTATAAAAAATTCTGTATTATGCTTTAACGCTTGTCCATATAATGTGTGTAAAATAGCATGTCCTGTTCTATCAGCTGCTGCACAAGTTCTTTGAACAATTCCATTTCCATAATTTTTTGTCATTCCACCAAATGGTCTTTGATAAATTTTTCCTTCTTCAGTTCTGCTAAATGGAACTCCATATTTCTCTAACTCTAAAACTGCTTTAGGTGCTTCTTTACAAAGATATTCAATACTATCTTGATCACCTAACCAATCTGCACCTTTGACAGTGTCATACATGTGCCATCTCCAATCATCTTCTCCCATATTTCCTAGTGCCGCTGATATTCCACCTTGTGCAGCTGATGTATGACTTCTGGTAGGAAATACTTTTGAGATACAAGCTGTTTTTAAGCCAGCTTCGCTGAGCCCTACTGCCGCTCTTAAACCTGATCCACCCGCACCAAGTACAACAACATCGTACTCATGGTCTATAATGTTATATGCTTTCATGTATTTAAGTTAAAAATTACAATTATTGTAATTACTGGTATCGTTATAGCAAAAAAATTTAGGACTTTGTTTGCGGCATTTTTGGTTTTTTTATCGTTAATATAGTCTTCAAAAACCTCACTTATAGTCAAAGCTGAAAAAAAATAAGCAATAACTAAAAATAATCCAATTAGGGATTTAGATGGTTGTGTTGTTAAAAAATTCACTATTTCAAAATAACTTTTATCATAGATATTCACTAAATTTATAATAAACCAAAGCATTAAAGGTAATAAGATTGCAGAACTAATTTTTAAGAATAACCATTTTTTTGTTACTGGAAGCATTATATTAATCCTCTGCCAATTAAATAAATTAAGATAGTTAAAACAATCGAACCAAAAATAACTAATAAACCTGTAATTTTTGTTGTTTGTAATTCAAATCCATAACCTAAATCCATAATCAAGTGTCTTACTTCACTTAACATTTGAAAACTAAATGACCAGGTTATTCCGATTAAAATAAACTTACCTAAAAAAGTTTCTAAAAAAATTTTAATAATTTGATAATCACTTTCTCCTAAAAGCATTAGTGCGAACCAAATACAGATTAATGTGATTGCAAAAAAATTAATTATTCCTGTAATTCTATGTGAAATAGATACTAATGAAGAAATATGCCATTTATAAATCTGTATGTGTGGTGATAAAGGTCTGTCTTCCATATTTTATTTTGAGTTAATAATTGTTTCAGCAATTTCAACAGAATTAAGTGCTGCACCTCTAAGTAGGTTATCTGATACAATCCACAAATTTAATGAATTTTTTTTAGTTTTGTCTTCTCTAATTCTAGATATATATGTCTCATCACTCCCAGCTGCTTCAAATGGTGTGCTATAACCCCCATTTTCTCTTTTATCAATAACCTCACAACCATCTGCTTTACTTAAAACATCTCTCACTTTTTCTAAAGTATATGGTTTTTCAAATTCTATATTAACAGACTCTGAATGAGAAACTAAAACAGGAATTCTTACACATGTAGCTGTAAGTTCTATTGAATCATCTAATATTTTTTTTGTTTCATTTGTCATTTTTAATTCTTCTTTTGTATATCCATCATCAGCAAAAACATCGATATGTGGAATAACATTAAAAGCGATTTGTTTAGTAAAATTTTTTGATTCTATTTTTTTTCCATCTAAATATTGTTTAGTTTGATCTATTAATTCGTCCATTGGACTTTTACCACCACCCGAAACAGATTGGTAAGTTGAAACTACAACTCTTTTTATTTTGAATAAATTATGTAGTGGTTTAAGCGCTATAACAAGTTGTGCTGTAGAACAATTTGGATTTGCAATAATATTTTTTTTCATATTTTTAATTTCAGCTGCATTCACTTGTGGGACGATCAATGGGACATCTGGATCCATTCTAAAAAAACTCGAATTATCAATTACAATTGTGTGCTTGGCAGCTTTTTCTGCGTATTTTTCAGCAATTTTTCCTCCAGCTGCAAAAAAAGTTATATCTGCTTTTGAAAAATCATATGTCTCTAAATTTTCAATAACATGCTCTTTATTTCTAAAAGAGATTTTTTTTCCTGCACTTTTTTCTGAGGCAACTAAATACAGATCATCAAACTTGAAGTTTTTTTTATCAAATACTTCAAGAGTTTTTCTACCAACATTTCCTGTTGCACCTACTATAGCTATGTTCATTTTAAAGCTGTTATACTAAATAAAAGGTAAATCGCAAACTTTACCACTGCAAATATCACTATTTATGCTTGCTTTTACCTTTTGGTCTACATTCCAATGTGATTTTTTCATCATGGCAATACCAATCACTTTTTTAAAATGTGGTGAATAGCATGCTGACCGTAATTCTCCAACGATGTTGTTCTGATCATCTGTAAGATCTAAAGATCCTGTTAAGCTTATTTTCTCTATATCAAATTTAACTCCCATTAATTTTTTATTTATTCCTTCAGATTTAATTGTCTTCAATTTTTCTTTTCCTAAAAAGATAACATCACTATCTATGTTTATATATTTATCGAAACCACATTCATAAGGATTATCTCCATTATCCATATCATTACCATGAGATAACAGTCCACTTTCTATTCGTTCAATCAAATTAGGACATCCTGGTTTAACATTAAATTCTTTTCCAATTTCAAATAAATGATCATACAGTTTTAAGCCTGCTTCTGTATTTTGAACATATACTTCATAGCCTCCTTGTTTAGACCATCCAGACTGTGCGATAAGGTGTTTTGCACCTCCAAATTCAAAATAATCAAAACCAAAAAATTTTAATTTTGTGATCTGTTCTCCAAATATTTTTTCCATCAATTTAAATGATTTTGGACCTTGTACAGCCATGATATCAACTTTTGGCTCTGTGATTTCAACATCAAATTTATTTCCAATTGCTAATCCTTTTGCAAATAATATTACGTCCGTATCTGCAATAGAAATCCACCATTTATTTTCGTTAATTCTTAAAACAACTGGATCATTAATTAAACCAGCATTATCATCTATAATCGGACAATAATAACATCTTCCATCTTTAGATTTTGATAAATCTCTACAAGTCATCAACTGAACTAGTTTTGCAGAATCTTTTCCTGAAATTTCTACCTGTCTTTCAGCTGCTACATCCCAGATCTGAACATGCTCTTTTAAATGATGATAAGAATCTTCAATTGAACCAAAGGCAGCTGGAAGCAACATATGGTTATAAATTGTATAAGCTGTAACACCCTGTTTCTCAATTCGAGAAGTATATGGTGTACCTCTAAGTCTTCTTGATTTTGCGATTAAAAAGTTTTTCATTTTTTCAAAAATTCTAAAACTTTGTCTCTCATTTCAAATGCTTTTTCAATCATAATCATATGGCCGCAACCCTCGATTATGTGTGTAGATGAGTTGTTAATTAGACTAGAAAATTTTTTTCCAGCTTCTAGATTTACCATCTTATCTAGAGAACCAAAAATAAACATTGATGGAAATTCTATTAATTTAGCAGCATCAGAACCATTTTTGTAATTGTTACATGCAACAAGGTCTACCGCCAGTATGTCTCTTATGTCTCGAGGTGATTGTATTATTTTTTCTACTGGGTTGCCTCCAATAAATCTTTTTGAACCTTCATAACCCCACTTCATCATTAATTTAACTGCATCGGAGTCCCCATTTTTTGCTAGATCAATTAAATCTGGATGTACTGGCATTTTATTTGAGCCTCCAATAAAGACTAACTTTTTTAATCTATCTTTATATTTATGAGCATATTCAAGTATCTCCAAGCAACCTTGGGAATGACCAATTATAATTAAATTATTTAGATTTAGTTCGTTAAAAACCTGTTCTAACCAATCAGCTATTTTTTCAATACTATCTAAGCAAGGACCATCTGAATTCCCATGCCCAGGCAAATCAATAGATAAAACATTGAAATTATTATTTGAAAAAAATTGTTCTGTTAGAGACCAAACAATATGAGAAAGACCGCTCCCATGAAGAAATACTATTGTATCTTTATTTTGATCAATACCCTGTCCTGCATCAGAAGCATAAACATTTTTATTTTCTAATTGAAAATTCAAAAATTACCTAAACTTGTTTTCTCAATTCAAATTTTTGTATTTTTCCTGTTGAAGTTTTTGGCAAATCACAGAACACAACCTTTTTAGGAACTTTAAATCCTGCTAAAGTCTCCTTACAAAAATCAATTAATTCTTTTTCAGATACCGGTTTATCTTTAACCATTTCAATAAATGCGCAAGGAACTTCGCCCCATTTTTCATCTGGTTTAGCAACAACTGCAGCAATAGAAACTGATGGATGTTTAGAAAGTGTATTTTCTATTTCAATTGAGGAAATATTTTCTCCTCCAGAAATAATTATATCTTTTGATCTATCTTGTATTTTTACATAACCATCAGGATGCATCACGGCTAGATCACCACTATGAAACCACCCATCCTTCATAGCTTTATCGGTAGCATCTTTGTCTTTAAAGTAACCTTTCATTACTACATTTCCTCTAATCATAATTTCACCAATTGTTTTTCCATCTTTAGGAACTTCTTTCATAGTGTCTGGATCCAAAACAGTTACACCTTCAGTATTTGGATATCTCACACCTTGCCTAGCTTTAATTTCATTTTGTTTTTCTTCATCAAAATTGCTCCACTCATCATTCCAAGCACACTGGGTAACATGTCCATAAGTTTCTGTTAAACCGTAAACATGCATAACTTCAAAACCTAATGCTTTCATTTTTTTGAAAATTATACTTGGTGGAGGTGCTCCAGCCGTTAAGACATAAACTTTTTGTTTTAATTTTTTTTTGTCACTTTCTGGTGCTCCGGTAATCATATTTAATACAATTGGTGCACCACCAAAATGGGTTACTTCATATTTATCGATTAATTCAAAAATTTTTTTTATGTCAATATTTCTTAAACAAATTGTCCTTCCATTTAACATCGGAACTGTCCATGGATAGCACCAACCATTACAATGAAACATTGGAACAACTGTTAAAAAATTTAATCTATTTGGCATATTCCAAGCTACCGAACTTCCTGTGGACATTAAGTACGCACCTCTATGATGATAAACTACTCCTTTGGGATTTCCTGTAGTACCTGAGGTATAGCTTAATGATATTGCTTGCCATTCATCTTCTGGCATTTGCCAATCGAAATTTTCATCACCTGTATTTAAAAAACTTTCATATTCTAAATCACCAATTTTTTCTAATTTCGATGGATCGGCATTTTTATCATCTATATCAATTACTGTAATTTTCTTATTTAAAGTTTTTAATGCTTTCTTAACTTCTCCATGCAATTGTCTATCAACTACTAGCACCTTTGCATCACTGTGATCTAAAATATATGAAATTGTATTTGCATCTAGTCTTATATTAATTGTATTTAATACTGCACCTGCCATAGGTACTGAGTAATGTCCTTCGAAAATCTCAGGTGTATTGAAGGCCAAAAAAGAAACAGTATCTCCTTTTTTAATTCCAATTTTTGACAGTGCACTAGCAAATTTTACAGCTCTTTTGTAAACTTCCTCCCAAGTATATTTCCTATCTTCATAAATTATAGCTTCATAATTTGGATAAATTTCCCTTGCTCTTTTAAGAAACGTTAATGGAGTAAGTGGAACGTAGTTCGCTTTATTTTTATCTAAATTTGTCTCGTAATGATTCATTATTAATTAAACTTAAAATTCATTATATTAGAACTTCCAGAAATAGCGGATTTGTAATGATACTCAGCTCTTGGCAATACCTTATCAAAATAAAATTTTGCTGTATTTATTTTATCACTATAAAATTCCTTATTTTTTTCAAAATCACTAAAACTTACATCTAAAATTTTGATCCAAGCATAAGCAATTGAAACATATCCCAGACTTCTTAAATAATCATTTGCTGCAGCACTAACATCGTCTTTTTCGATTTTATGTTTATCCTTAATCCAGTCGGTAAACTTAGATAAAATATCTAAATAATGATTTAATTCTTTTGAAAATGTTTTTACTTTTTCATTTTTACTATCACATTCAGATTTAATCATATCTAAAAACTTATTGATAACATCACCATTTTTATTTGATAATTTTCTAAATACTAAATCTGCTGCCTGAACAGAATTTGTTCCTTCATAGATTGGAGTAATACGATTATCTCTATATAATTGCTCTATTCCTTGGTCTTTAGTGTACCCATATCCACCATGTATTTGCATCGCGTCGTTCGTAATTTCCATAGCTAAATCTGTAAATAATGACTTAACAACTGGTGTCATCAATGAAACATAATCCAAAGCTTCTTGTTTAATCTTTTCAACAGGATGATAAAGACTCACCTCAGTTTGTTGTGATAACCAAAAACATAAAGCTCTTTCTCCCTCAATAATTGACTTCATATTAAGTAAAGATCTTCTAATATCCGCATGTTCAATAATAAAATCTGCTCCATTAGTAGATTTTGAATTATTTGTTTTTCCTTGCTTTCTCTCTTTTGCATAAGCAAGTGAGTTTTGATACGCAATTTCAGAAATTCCTAAACCTTGAATGCCTACCACTATTCTCTCAAGGTTCATCATGGTAAACATGGCACTAAGACCTTTGTCTTTGTTACCAATCATATAACCAGTTGCTTCATCAAAATTTAACACACATGTTGCTGAACCCTTTATTCCCATTTTACTCTCTATAGATCCTGTTGAAATTCCATTTCTTTGACCAACACTACCATCTTCATTTACAATAAATTTTGGTACTAAAAATAAACTAATTCCTTTAGTGCCCGCAGGAGAGTCTGTTGATCTTGCTAAAACTAAATGAATAATGTTTTCAGTTAAGTCGTGATCGCCAGAAGTTATAAAAATCTTTTGACCACTAATTTTATAGGTGTCATCAGATTGTTTGATGGCTTTGGTTTTTAACAAACCTAAGTCTGTACCACAGACTGGTTCTGTTAAACACATAGTGCCACTCCATTTACCCTCAACAATCTTTGGTAAATATTTATCTTTTATTTCATCTGAAGCATGATGATTAATACAATTATAGGCACCAATACTAAGTTCACTATATAATTTAAATGACAAACTAGCTGAGGAAAGCATTTCATCAAAGAATGCACTTACTGTTTTTGGCATTCCTTGGCCTCCATATTTAGGATCACAAGATAAAGATGTCCAACCATCTTCAATATATTTCTGATATGCCTCTTTGTAACCCGGTGGTGTTCTGACAACACCATTTTCTAAAATTGCTGGATTTTCATCACCTGCTTTAGCAAGAGGTAAAATTAAATTTTGATTTATTTTAGCTGCTTCTTCTAAAATATCTTTAACAAGATCTGCACTTACCTCATTATATTTTTCAAGCTCATTATAATTCTTATTATCTCTTAATTTTTCAAAGAGAAACATCATATCTTTTACTGGTGCGGTGTAACTTGGCATATTTAAAGCTTAGAATAATTCTAGTTTTATTGCAATTTTGAAATTATCGCATCACCCATTGCTGAAGTGGAAGTTTCTTTCATACCCTCTGACATTATATCTTTAGTTCTTAACCCATCATTTAAAACATCTTGAACTGCTTTTTCTAAAATATCTGCTTCTTTATCAAGATCTAAAGAATACCTCAGTGCCATAGCAAAGCTCAAAATAGAAGCAATTGGATTTGCTATCCCTTTACCAGCTATATCTGGAGCTGACCCGTGTATAGGCTCGTACATCGCTCTCATCTCACCATCTTTATTTTTTGCACCTAAAGATGCTGATGGTAAAAGACCTAAAGATCCCGTTAACATTGAAGCTTGGTCTGACAACATATCTCCAAACAAATTATCTGTTACAATTACATCAAATTGTTTTGGATTTCTTAAAAGCTGCATAGCACAATTGTCTGCTAACATATGACTTAATTCTACATCTTTGTATTCTTTTTCATGAAGTTCTTGGACTTCTTCTTTCCACAATTGTCCTGCTTCCATCACATTTGATTTTTCACACGAAGTAACCTTATTTGATCTTTTTCTAGCTAAATCAAAAGCGATCCTAGCTACTCTAGTAATTTCGCTAGTCGTATAAGTGTGTGTATTAATTCCTTTTCTCTCTCCATTTTCAATTGGCTTAATTCCTCTAGGTTCACCAAAATATATACCACCCGTTAATTCTCTTACTATCATTATATCTAGTCCTGAAACTACTTCTGGCTTTAGAGTTGAAGCATCGACTAATTGTTTAAAACAAATTGCAGGCCTTAGGTTAGCAAAAAGCTTTAATTCTTTTCTAAGTTTTAATAATGCTCTTTCTGGTTTTTTGGAAAATTCTAGGTTATCCCATGTAGGACCACCAACTGCTCCAAGCATAATTACTTCACTTTCTAGTGCTTTGTAAAAAACCTCATCAGTGATTGGGGTACCGTGTTTATCATAAGAACAACCACCAACTAGCTCCTGATCAATTTCAAAATCTAAAGATTTTTTATCATTAAACCAGTTAATAATTTTTTTTACCTCAGATATTACCTCTGGACCAATACCATCACCAGGAAGCAAAAGTATTTTTCTTTTTTTTACTTTAATCATTGAATACCCAAGGCTTTTCGTTTTTTAAATTTGTTTCAAACTTCTCTATTTTTTCTGATTTTTTTAGTGATAAAGCGATATCATCAAGCCCTTCTAACAAACATTTTTTCTTAAATGGATCAACTTCAAATTTTAGTTTATTATTTCCATAAACTATTTTTTCCTCTTGCAAATCAATAGAAATTTCTTCTTGTCTATTTGCGTATTCAGATAGCTCTTTTATTTTTTCTTCTTCAAGGATTATTGGCAAAATTCCATTTTTAAAACAATTACTAAAAAAAATGTCTGCATAGCTTGAACTTATTACACAAGTAATTCCAAAATCTAATAAAGCCCATGGAGCATGTTCTCTTGATGAACCACATCCAAAGTTTTTTCCAGCAATTAAAATTTTAGATTTATTAAATGGATCTTTATTTAATACAAAATCATTTATTTCTTTGCCTTGATCATCATATCTCATTTCAAAAAATAAATTTTTCCCAAGACCGGTTCTTTTGATAGTTTTTAAAAACTGTTTTGGAATTATCATGTCTGTATCAATATTTACAATTGGTAAATAAGCTGGGATACTTTTTAATTTATTAAATTTTTGCATTTAATTTTGATACTTTCTGACATCATCTAAATTACCTGAAATTGCAGCTGCTGCAGCCATTCCTGGACTAACTAGATGGGTTCTACCACCTCTACCTTGTCTTCCCTCAAAATTTCTATTTGATGTAGAGGCGCATCTTTCTTCTGGCTTTAATTTATCAGCATTCATCGCTAAACACATAGAGCAACCTGGTTCTCTCCATTCAAACCCTGAGCTAACAAAAATTTTATCTAGTCCTTCTTGCTCTGCTTGTTCTTTAACTAAGCCTGACCCTGGAACTACTATAGCATTAACATGCGATGATACTTTTTTATCTTTTAGGATTTTTGCTGCTTCTCTCAAATCTTCTATTCTGCCATTAGTACAACTACCAATAAATACTTTATCTATTTTTATATCTGTGGCTGCCATGTCAGGTTTTAGACCCATATACTTTAAAGCTCTTTCAATTGAATTTTTTTTATCTTCATCGGTCTCATTATTTGGATTTGGAACTTTTCCATCAATTGTTATTACATCTTGTGGTGACGTACCCCATGTAATCATGGGTAAAATTTCATTTGCATTAAGGCTAATTTCTTTATCAAAACTAGCATCAGCGTCTGTTTTTAAAGTTTCCCAATAGTTCAAAGCTTTATCCCAATTTTCACCTTTTGGAGACATTGGTTTTCCTTTTAAATATTCAAAAATTTTTTCATCTGGTGCAATTAATCCTGCTCTTGCACCGCCTTCAATTGTCATATTGCAAATAGTCATTCTTTGCTCAACACTTAAAGATCTTATTAAATCTCCAGCATATTCCACAACAGATCCTGTTCCACCTGCTGTACCTATTTTTCCAATTATTTGAAGTATTACATCTTTAGAAGTAACTCCTAAAGGAAGTTCACCATTGACATTAATTCTAAAATTTTTAGCTTTCTTCTGAACTAATGTTTGGGTTGCTAAAACATGTTCAACTTCTGAAGTTCCTATTCCAAATGCTAAAGCACCAAATGCTCCATGCGTTGCGGTATGGCTGTCTCCACAAACAATAACTGTACCTGGTTGAGTAAAACCTTGTTCAGGTCCTATGATATGAACGATACCTTGCCTCTTATCATCCATACCAAATAACTGAACTCCGAATTCTTTACAATTTGCCTCTAAAGTATCTACTTGAATTTTTGACTCTTCATCTGAAATACCTTTTGATCTGTCAGTAGTTGGAACATTATGATCTGCAACTGCTAAAGTTAAATTTGGATGTCTAACTTTCCTATTAGAATTTCTTAATCCTTCAAAAGCTTGGGGGCTTGTCACCTCATGAATTAAATGTCTATCTACAAAAAGTAAAGATGTGCCATCATCTTGTTGATCAACTAGATGATCGTTCCAAATTTTATCGTATAATGTTGTAGACATTGAAAAAAAAATTATTTTTTTTCTGTAGAGCTTTCTGATTTTTGTTCTTCTTTAGGAGCCTCTGCTGCTGGAGCCGCCTCTTCTTTAGGTGCTTCAACTGCAGGAGCTACATTTTCCTCTGTAACTGTCTCTGGTTTTGCCTCGATATCAATACCAATTTTTTTTCTAATTTTTTCTGCAATCCTTGCTGATTTACCAGTTCTGTCTCTTAGATAATAAAGTTTTGCTCTTCTTACTTTACCTGATCTAATAACCTTAATTGAATCAATTAAAGTTCCAAATAAAGGAAAAGTTCTCTCAACACCCTCTCCAAAGGAAATTTTTCTAACTGTAAAAGATGAGTTTAAGTCTCTGCTTTTTTTAGCAATACATACTCCCTCAAAATATTGAATTCTTTCTTTTTTACCCTCGGTAATTCTCACTCCAACTTTAACAACATCTCCAGGATAAAATTCTGGAATTTTTTTCTCTGAAAGAATTTTGTTAACGTTATGCTGGTTTATTTCTTCAATTGTTTTCATGTTAATATTTATCAAGTTAATTCTTCTTATATTTTTCCCATAAATCTGGTCTTCGGTCGCGTGTTATAGCCTCAGATTGAGATAAACGCCAGTGTTTAATTTTATTATGATCACCTGATAATAGTACGTCTGGCACAGCTTTTTCCTCCCAAATTTGAGGTTTTGTATACTGAGGGTACTCTAGAAGACCATTTTCAAAGGTTTCATCTAATTTAGAGTTTTCGTTTCCTAATACACCTGGCAGCAATCTTAAAATACTATCTATTACTACATATGCTGCTGACTCCCCGCCTGACAAAACATAATCTCCAATACTAATTTCCTCAATATTTCTTGTTGAAAGTATTCTTTCGTCCACACCTTCAAAATGACCACAAATTAAAGACAGAGATTTTTCATTAGCTAGCTCTTTTGCTAAATTTTGATCAAATTTTTTTCCTTTTGGCGATAAGTATAAAATTCTCTCACTCTCATTTTTGTTTTCATCTAAAGACTTTGCAAGAACATCTGCTTTTAATAACATCCCTGAACCGCCCCCATAAGGTGTGTCATCTACTGTTTTATGTTTGTCATCAGCTGCATCTCTTATATTTACAACTTTAAGTTTCCATAAATTATTTGATAAAGCTTTTCCATAAAGTCCTTTAGATAAAGGACCAGGAAAAACTTCTGGATAAAGTGTAAACACTTGAGCTTGCCACATAAATAATCTTTAAATTATTTTTTTTCCTCTGCTGGAGCTTCTGCTTTTGGAGCTTCTGCTTTTGGAGCTTCTGCTTTTGGAGCTTCTTCTTTAGGAGCTTCTGCTGCTGGAGCTGCTTCTGCTGCTGGAGCTGCTTCTGCTGCTGGAGCTGCCTCTGCTGCTGGAGCTGCCTCTGCTGCTGGAGCTGCTTCTGCTTTTGGAGCTTCTTTATTATCCTCTTCTTTTTTATTTCTCTCTTTTTTTGGCACTGCTTTATTTGGATTATTTCCATTTGCAGGCATAGGCATTAGTTCGTTCTCACCTAAAATTCTTGCTACTCTAGTTGTTGGTTGAGCTCCTTGACCAAGCCAATATTTAATTCTCTCAGCTTCTAGACCCACTCTTTCTTTTTTCTCTTTTGGTAATAGAGGATTAAAGAAACCAACCTTTTCTATAAATCTTCCGTCCCTTGCAAAACGACTGTCGGCAACAACAACCTTATAAACAGGACGTTTTTTTGTTCCACCTCTTGATAATCTTAATTTTAACATTTCTTCTCCTTTTTTTACTTTAATTGGTTAAATAGCTCTGGCGGTATACCCTTGTCAGACATACCTTTCAGATTTCCTTTTGACATCTTTTTCATCATTTCAGACATCATTTTAAATTGCTTAAGCAATTTATTGATAGTGGCCGGATCTGTGCCAGAGCCATTAGCAATTCTTTTTTTTCTAGAACCATCTATTATTTTTGGGTTCTCTCTTTCTTTTTTTGTCATTGATAAAATAACAGCTTCATTCTTAGTAATTATACTTTCATCAATTCCCGCTGAGTCCATTTGAGATTTAATTTTAGAAACTCCTGGCATAAAAGACATAATTCCCTCAATGCCACCCATTTTTTTCATTTGTCTTAATTGAGATAAATAATCTTCCATAGAGAATTGACCTTTTTTTAAATTTTCCTCTGCTTTTTTAAGATTTTCTTCTCCTAAATCTTGAGCCGCCTTTTCTACAAGGGATACGATATCCCCCATACCAAGTATTCTGTTTGCAATTCTATCTGGATGGAATACTTCAAGATTATCTATTTTTTCTCCTATACCTAAAAATTTAATTGGAACGTTTGAAACATATTTCATACTCACTGCGGCTCCACCTCTTGCATCACCATCAGCCCTAGTTAAAATAATTCCAGATAAATTAACTGTATTTTTAAATTCTTTTGCCACTGAGGCTGCAACTTGACCTGTTAGAGAGTCTGCAACTAAAAAAGTTTCTGTTGGGTTAATGACAGCTTCAATTTGCTTAATCTCACTCATCATTTGTAAATCGATTTGAGTTCTACCAGCAGTATCAAATAAAATTATTTCAGCTCCATTTAAATTAGCAGCACTTATTGCTCTTCTACAAATATCAGCGGGTTGCTGACCTTCTATAATAGGTAAAGTTAAAATATTATTTTGTTCTCCTAAAGATCTAAGTTGTTCTTGTGCAGCTGGTCTGTAAATATCTAGACTGACCATCATTACTTTTTTCTTTTTATTATTTTCTAAAAATTTTGCTAATTTTGCTGTTGTTGTTGTTTTACCAGAACCTTGTAACCCAACTAACATCATTGGCACAGGCGGTACTGCGTTTAAGTTTATCTCATTATTTGTTGCACCTAATAAGTCTACGAGCTCATCATAAACAATTTTAACAACCATATCCCCAGGAGAGGTAGACCTTATTATCTCTTGGCCTAATGCCTTTGGCTTAACTTTTTCAATAAAATCTTTTGCAACATCCAAAGAGACATCTGCTTCAAGTAAGGCTTGCCTAATACCTCTTAAACTTTCATCTACTTGAGCTTCATCAAGTGAAGGCGCCTTTTTCAGAGAAGAAAAAATTTCTTCAAATTTATTTGTTAAATTTTCAAACATATTTATTACGCATAGCAGTAACGCACTAGTGGGCGAACCCTCGCTGACTAGTGTCGATCTCTTTGTTTCCAAAGACACCGCAAAGTTAATGTTTTTGCGGAAACGGCAACAACCTATAATAGAGGTTCAAAAAGTCAATAAATAAGTTAAATATCTATATATGGATATTAAAGCTTTTAAAATGGACGGTTTAGGTAATGATTTTGTCATCATAGATACTAGGCAAACAATTACAAATTTGACGAAAGAGCAAATAATAAAGATTTGTGACAGAAAATTTATTGGTTGTGACCAACTAATATTGATTAAAAAAAATGATATTTCAGATGCTTCACTAGAATTTTATAATTCAGATGGAGGAATGTCAGGTGCGTGTGGAAATGGTACGCGATGTATTGCTGATTTATTAGGCAAAGAAAATAACAAAAAAGAAATTGTCCTAACAACTTTATCTGGCAAATTAAAATCAAATATTGTTGGAGAAAAAATGGTTTCTACAGAAATAGGTGTTGCAAAAACAAAATGGGATGAGATTCCATTGTCTAAAGAATTAAATACAAATAATTTAGGAATTAAAATTAATGACAAAAATAATAACGAATTTTCTGGCGGAACTGCTGTAAATGTTGGAAACCCACATGTAGTTTTTTTTGTTGATAATAACGAAAATTTTGAAATTGAAAAAATTGGACCAAAAATCGAAACCCACTCTCTATTTCCAGAAAAATGTAATGTTACTTTAGCAACTGTTGTAAACAAAGAATTGATAAAAGTTAAAGTGTGGGAAAGAGGAGCTGGACTTACCAAAGCTTGTGGAACTGCAGCTTGCGCAACAGCTTTTGCCGCAAAACAAAACGGACTGGTAAATGATAAAGTGGATATTGAATTTTCTACAGGTAGATTGACGATTTCAATTGATGAAAACAATAGTATTCATATGAAAGGTCCTGTTTCAGATATTGAGGAGATAAATTTTAAAATTTAATGGGAATTTTTGAAAAATTTAAATCAGGTTTTAAAAAAAGTGCCTCAGCTTTTACAACGGGTTTAAGAGATATAGTTGTAAAAAAAGAGATTGATGACAAAACATTAGACAAAATTGAAGATTACTTAGTTCAATCAGATGTTGGTATTGTTTCGGCTTCAGAAATAAGAGAAATAATTTCTCAAACAAAAATTGATCCCAATAAAGATTTAACCGAAGAAATAAATAATATTTTAAAAAATTATATTATTTCAATAATGGAACCTTTAGAAAATATTGAATTCTTCAAAAAAAAAGAAAAATTAAATGCAACATTAATTTCAGGTGTCAATGGTGTTGGAAAAACAACTACTATTGGAAAAATAAGTAAAATATTAAAAGGTAATGGAAATAAAGTAATGCTAGCTGCATCAGATACTTTTAGAGCGGCAGCCATAGAACAGTTGGAAAATTGGGCAAACAAAGTTGATGTTCAAATTACAAAATCATCTCAAGGCTCTGATCCTGCATCAGTTGCCTACAAGGCTATTGAAGAGGCATTAAATAATGATTTCAATCAAGTTTTAATTGATACAGCTGGGAGATTACAAAATAAAAAAAATTTGATGGAAGAATATAAAAAAATTGCAAACGTTACTAAAAAAATTGATCCTGATGCTCCACATGATGTTATTTTAGTTTTGGACGCAACTTCAGGTCAAAATGTAATTAATCAAGTTGAAGAATTTAATAAAATTATTCCAATAACTGGTCTTATTATGACAAAATTAGATGGTACAGCAAAAGGAGGTATCCTTTTAGCAGTTGCTAAAAAATATAAACTACCAATTATTGCCCTTGGATTAGGTGAAAAAGAAGATGATTTGCAAATTTTTGAGGCCGAAAAATTCGCAGAGGCATTTACTCAAATTAATTAATTAAGGTACTGGAAATTAAAGGTTTATAAAAACTACATTTGTAGTGTTCTTTAAATTCATAATGTCCACAATTTTTAGCTATCGAAGAAATAATAAAATCAAATTTTCCATTCATAGGATAAAGCTCTAACTTTTTTTCAACAATATCAAATTTAAAATTAGCTTTTAGACTTTTTACAGCACTAATCATCACCAGAGTTTTGTTATCTTTTAAAAGATAATATGCAAAATCATCTGGGAAAACTGGGAAATCATACTCTTGCAAAAAATATTTTGCTGTTTTGGGAAACCATTCATAAGAAATTAATGGCAAAGACTCTTTCGTTTTGTAGTTATAAATATAAAGATCTTTTGGAAAATCATTAATATAATTTGAATTTTCTCCTCGAGCCAAGACAGCTTTTTCACGGGTTTTAAAATATAATGCAAAATTTTCATCGTGCGAATTCATTTGATCAATATGAAAAAGGCTATCTACAGATGCTAAACTTTCTTTGGCATTTGATAAATTATTTAAAGAAAAAAGAACAATAAAAAATAAGAAAAAATTTTTCATAAATTAATTTAAAAAAAAAATTTGAATTATCTTTGTTTAGATTGTGGCTTAATTTAAACTATCAACAAACGATTTAAGAACTAATACAAGTTTATCATCATATTCCATCATATGATCGTCATATTTTGTAAAATATGAATATTTGGGTTCACTTGCTAAATTAAAAATTTTTTTACCCATCCAAAATGGAACTATTTGGTCAGCCTCACCATGCATTACTAATACTGGAATATTAATATTTTTAATTTTTTCATTATTTTCATACTTATCTTTTAAAATTAAACCTACTGGAATATATGGATAAAAATTTTTCGCAGCCTCTATCATTGATGTAAAAGGCGTTTCTAATATTAATCCTGCAAAATTTTTATTCTGAGTAATTTCAGTGGCAATGCCAGTTCCTAATGACTCTCCATAAATAATTATATCTTCTTCATTTAGACCTTTTTCTTTAAGCCAGTTTATTGCACTAACACCATCTGTATAAAGACCCTCCTCACTTGGTTTTCCTTTATTACCGCTAAACCCTCTCCATGCAATAATTAAAAAATTAACATCCATGTCTTTAAAATGATTTAACTTATGGATTCTGTTTTCAAGTGTCCCTGCATTTCCGTGAAAATAAACTATTGTTTTATAACTTTTTAAATTTTTATTATGAAACCAGCCTAAAAGATTAATATTATCAGTTGTTTTGATGGTAACTTTTTCAATGTTAACTTCTAAATTATCTCCAGAATAATTATTCTCATCAGGATGATACATTAAATTTCTTTGAAAAAAGAATAAGAAAATTAATATAATTAAGTAAATTGCAACAATACCAATAAATAATTCCAAAAAAAAATTCCTACGTTTTATTTTCATATTTTTTTTTATTTAATATTAAAAAAAATATATAAGAAATAATACTTAAGATTAAGAAAACTGAAAAAGCTGATTTAAATGCAAATATTTCTGAGTGGCCCATACTTTTAACAATATCTATCACAAAGCCCATTAACCATTGCATTACAAATGTTCCTGCAAATATTAACAAATTGAATGAAGTTAGTGCTTTACCAGCAGAATAACCTGAAAAAGAAAGGCCCACAGCTGGCTGTGTAACTGATAAAAAAATTGAACTTAAAATAAATAGAGTTATGTAGAAGGCACCTGCTTTTGGGCCTAGCAATATAATCACAAACATTACAGAAAAACTAATTGGTAAACCTAATTTAAGTATTCTTTTTGCACTAAAACCTATACCTGAAATTTTTGGTAAAAAATAACCCCACAAAAAAAAGGATATCAACATAGTAACATTGATCCAAAATAATCCTGTAGCGCTCTGAAGTGGTGTATAACCAGCAACTCTAGTCATCCATGGGCCTGCCCATAAAGTTTGTATAGCCATTAAGCCCCCATAATTAAATAAACCCATTGGAATTACGCTTATAAAAAATCTATTTTTCCAAACTTCTGATAAAGTCCCATTATTACTTGGCTCATCTGACTCTTTATTTTTATTTAAATTCCATTTTGGAATGAAAACTAACATTAAAAAAATACTAATTAAAATTAAGATAGCAATACCACCAAATATCCATCTCCATCCGAAACTAGGCAATAAAAGTTGTACAGGCAATGTGGATGACAAAAAACCTAATGATGCAATCATTAGCATCCATGAGTTTGCTCTTTGTTGTTGATTTTCTGCATACCATATTCTGTAACCAGTTAATGGAGCCATTAAACAAGCACTAACACCTACGCCGATTAGAATTCGCGAAACTAATAATCCAGAAAAACTTTCAGCTAAAGCAAATGATCCTGTTCCAACTAATGCAATTAATAAAAAAGAAGAGACAATTTTTTTTGGTCCATATTTATCTAACAAATATCCAAGGGGTATTTGCATACAAGCAAAACCTAAAAAATAACCCCCAGCTAACAATCCTAAATCAGCTGCTAACAAATTAAATTCTGAAGTTAATACAGGGGAAAGTGTTGCAGTAATTGCACGCAACAAACAAGATAAAAAATAACCAAATGCAAATACAAAAAAAACAACAATAGCCTGTTTTTTTGGTAAAATATAATTTTCCATTAATTAAAAGTTTAAAGATATATCTCTATGAACTGAGTTACACCTTGCAACAAATTTAGCTTGTTCTTTTGTCAATCTTGACTGAAGTCTTAATCCAATATTATTTTTAATAACTTCATTATATTTTATTAACTCAGGTAATAAATTTTTATTAGCATCTTCTCTCCATAAAACTTCTTTATTAAATAAATCAAAGGTTTCTGAGCTAGCAAGTAATAATTTTTGTTCATCAACTTCATCGTTATCTATAACAGTTATTAAATCATCCAATTTATTAGCAAATTCTTCAGTGCCTGAAATTTCGCTTAATTTTTCAAAAAGACTATCAATTATTGAAATTGAATTTTCATAGTCTTTATTATCTATTAAATATTTTAATTCTTTTATTTCAGGTGAAAGATTTTTTAACTTTTCATGGTCATTAATAAACTGTGCTATTTGATCTAAGTTATCATATGCTTCATCAACATTTTTTCTGTAACGTTTTGTCCTAGTATTTTTCGCCTTTTGAAGTATTTCAAATTCTTTATTTTGAGATTTCCAAGCTTCAGGTATTTGGTTTTTAATTTCAGTTATTTCTAATTTATAATTTTCTATTTTAAGCTCTAATTTATTTTTATTTGATGCATCATCCTTGTCTAAATTTCTAATTTCTGATTTTAACTTTTTAATTTTATTATCAATTTTTCTAATTTTCTTCTGTTTTTTTCTAACAGAAAAATGAAGGTCTCTATAGTCCTCTGCAAATAAATTATATTCCTCCTCAGTTTTTTGAAGTTTTTTAACTATTGTAAAAGTTCCAAGTGCATTATCAAAATGTTCTTCAAATATATCTAATTTATCTACTGGTAAATTTGCAGGCATTAGTTTTTGAAAATTGTTTATTGCACTTTTAATTTGACTCTCATTATTATTATAAATAGCAAACTTATACTCTTGTAGACAGTATTGTAATTTTGGATTCATTGGTGGTGGAGCAACATTGGAGGTCAAATAAGTACGTGCTGGTAAATAGTTTACTAATGACGGATAAAAACCAACAATTCCAAGACCAATAAGTTGAAGAATTATAAATGGAACAACTCCTTTCCATATATTCAACGTAGTAACTAATTTTGATGCAACTCCTTTTAAGTAAAATAATGCAAACCCAAATGGTGGGGTTAAAAAAGATGTTTGTAAATTAACTCCTATCATAACTCCTAGCCAAATTGCACTTACATTTGCACCTGGCTCGGCTAGTAATATTGGTGCAATAATTGGAACAACAACTACCGCAATTTCAATAAAATCAAGAAAGAATCCTAATAAAAAGATTACAGCCATTACAACAACAAACTGTGTCCAAAATCCTCCTGGTAAATCTTGTAAAAAGTCTCTTACTAACTCTTCACCTCCAAAAGCTCTAAAACCAGAAGTTAACATTGCTGCCCCTAAAAGAATTATAAATACCATTGAAGTAGTTACGCATGTTTCTGTAACAACTTCTTTCAAAACATTGTCGATCTTATACGATCTCCAAAAACTCCATACAATTCCAATTAAAAACGTAAATGTGAAAAATCCTGTAATCAATATTGCTTTTAAATCTCTCGTATCAACAGCTTTAATATTTAAATTATAATTCTTTGCGAGAAGAAATATAGGTATTACTGAAACAACTGAAATTATTATTGGGTAATATGCATCTTTCCTACCCTTATGAAGACGGTAACCTGCCATCATAGTTGCTCCAATTGCTCCAATAGAACCAGCTTGATTCACTGTGGCAATACCCATCAATATAGATCCAAGCACAGCAAATATTAAGGCAAGAGGTGGAATTATTACCCCAACAACTTTTATCCAAAATTTAAAATCAAAACTTCCTTTAAATGTTACTGGTGGTGCAGCTTTTGGATTTATTCTTGCATAAACAAAAACATACAGCATATATAATCCAACCAAAACTAATCCAGGTAACAATGCTCCTAAAAACATATCACCAGCACTAGTTGAACCTACTCTAAACTCTCCAGGCATATTAAATTCACCTGTTAAAATTTTATAATCTGTCTGCCGAATTGTATTAGCTACATCAGACGCACTAGCTAATTGATCTGCAATAATAATTAAAACAATTGATGGAGGTATTATTTGACCCAAAGTTCCTGACGAACAAACGATACCGCTCGCAAGACTTTTGTCATATTTATTATTTAGCATGGTTGGTAATGAAATTAGTCCCATGGCAATAACTGTTGCCCCAACAATACCTGTAGTTGCTGCTAGCAATGCTCCAACAAAAATTACTGAAATACCCAATCCTCCAGGAATTGGACCAAAAAGTTGCCCCATTGTAACCAAAAGATCCTCTGCGATCTTAGATTTTTGGAGCATAATTCCCATAAAAATAAATAACGGGATAGCAATCAAAGTATCTGTTTCTACATCCCAATAATTACTTCTGAAATTTGTAATCCCAGCAGTCAGCCATTCTTTAGGACCATCTGTTGCAAAATAAGCGCTTACATCTCCTTCAAAAAGATATCCGAAAAACGCTGCAAGACCTATTGAAATAATTGCTGAACCAGGTAAAGCAAAAGCTACAGGAAAACCTGAAGCCAATGCTCCTATCATTATAATCACAAGTAAAGCTAGAAATAGATGTTCCATAATTTAATTTTTCAAAAGTTTGTCGCTACTGCTCATAAAATAACTTGTAAATTGAATTAACATTGAGACGGCAAATACAGCTAAATATATAGCCATCAAATAAAGTAAATATAATCCATTAGATCCTTGCTGGGTAATTTCAAAAGAAATAACTGGACCATTAATAATGCTTGCTTTTCCTCCCATACCCAAAAATAAAACTATGAGACATAAAGGTATACCTAAAATCAATGATCCTATTGAATTAGTCCATGCTTTTTTACGTTCACTAAAACCTGTATATAAAACATCAACCCTAACATGTCCCTCATGAATTAAAGCATATGCACTAGCAAAAAGATAAAGAGCAGAATACCAAAATCGAACTAGATCTCCTTGAAATGCTTGTTCATACTCAAAAATAAATCTTGATAAAACTATAAAAAATTCACTTCCTACAACAAGTACTGCTAACCAAATAAAACCTACAGATCTAGTAAAATATCCAACTACAAATGAAAGTAAGATTAATGGAAAATGAACAAATGTAATCCTAAAAGCTGGAACTACTAATTTAATTTTTAAATATTCCCCTAATAATGGTTCAACTAATTTTTCAACAACTAAAAATGAGATTAATAAATCTGCAATTCCAACAATTAAAACTGCCCAAAAAGATGAACGAATTATATATGCAGTAAATTTATTTAAAATTTCTGAATCTGCTGTCAATGTTTGTTTTATTGATCTGTTTACATAGAAAATTGAAAATAATATTGAGGCTAAATAAAAGAACAGTTGTAAATATGCAAAAGTTAAAACTGTGTCTTCCAATGGTTTACTTAATTTTTTAAATCCAAACAAACCATAATGAGAAAATAAACTTTTTACACCAGGCCATTCAAACCAAACTGTTAAAACGTTATTAAATAAAAAAACAAAAGTAGTAGCTAATATTGAGTAGCTAAATATTCTAATTATTATAGATAAATTGTTTTTTAAATACATAACTTAAATGAGTTTTTAATTTATTAAAAAGGGCCCTAAAAAGGGCCCTAATTTTTAATTAATTATAAATCTAACTTTAGCTAATTCCTAAAGCTCTATTTCTTTGACTGATGTATGGAGAGTCTGACAAGTTAGTCCAAGCACCAATTTCTTTTCTTGCTTTAATGAATGCTTTATGCACTCTTGCAGCAAGCTCACTGTGTTGTTGAACTTCGTCATACACTTCTTCCGCACCTTTAGCAAAAGCGTCATAAACTTTGTCATTAAACTTCTCAAGTTTAACACCATTTTCATTTACTAGTCTTGCTAATGCAGCACCATTCTTAGCATTGTACTCAGCCATTGTAATTTCATCTGCCCATGCACAAGCGGTTTTAATTATTGTTTGGTCTGATTTAGTTAAACTTGTAAACCAAGATTTATTGACACCACATGCTAACATTGAACCGGGTTCATGCATACCAGGGTAGTAATAGTACTTCGCTGCTTCATGGAACTTCATAGCTTCATCATTCCATGGACCTACCCATTCAGTTGCATCAATTGCACCTGAAACAAGGTTTTCGTAAATTTGTCCACCAGGAAGTGAGATTGGGGAACCACCTAGTTTTCCTAGAACTTGTCCACCTAATCCTGGCATACGCATTTTTAAACCTTTAAGGTCATTAGCTGATCTAATTTTTTTATTAAACCAACCACCCATTTGTACTCCAGTATTTCCAGCTATGAAACTTTGAGTACCAAAATCATCAGTTAACTCATCCCAAAGTTCTTGCCCACCACCATGGTGTATCCACGCATTAATTTCAGAATACGTGAAACCAAAAGGACAAGCAGTAAAGTATCCAAAAGCTGGGTGTTTTTTAACCCAATAATAATCTGCACCATGATACATTTGTGAATTACCAGAAGCAACTTCATCAAATGAGTCAAATGCTTTAACTCGCTCGTTTGCAGCATAATAAGTAACTTGGATTCTACCATCACTCATATCAGCTATTCTTTTTGCAAGTCTTTGTGCACCAGTACCTAGGCCTGGAAAATCTCTCGGCCAAGTAGCTACCATTGCTGCTTCCACTCTTTCTGCAGCAACAGCTGGAGCAGCTAAAGATGATGCAGCTACAGCAGCAACTCCAGTTGCAGCAGCAGTTTTAAAGAACTTACGTCTTGAAGGCGACTTAGAAGCCTTCAATGATTTTTTTTCTTTAATCATTAGTATCTCCTCTTATTTGTTAATTAACTGTACAGAGTAAATTACAAATGTGTGTTTAAGTCTAGATTAAAATAACTGTAAACTATTGTATTACAATCTGAGGTAGTAAATTTTAGATTATATAAAATTATTTTTTATCAAAAAATGCTTCATAGACCATCATGAAGATTGCGATTGCCATCAATATATAAACTGGCAATACATCAAAAAAACCTATCATTGTTGATCTTGTAAGTGTCGTAGCTAAGCCAACTAAAAAAGCTGTTGCAAGCAAAGTTCCTAAAAATGTTGTAAATTTTTGCATTTAATTATTACATTCCTTTTCTAACCAATTAGCAATACCTAAAAATCTATGATCATCGTACCTAGCACCAGTTAATTGGACTCCTAGAGGCATATTTGCATCACCTTGTAACAATGGAAGTGATATACATGGAGTTCCAAGATAAGACCAAACTTTATTAAATTCTGCAGAACCAGTTGTTTTTAAACTTTTGGGAGCAACACCAGGACTAGCAGGTGATAAAACTCCATGATAATCTTCAAATACTTCTTCATAAGACTCGTAACTTCTTTTCATGAAATCCAGGGCCTCAGCATACTCTTTTGCTGAATGTTTATTACCTTTAACAATTGCATCTTGCATTGGCTTAGATAATTTTTTTTTATACTTTTTATAATATAATCCAAAATTATTTGCTAAATCAGTTTCATACATAATTTGATGATATCTATGAATATCTTTAAAATAAGAAGGGTTATCAAAAACCTCAATATTTTTTTTAAAAGATTTTATAAAATATTCAAAAGCTTCTCTGGATTTTTTTTCAATATTTTTCCAATAATCTGTTTTATAAAAAATAAATTTAGGTTCAAACAAGGGACCTTTTTTTGTTTCCGCAAGCATATTCTCAGCTGAATAATGAACAGTTGCAGGGTCAAAATTATCTTTTTTAATTAAGACTTTTGAAAGTAACGCAACGTCTTCTACTGATCTTCCAAATACACCTATGTGATCTAATTTTTCTGAAGTTTTAAGTACACCATTTCTTGAAATTAACCCGTATGTTGGTTTGTAACCTACAACTCCACAATATGATGCTGGTCTTATTATTGAACCACCTGTTTGTGAACCTATTGATAAAGGCGCCATAAACGAAGCAACAGCAGCTGCAGATCCACTTGAAGAACCACCTGGAGTTCTAGAATGATCGTGTGGATTAGTTGTTTTGGGAGGGCCAAGATATGCTAATTCAGCTGTAGCTGTTTTGCCCATTACAATTGCACCAGCTGCTAATAATAAATCAACAATTTCTGCATTTTGTGAATAAGATTTTCCCTTTCTAATTACAGTTCCACATTCGGTTGGCATATCAAGAGTTCCAACAATGTCTTTTACAGCTACAGGGACACCATGCAATGGTCCCAAAGGTTTACCTGACCTTCTATATTCGTCAGATTCTACTGCTTTTTCTAGTAGAAGTTTTTTATCAAAATGTGCCCAAGCCTTTACATCTTTTTCAAATTTATTAATTCTTTCTATATACTTTTCACATATTTCTACTGAAGTTAATTGAGAGTCTTTTATTTTTAAAGCGAGCTCTTCGGCTTTAAGAGAAAAAATATCTATCATTTCTTTTAATTAGCAAATAAAGTTTCTGGTAACCATAAAGCAATTGCAGGAAACATATACATTAAAAACATAGCGAAAATCACAATTGCTAAAAACGGCATAATTCCTCTAAAAATATCCATTAATTCAACGTTAGTTTTTTGAACTCCTTTTAAATAATAAGCCGACATTGCCATTGGCGGCGTTAAAAAAGAAGTTTGCAAATTTAAAGCTATTAACATTGCAAAAAAATATGGGTTAACTCCAAAAATTTCTAATAGTGGTAAAAAAATTGGAACAAAAATAATTAAAATTTCAGTCCACTCTAATGGCCATCCTAAAAGGAAAATTATAATTTGTGTAATTACTAGAAATTGCCAAGTTGAAATATTTATAGAAGTAAAAAAATGTTCAAAAACTTCATGTCCACCTAGGTAAGAAAATACTGAAGAAAAAGTCCAAGATCCAATAAATAACCACATAATCATAGCTGTTGTTTTGGCAGTTAAAAAAACAGACTCTTTAAAGTTTTGCCATTTAAGGGTTTTATAGAACCAAGATAAAATCAATGCTCCAAAGGCTCCTGCTGCCGCAGCCTCTGCTGGTGTTGCTATTCCAGCTAAAATTGTTCCAAGCACTAACATAATTAATCCAAAAAGAGGTACAAAAGAAACTAGTACCTCTTTTAAAATTTCTGCACGAGGTGGAATATCTTCTTTTGGAGGTCTAGGTGCGATGGATGGATTCATCCATGCTCTTATAACCGCATAGCCAATGTACAATCCTGCCAAAAGTAAACCTGGAAAGATAGCGGCTGCAAAAAGTCTTAGAGGTGATAATTGAGCAATAACTGAGTAAACAATCAACATAATGCTTGGTGGTATTAAAATACCCAAACATCCTCCAGAACATATTATTCCTGATGCAAATTTTTTATCGTAACCAGCTTTTACCATTGCTGGCCAAGCTAATAATCCCATCAAGGTCACTACTGCACCAATAATTCCTGTTGCTGTAGAGAACAGCGTACAAGTAATTAATGCAGCAACAGCCATAGATGCTGGAAGTCTATGTGCAGCTAATCTTATAGCAAAAAATAATTTTGCAACAATTCCCGCTCTCTCAACTAAATAACCCATGAACAAAAATAAAGGTACAGCTGTCAGAACATTATTATCCATAACAGTATAAGTGTTTTGAACAAATAATTGAAAAATTCTATTATCAAAAATGTGTTCCATCATGGTCGCGTCGTAGTAAGCGTAATAACCAAACGCAATACCCATCGCCATTAATGTAAATGCAATTGGAAAACCTAAAAGAACAGCAAATAGAAATATACCCATCATTAAAATTGCAACTTCTGGATTTGAAAGACTAAATAACATTTGATTTATCTTCCTCTTGTGATGTTCTCATCAGCATTTGTTCTGTTTCCTCAGCAACTACCATTCGCATAGGCCATTGTCCTGTTTTGATACAAATAATAGATCTAAAAACTTCTGCAATTCCTTGAATAACTAACAATGTACCTGCAGCAGGTATCATGGATTTAACCATGTAAATTTGTATTTGAGCTGGACTACTCCAACTTGTCTCTTTTATTTTCCAAGCAATTGCAGCGTATTCATATCCGTAAAAAGCTAAAGCAACGACGCCTGGAAAAAAGAAGACAAAATAAAGAACTAAATCTATCCAAGCTTGAGTTCTTTGTTTAAACAATCGGTAAATTACATCACCTCTTACATGGGCTTCAGTCGCTAAACAATATGCACCTGACATCATTAGTATTGCTCCGTACATTTGCATACTAAAATCAAAATTCCATAAAGTTGGCTTGTTAAAAACATAGGCCATAACAACTTCATAAACTGTTCCGCCCATTAAAATCACAATACACCAAGAAAATGCTTTACCCATTGAAGTGCTCAGTGTATCCGCAAATTTAATGAAAGTTTCCATCAGTAAAAAATATAATAAATTAAACTAAAAAAAAAGGGGGTTTTTAAACCCCCTTTTTTGAATTTACTAAAGTTAATTAGATTTTAACTTTCTCAATTGGTCCAAACTCATTTTCATAAGCTAATTTGTAGTTCGGTTGATTCATCAACAGATACTTCATAGTTCTCTTAGCGTATGCTTTTTGAGAGTCTACCACTTTCTTAAAGAAAGCATCTTTTGCAGCAAACTCACCAATAACTTTATCCCAACCTTTTAATTGCTCTGCAAGGATAGCGTCTGATGTTTGGTAAACATTAACCTTATGCTCGTTCATCAATTTAGCTAAGTCAGTTGAATATCTAACTAATGCTTTAAAGTAGTTATCTGAGTTTGCAGCGTAAGCAGCATTCTTCAAGATAGCTTGATGAGCAGGCGATAAGCTATTCAGTCTCTTTGTATTCACTGGAATTTCAAACATTTCCTGAGATTGGTGGAAACTTCCTAAGTGATAGTGTTTAGAGACATCCTGCATTCCAAACTGTGAGTCTGATGTAGGGTTGTTAAATTCTGCAGCATCAATCAAACCAGTTTTCATTGCTGGTTGGATTTCACCACCTGGTAATTGTCTAACGACCATTCCCATAGCAGTTAAAACGTTAGTCGCTAGACCAACTGTTCTATACTTCATACCTTTAACATCAGATACTTTTGTTACATTCTTTTTAAACCAACCAAATGGTTGAGCTGGCATTGGCATATGGAAGAAACCAGTGTAATTAAATCCAACACTTTTTACTGCTTCTTCGTATAAAGCTCTACCTCCACCGTACTCCATCCATCCCATAACTTCTTGAGATGACATTCCGTATGATGGTCCAGTTCCAAAAAGAGACGCAGCAGCATTTTTACCATACCAATATGCAGTCACCCAGTGACCCATATCAACTACACCTGAACTTACTGCTTGTCCAATTTCTGAAGTTTTAACAACAGCTCCAACTGGTTGTACATCGATTTTAAGTTCTCCAGCTGACATGTCGCTTACCATTTTTGCGTAATCTCCCGCCATTTCAAAAAAGATATTAGCGCCTGAAGGCCAAGCTGCTTGCATCTTTAATGTTAATGGAGCACCAAATGCAACATTTGGCATTGCTACTGCTGTAGCTGCTGCCGCTCCTGTTGCTGCCGCTGCTTTGAAGAACTTTCTTCTTGAAGGTGTTTTAGAACCCTTCAATGATTTTTTATATTTAATCATTATATTCTCCTCTAGTTAATTAACTGAAAGAATTTAAACACAAAATTAATTTAGAGTCTTTCTAAAAAGAGGTGCAGATTGTCACTACAATCTCAAATTTTCAATTTGAAGTTGATATTTATATCAATTTATTATCTTCATACACACAGCATTTTTCAGCAGGTATGTGGAGTTTAACATTCTGATTAGGTATTTCGGTTTCTCTTGTAACTTTTGATTTAATTGTGAGATCTCCCATTTTGGCAGTGATCAATTTATAGTTTCCTAGATCCTCAACCTTTTCAACATTAACGTCAATTAAGTTTTCATTTTGGTTTCGTGCAATTTTAATAAATTCAGATCTAATTCCTAATTTAATATTTCTTGTCTTTAAATTAGATAAATTTGTATGGGTTTTAATTAAAGTATTGTTTATTTTTACACTATCATTTGAGGAAGCTTCACTTTCAAATAAGTTCATGGCTGGTGAGCCAATAAAGTATCCAACAAATGTAGTATTTGGTCTTTCAAAAAGTTCTTTAGGGGAACCGGTTTGGACCACCTCTCCTTCACTCATTACTATTATGTTATCTGCAAAAGTCATCGCTTCGTTTTGATCGTGTGTTACATAAACTAATGTTGTTTTATATTGCTCATTAATTTCTTTAAGATTTCTTCTCAATCTAAATTTTAAATCTGGATCGATAACAGTTAGAGGCTCATCCATTAAAACAGCAGCTACGTCCTCTCTTACAAGACCTCTTCCTAAAGATATTAATTGCTTTTGATCTGCTGTTAATTTTCTCGCAGGGGAATTTAAAAAAGATTTTAAATTTAAAGTTTCAGCAACTGAATTAACTCTTTCATCAGTTTTACTTTTAGAAAAATCTCTACATTTAAGTGGAAATGCTAAATTTTCGTAAACAGTCATTGTATTATAAATAACTGGAAATTGAAAAACCTGAGCAATATTTCTATCTTCTGTTTTTAAATCTGTAACATCTTTATCATCAAATAATATTCTTCCAGCAGAAGGTCTCACTAAGCCAGACACAATATTAAGCATTGTAGTTTTTCCACATCCAGAAGGACCTAAGATTGCATATCGATTTCCATTTTCCCATGTCATTGAGAAAGGATTTAAAGCATAGACTGGATTTGGATCATTTGGATTGTATGAGTGAGATATATTACTTAAATCAATTTTAGCCATTCAAACCTCCAAAAGGCGAAGATGCTAATTTTCCATCAGCATGAAACGCATAAGCTCTATTAATTTTAAAATTAATTTTTACTTTATCGTGTATCTTAAAATTTAAAACTTCCTCTATTGAAACTATAATTTTTGTATCTCCTCTTTTTAAATGTAGCAATGTTTCTGAACCACTAATTTCTGCAAGCTCAACTTCAAATTCGTGACCGTTTTCGTTTAATTCAATATCTGAAGATCTCAATCCAATTTTTAAACCATCTTCGGTTAGTTTAGATAAATGTTGTGGGGCCTCTACATCAATGCCTTCAAATCTAATTTGATTATCTGAAATTTTAGCTTCAATAATATTCATTGGGGGGTCATTAGAAATTTCCGCAACTTTTAAGGAGTTGGGGTTTTCAAATATTTCTTTTGCTGGACCAACTTGTAAAACTTTGCCCTCATCTAAAACAATAACTTCACCATTTAATTCCATAGTTTCCCTAGGATCAGTGGTTGAATAAATTAATATTGTTTCATCTGCTAATCCTTTAGAAAATAAGTTTTTAAACTCTTCTCTAAGTTGCTCTCTCAATTTATAGTCTAAATTTACTAGGGGCTCATCTAGCAACAGTATTTTTGCATTTTTTACTAATGATCTTGCAAGCGAAACCCTTTGTTGCTGACCTCCAGAAAGCTCTTGGATCTTTCTATTTTCAAAACCTACTAACCCAACAGACTTTAAAGCATCCATTACTTTTTCATTAATAATGCTCTGATCTATTTTTCTTTGTTTCAAAGGAAATGCTATGTTTTCGAAAACATTTAAATGAGGATAGTTTATAAATTGTTGATAAACCATTGCTACATTTCTTTCCCAGACTGGAACTTTTAAAAAATTTTTACCATCAAATTCAATTTCACCACTGTCTGGTGTTACAAGACCAGCTATTGTTTTTAATAAAGTCGTCTTTCCGGATAGTGTTCTTCCTAAAATT
Organism: uncultured Pelagibacteraceae bacterium; assembly: GCA_902558835.1. GTDB lineage: Bacteria > Pseudomonadota > Alphaproteobacteria > Pelagibacterales > Pelagibacteraceae > Pelagibacter. The sequence continues at coordinate 81,098 of CACEFK010000004.1, forward strand.
GTATAGAGATTTCCTTCTTTAAAATTAAAAGATACTTCGTTTAAATGATATTGATCATCAGGTTTATAAGATAAATTGTTAGCAACTAAATCCATTATTTGATAGCTCCTGATAAATTTCCTTTTGATAAATATCGTTCAACTATGAACGCAACAATAATTAATGGTGCTACTGAAACTAAAGCTGATGCTGATAAACTCCACCACGGAGTTACCGATGAATTTAATGCAACAATCTTAACTGGTAACAATTGAACTTCAGTAAAAGTTAAAATAAAAGCAAAAAAGAAATCAATCCATCCAAAAATTATACAAAACATTCCAGCTACAATTAATCCTGGTATTGAATTTGGTAACACTACTTTTAAAAATGCTTGATAAGGATTACAACCATCAATCAGAGCTGTCTCATCAATTTCTCTTGGTACTTTATTAAAAAAGTCAACCATAATCCAAACTGCTATTGGCATTAATAAAACAATGTAAACTACAATTAACCCCGTTAGACTATCTAATAAATTTATCGAACTTAAAAATAAAAAAAACGGAATTGATAAAACAATTGGAGGCATAATTCTTTGGGAAATAAAGAAAAAAGTAATATCGTTATTTTTTACAAAACCTGCCTTGAATGTATATCTTGATAGTGCATAGGCAGACAATGTTCCAAGAATAATGCTAATTAAACTTGCGGTACAAGTTACAAACAAACTATTAAAATAAGGTTCAATTATATCTACCCCTCCTTTGGCTGGTGATTTAATTAAAACCTTCCACCCTTCTAAATTAGGTTCAAAATCTACCCATGGAATATATGTTACTCCACCATTAACAGACTGAAAGTCTTTAAAGGATGTTGTTAAAGCCCAAAGAAAAGGCGCTACGACAAATACTGTCCAAACAACAATAAAGAAATATTTTAAAAAAATATATAATTTATTCATACTCTACTCTTTCAATAAAACTTTAGTTAAGACCTTTGCTATTATTGTTAAACTTATGATCATAATTATTAAGTAAGTGAATGACATTGATGCTGCATAACCCATCTGAAATTCTCTTAGCCCTTTTATGAAAATGTAAAAACTTGAAGTTTCAGTTGAAGTTCCTGGGCCACCAGAAGTTAAAACGTAAACTGTATCCATTATCTTTGAAGCCTCAATTAACCTTATAATTATTGCTCCAATGGATATAGGAGCCATCAATGGAAATGTTACGTAAATAAATTTTCTGACTGGACTAGCACCATCAATCGCAGCGGCCAAAAATGGTTCTTTAGGCAATGATAATAAGCCTGCTAACAAAAGTAAGAACATAAAAGGTGTCCATTGCCATACCTCAACAATAATTACCGTAAATTTTGCAATAACTGGATCAGTCAACCACTTTGGAGCTACACCAAAAATTGATAACATGTCATTTACAGGTCCTAAAGATTCATGGAAAAAAGTTCTCCAAATAACTGTCATGATCACCGGCGTAGTCATCATTGGAACTAAAAATAAAACCCTAAAAAATCTTTTAAATTTAATATCTTTCCAAACCATATGCGCCAAAGCAAAACCTATTACATATTGCAAAATAACTGTTGTAACTGATAAAAAACTCAATCTAAAAAATGATTCCCAGAATCTTGGATCATCAGTAAATAATCTTATGTAATTTTCTAAACCTATATAATCTAAACCAGGATTATAACTATTCCATCCTGACAAACTTAATCTAACTACGAAAATAATTGGAAAAATTAATATTCCTATCAACACAAATAAACCTGGAAATAGGAAGAAATATTTATGCTTAAAGTTCATTTATAAATAAAGGATTATATTATTTTTATTATATGTGGCCATTAAAATTAATGGCCACATAAAGTATTTTTAAATTATAGCTTGTTGTCTTCCATTTTGACACCAACAGCATAGGCATCTTGAACTGCTTTTTTACCTACTCTGCTTACAATTGCTTCCCACTCTTTAGCAACTTCATCTAAAGCTTCTTGAGGAGATAATTGTCCTGCTAAAGCTTTTGAAGTTCCAGTAGCAACAGCACTTGTAAATTCAAATACACCTGGAACTCTTAGAGGGAAAACTCTGTTATTACTTTTTTCCATATCTAAAAGTGTCTTAGTGTAACTGTTAGCAATCTCAGGATCCCAACCCATACTATTAATGTAAATGTTAGGGTCAAAGTCTGAGTTTTTAAATGGGTTAACACCAAATCTACCAATTGCTAAGTCAGCTTGGTGATTTGCTCCGTTAGAAAAGAAACAAAGATAATCAAACGCCATATCTTTTACTTTACTTTTCTTAGCAACACCTACTGCCCAACCCCAAACAATGTAAGGAGCTTGGTTGTATTGGTTTTCCCAGCTATTAGATACTCTGTTCCAAACTTTGTTTGCGCCTGGAAGTGGAGCTGCACCAACTTTATTTTTAATTGGGCTGTCATCTTGCATTGCTGCAATAAATGCATCGTCCCAAGAGAAACTAAATAAAGTTTGTCCACCACCAAATGATCCGATTTCATCACCTAGACCAAAGTTAGTTCCTCCTGGAGGAACATATTTAGTAGCTTCAACCCAATCAGTTAATGCCTCTACAAACCCAGGGTTATTGATGTTTGGCTTCATAGTTTCTAAATCAAAAAAGAAACCACCTGGAGTTCTTGGGTTTTTAGCGTACGCTACTGATCTACTGAAAAAAGCTGCAAACATTAAGTCATCTTTTTTCATAACTTCAGCTGAACCGTATTCTTTTTCACCGTCTCCATCCCAGTCCCAACCATTGAAATATTTAGCCATTTCGCCATATTCTTTCCATGTAGTAGGAACTTTTAGTTCTTTACCTGTATCTGCTTTATATTTTTTCTGCATTTCAGGATTATCTATTACGTCTTTTCTGTATTTTAGATAATGTCTGTCACCATCAACTGGATATTGGTACATAGTTCCATCCCAAGACGATACACCCATGTGAGATTTTGTTACGTCTTTCATCTCAGGTGAGTTCATGTACTTCTTAGGAACTGGTGCTAAATATCTTTTCCAGTCATTGATGAAGTTAGAAAATCCAAACACAATATCGTAAGGTGCTTGTCCAGCTTGGAAAGGAACCATTGCTTTTGAGTACAAATCACCTGCTGGTGTATGTGTAACTTCAACTTTTGCGCCAGTTAATTTCTCAAACTGCTCAGCATGTAGAGCTGTTGGCTCTCCCATTACTGGAATTGCGTGAGTATTTATTTTAAGAGTTTTTCCTTTGTAATTTTTCTTAGACATCTTCTCATAAGAACAGTCACCAGGAATATCCCCTGTAGCTTTGATATGTGGAAACTGATCGCTCCACTTATCAGCATATGCCATAGGACTAAATATCATTAAACTTGATATAATAGCCGTCAAGCAAGTTTTCATTAGTTTCATTATTACCTCTCTCTTCCTTTACTTAATTACGGAACTAAAACAGCTCGTCCCTTAACTTTACCGTCGTTAAGATCATGGAGCGCTTTATTAGCATCGTCCAATTTATATTCTTGCATGGATAGCTTCACTTTTCCCCGATCAGCTAACTCCATCAATTCATATAATTCAGACCACGTTCCCACTAAATTACCTACGATTGTTTTTTCAGAAATAATTAAATCAACTGCTAATGATTTAATTTCTTCTCCGTATCCAACAATGTAGTAAAAACCACCATTAGAAGTCATTTGAATTCCCATGGCAGTAGATCCTTTTTCACCTACGAAATCGATAACAGCTTCTGAACCTTTTCCTTTGGTTAGTTCTTGAACTTTTTCAATTTCGTTTCCATCAATTAAAACTCCGTGATCGCCACCAAGCTCCATTGCATGTTTTAAGGCTGCTTCAGATTTCTCAACAATAATAATGTCAGCTGCACACATCGCTTTCAAACATTGAATAGCAATATGTCCTAAACCTCCAGCACCAATTATCGTACAGCTTTGACCTGGCAATAGATGTCTAGTTGCCTTTTTAACAACTCTATAAGCTGTAAGACCTGCATCTGAAAAAGGTGCAACATCTTTAGGTGCTAAAACTTTTGGAAGTTTAATTAAATTTCTAACACTTGTTTTTAATAGTTCAGAGTATCCACCTTCTTTAATACTTAATCCAGGAAATGCTCCAGCAGCAGCATGCATATCATTACCTCTTCTGCAGTCTAAACAAGTACCACCTGTTCCTGAAATTAATGGATGTAAAATAACCGGATCACCTTTTTTATAATCAGTTACGTCTTTACCAACATCCTCTACCCATCCAGCATTTTCATGCCCCATTACACATGGTAATAAAGTTCCATCTGGATCTTGAATATGTTTCCATACTCCTTCAATAATATGTAAATCTGTTCTGCAAACTCCTGCAGCACCAATTTTAACAATTACATCTGATGCCTTCTCAATTTTTGGATCTGGCATTTCTTCGCCTGTAACCCAAACTTTTTCTTTCATTTCTGGGTCATACTTGTGCAAAACCTGTGCTTTCATCGTTTTCTCTCCCTTTTAATTTTCAAAACCTTATTAAAAAATCGAAGTCCGATGGAGTCAATGCCGCTTTTAAGTGTTCAATTAGTTTACAAATACAACCTGTAGTTAGTTGTTGAATACATCATTTTTATTTATCTTTTAGATATGGGAAACTTATCTTCGAAAAGTATAGAATTTAAAAATATCCTTAAGAAAAGAGGAATGATGTCCTATGAGATGGGCAAGGAGATTTCAGACAGTTGGTCGAGATGTATTGCAGAGGGTCTTGATCCATTTAAAGATCCAAAACAAAGCGTAATATCATCTGTTGAATTAAAAGAGATTAAAGAAAAAAATGAAGCTCTTAGAAAAATAGTTCTCCCAGAATTGGAACTTTTATACTCACAAATTGCTGGAACTAATTTTATGGTCGCATATTCAGATGAGAATGGGTTGGTGCTTGATACAATTTATGACAAAACTTGTCTTCAAACAGATGTTGGTAAAAGTGTGATACCTGGATCTATTTGGACTGAAAAGGTTTGTGGCACAAACGGTTTAGGGTTATCTGTTGAATTAAAAAAACCAACAATTGTTTCTGGTAAAGAACATTTTTTTATAGCGCATGAAAATATATCTTGTTTCGCAAGTCCAATTATTAATTATGACGGTAAAACTATTGGAATTATAGATGCTTCAACTGACTATATGTCTAGAGAGCAACACACTCTAGCTTTAGTGAAACTAGCAACCAGAAGTATAGAAACAAAATTATTTTTAAAAAAGTTTGAACATGAATTAATTTTATCATTTCATCCTCGACAAGAATATCTATCTACAACCAGCGTAGGTTTATTGGCTGTTAATGGAGATGGTCTTATTGTAGGTGCTAACAGTAATGCAAGAATTATGCTTAATGGACTAGAAGATCTTAAAAATGAAAATTTCAATAAAATTTTTACTAATTCATTTTCATCTATCGCATCTGATTTATTAAATAATAAAACATTAAAAATTACCGATCATTTAGGTTCATCTGTTTTTGTAGTTAAAAGTCAAATTTTTAAAGAAAACAAATTTGTAGAAACAAAAAAAGAAAAGAAAAAAAGTACTTGTAAAAATTGTGAAGATACAAAAATCAAAAGGGAAAAATGTACTTTGATTAGATCAACTTTTAATGAAACAAATAATATTTCTGCTACTTCAAGAAAACTGGGTGTTTCTAGAACAACAATTTATAAACACTTACAATAAAATTATTTAATCAATTGGATAATCCCAAGCATTACCACCTATTACCTTAGAAATTGCTGAAAAATCTTTAGTATCATTTCCATCTTTGCAAAATTGGTCATAAATTTCTAAAGCCATTTTTCCTAATGGTGTTTCTGCATTTACACTTTGGGCACAATCATTTGCAAGTTTAAGATCTTTATTCATCATTCCTGCGGAAAAACCTGGACGATAATTATTATTTGAAGGTGTACCATCAATTAAACCAGGTAAAGGTGGATATACTGAAATTGGCCAACTATTACCTGATGCATTTTTCATAATTTCATGAACTTTTTTGATATCTATGTTTAATCTTTTTGCTAACATTAATGACTCAGAAGCAGCAATCATTGCAATTCCTAAAGCCATATTGTTACAAATTTTGGCACCATTCCCGCTACCTAAATCACCTGCATGAAATATATTTTTCCCCATAATTTTTAATAAAGGAAGAGCTTTTTCAAATGCTTCTTTTGATCCACCAACCATTATATTTAAAGTTGCTTTTTGAGCTCCCATTACTCCGCCACTAACTGGAGCATCAATCATTTCTATTCCTAATTCTGAAGCTTTTTTTCCAATTTCAATAGAAGTTTGAATATCAATTGTTGAACAATCAATTAGCAAACAATTTTTTGATACTTTATTTATTATTCCATTATCTCCTAAATAAACTTCCTTAGAATGCTTGCCCTCTGGAAGCATAGTAATAACTGTTTCAACATCAGCTGTAATTAGATCATCTAAATTTTCGATAGTCTCAAGATTTTTATCTTTTGCAATTCCAAGCATTTTTTTTGAGACATCAAAAACTTTTACAGATTTACCTGCCTTCATTAAATTTTCAGCCATTGGACAACCCATGTTGCCAACACCAATGAAAGCTATCGATTGAGACATTTTAATTTACTTTATTGATACTGTTTCCAGTTCTAAAAAACTCATCTAAATTATCAACTGCTAAATTTCCCATTGCAATTCTTGTATCTTTTGTTGCGCTCCCAAGATGAGGTAAAACAAAAGCGCTTGGAATTTTTAAATAACCAGGATTTAAATTTGGTTCATTTTTATAAACATCTAATCCTGCTGCATAAATTTTTCTTCTATTCAATGCATCAATTAAAGATTCATCATCAACTATATCACCTCTTGCAACATTTGTTATAACAGCACCTTTAGGGAAATACTCAACAGTCTCTTTGTTAATTAAGTTCTCTGTTTCTTTTGTGGCTGGACAACAAATTGATAAAACATCTGAGACTGAAAAAAGACTTTTTATGCTGTCATGATATGTTGCACCTTGTTCTTTATCTTCACTTAATTTTGAACGATTATGATAATGAATAACCATACCTAAAGATTTTGCGATTTTTGCAATTTTTTGGCCAATACGACCCATACCTAAAATTCCTAATCTTGTTCCCGTTAATTGTTTTCCAATTAAATAATCAGCAGACCATTTCCATCCACCTTCTTTTGCAGACTCAATCCCCTCGGAAGCTCTTCTACATGCTCCTAAAATTAATAAAATTCCAATTTCTGCTGTGGCATCTGATAAAACTTCTGGTGTATTTGTTACTGCTATACCTCTATTTTTTGCTGCCTCTAAATCTATGTTTCCAAATCCAACTGCAAAATTAGAAATAATTTTTACTGAGTTTGGTAATTGATTAATGGTTTCTGCATCTAATTTTTCAGTTAATGATGATAAAATTCCATCACATCCCTCACTCATTTCTATTATTTTTTTTTGAGAATAAAGTTCATCATTAGTATTAAACTTTGCATCAAATAATTTAGAAGCTTTATCTTCACTTTCTCTTATTAAACGTCTTGTAATTAAAACTCTTTTCATAAATTCTATTTTAAAATTTCAGGTTTTGGTCCGCCTGTGTACCAATCTAAAACTTCAATTGTATGTAATATAGGAACTTTAGTACCATGAGAAATTTGGGTAATACAACCAATATTTCCTGTAGAAATAAAATCAGGATTTAAACTCTCTATATTATTTACTTTTTTCTCTAATAATTGTTTTGCAATTTTTGATTGTAAGATGTTGTAGGTTCCAGCTGAACCACAACATATATGACCCTCTGGTATTTCCATTATTTCATTATTAGTTCTTTCAAGTAAAGATATTGGTTGAGTATGAACTTTTTGTCCGTGCTGCATTGAGCATGCAGAGTGATAAGCAACTTTATATTTTTTTCCTTTCGATTTTATATCTAATTTTAAACTTTCAAAAATATACTCTGATATATCTCTTGTTAAATCAGATATTACTTTAGCTTTTTTACCAAGTTCTTTATCATCTCTAAAAATAAATCCATAATCTTTCATAGTAGTTCCACATCCTGATGTGTTTGACAAAATTGCATCTAAATTACCTTTTTGATGCTCCTCATACCAAGTATTAATGTTATTTTTAAAATCTTGATGAGCATCTTCCTCTTTTCCTAAATGATGATTTAATGATCCACAGCAACGAATTTTTTTCGGAACAACTACCTCAACACCATGCCTATTTAATAATCTTATTGTTGCTTCATTTATTTGAGGAGATATTTCTTTTTGTACACAACCAGTTAATAACGCTACCCTTGCAACTTTCTTTTTACCTGAAGCTTTATAAACTTCCTTAATTGGCAAATTTTTTTTTGGAAAACTACTTGGCATCAAATCGATCATATCTTTAATCTTTGAAGGCATTAAAAATTTAAAAGGTTTACTTAATTTAACTAAAAAACTTGATAGTCTGAAAACTTTAGTATTCGGAAGAGTAATAGATAAAAAATATCTAATTAACTTATCAAAAGTAGATCTTTCATAATTTTTTTCGATATATTTTTTTCCATGATCAATTAGATGCATATAATTAACACCCGCCGGACATGTCGTCATACAACTGTAACATGAAAGACATCTATCTATATGTTTCACAACTTTTTCAGTTGGCTTTTTATTATTTTCTAACATATCTTTAATTAAATAAATTCTTCCTCTAGGGCCGTCTAATTCGTCCCCTAAAATTCCATACGTAGGACACGTTGCGTTACACATTCCACAATGAACGCATTTTTTAAATATTTTTTCAGAAGACTGATTATCTTTATCTTCAAGTTGAATTTCTGTGAAATTTGTTTGCATTAAAAGTCCTTATACATTTTTCCGGGATTGAATAATCCTCTAGGGTCAAAACTTTCTTTGATTTTTTTTGATATCATTAATTTTGTATCATCAATCGTAAATAATTTTTCTGTAAATTCAAAATCCTCGGATTTTTTAATTATTGTTACATATCCATCATTTTGAATTATTGTATTTTTTACTTCTTTTATATTTTGATCACCAGGCACCTCAATCCAAAATAATGCCCCAGACCAATCAATAAAATATTTGTACTTATTTTTGAGAAAACTCATCATTTTTTCAGACTTTGAAGGAGGCACAACCGCTCTTAAAAGATTGTTTTTAGTTTCAGAAAATAATTGCAAACTATTTATACTTTTCCAAAAAAGATCGGATTGATAAATATCTAAATTTGATGTTTTGTAATTTTTTAAATCCATTTCGTTTGAAATATCCTTAATTCTTTCTTTAATAGAGTTTTGATCCCCTTCAATTCTGAATGCAAAAAAAGCACCCTCTTGATCTAAATCATTTAATTTAAATGCTTTACTTTTATTTGGTGTAAATTTTTTAGATTTGGGTTCATCTGGCACAAACACTGCACCTGATATTTCATTGCTGGAACTCAAAACCATATTAAATAAATCTGAAATGATTTTTGGATCTTTCTCATAAATTATAATTGTATTTTGAGATGGCTTTTTTGCTGAGATTTTTAAAGTGACTTCTGTAAGAGCAACCAATGTTCCAAAAGAACCACTAACTAATTTAGATAAATCATATCCAGTCACATTTTTAACAACTGTGCCTCCTGATTTAATTATATCGCCCTTTCCATTGACCCCTCTAAAACCTAAAATAAAATCTCTTACACTACCTACTTTAAATCTTCTTGAGCCTGCAAAATTGCAAGAAACACATCCACCAGCTGTCCCTTTATTAGATTTTCCATCTTTAAGGTAACCAAAATCAGTTGGCTCAAATGAAAGTTCTTGATTATTTTTTTCTAAAATATTTTCTATATCTTTTATCAGTGTTCCTGGTTTGACCTTTATATACAGCTCCTCAGGAAGATATTCGATTACTCCAGAGAAACTTGAAAAATCCAAGCTCTTTGCCGCTTGAACATTATATCCAATAAATTTTTTACTATTACTTCCATGGATATCAATTGGAAATTTTTTTTTATAAGCTTCTTTAATTAATTCTGAAACCTCTAGCTCACTTGTGGGTGACAGATGATTAGAATCTTGGAAGATCTGGGAATTTTTCTTCTCCTCTGTGAACATGAACTCTTCCTTCCTCCGCACATTTTCTTAATATTGGATAAACTTTTCCAGGATTTAAAAGATTTTTTTCATCTAGTGACATTTTAATATTTATTTGTTGCTGGATATCATTGTCATTAAATGCTTCACACATTAATTCTCTTTTTTCAATTCCTATCCCATGTTCACCAGACAATGCTCCACCCATTCTGACACAAGCTTTAAGAATTTCAGCACCAAATTCCTCTGTTCTTCTAAGTTCCTCTTTATTGCTTCCATCAAAAAGAATTAATGGATGTAAATTACCGTCTCCAGCATGAAAACCATTCGCTACTCCCAAATTATACTTCTTGGATAATCTACTTATCTCTTTAAGAATTTCTGAAAGTTTTCCTCTCGGAATTGTTCCATCCATACAATAATAATCAGGTGCCATTGCTCCACATGCGGGAAAAGCTGCTTTTCTTCCTGACCAAAATCCTAATCTTTCTTTTTCATTTTTACTTAACTTAAAGCTATTTGATTTATTTTTTTCTGCTATTTGTTTTATTTGTTTAAACAATTCTTCTACTTCAGATTTCGTTCCATCTAGTTCAACAATCATTAAAACTTCAGCATCCATAGGATAACCAGCGTGAACAAATTTTTCTGTTGCATCAATTAAAGCTTTATCCATTATTTCCATACCTGCTGGTGTAATTCCATTTGAAATAATATCCGTTACACAATTTCCTCCATCTTCAATTGTTGGAAAACCAATCAAGGCAGCTTTAACTGTTTGGGGATTTTTTAAAATTTTAACTGTTACTTCTGTAATCACACCTAACAATCCTTCAGATCCACAGATTAATCCTAATAAATCATACCCCTCTTGATCTAAAGTTTTTCCACCTATTCTACAAATAGTTCCATCCATCATAACCATTTCAACACCCAAAATATTATTTGTTGTTGTTCCATATTTTAATGAGTGAACACCTCCAGAATTTTCAGCAACATTTCCACCTATAGAACAAGCTAACTGACTTGAAGGATCTGGGGCATAGTAATATCCCTTATGTTTAACAGCATGAGTAATTGATAAATTTGTAACACCTGGTTGAGTAACAACACACTTGTTATCAAAATCTATATCTAAAATTTTATTAAATTTTCCAAGTCCTAATAAAATTGCATCATTTAATGGAAGAGCTCCACCTGAAAGACCAGTTCCTGCTCCTCTTGGAATAACTTTAATATTTTCTCTATGGCAAAATTTTAATATCTCACTTACTTCTTGAGTATTTTCAGGAAGTACAACGGCTAAAGGTAAATTTTTGTACGCAGCTAGTGCATCTGTTTCGTAAGGTCTTATTTCATCTAATTCACTTAAAACATTTTTTTTATCGGTAAATTGTTTTAGATTATTAACAATTAATTCTTTTTTACTGACTATTGTTCTATCAACTTTTGGCAAAGCTATTTCAGACATAGCTTAGCCTAACATTTTTTTGATATTTTCCAATGCGTTAGAAATGTTATCTCGAGAGGCTGCAAAGCTAAATCTTACGTAATCTTTGCATGTTTTTCCAAAAGCTGTACCGGGGACTATAGCAACACCTGCCTCATGCATAGCTCTTTTACAGAATTCACTTCCATCCATTCCAGTTCCAATAACTTTAGGGAACGCATAAAAGGCTCCACCAGGCAAACTGCATTCTACACCTGGTAAACTATTTAAACCTTCGTGAATTAATTTTCTTCTTAAAGTAAATTTTTCCATCATCTCATCAATTGAGTCATCAGGTCCATCTAAAGCTGCAATACCTGCAAACTGAGCAGCAGCATTTACACATGAGACACTATTAATTAATAATTTATTTACATGCTCAACTAAATTTTCTGGCCAAAAACTCCACCCAAGTCTCCAACCAGTCATTGAGTAAGCTTTACTCCAACCTTCTAAAACTATTAATCTTTCTCTTAACTCGGGATAATTAAAAAATGTTGGCATTTCTTTATCATCAAAAATTTGTCTACTGTAAATTTCATCACTTAAAATAGTAACATGAGGATGTTTTTTTAAACCTTCAGCCAATTTGTCTATTTCTGATTTTTCTACAAAACTTCCAGTAGGATTATTTGGATTTATTAAAATCAACAATCTGGTTTTATCAGTGATTAAAGATAAAATTTTATCTGCACTAAACTTTAAGTCTTTATCTTCAGTTAAATCGTAAGGTACTGCTGTAGAACCAGTATAATTAATCATTGATTCATAAATAGGGAAAGCTGGAGTTGGATGAATTATCTCAGCTCCTGGCTCACCAAAACACTGAATTGCATAATGCATTGTTGGCTTTCCACCTGGCATAATAATAATTCTTTCAGGATCTACGTCTGCACTATATCTTTTCTTAATCCATCTAGTAACTGATTGTCTACATTCTAAAATTCCATTTGAAAGCACATATCCGTGATGACCATCATCTAAAGCTTTTTTTGCTGCTTCGACAACGTGGTTTGGAGTTTTGAAATCAGGTTGACCTAGACCTAAGTGAATCATAGGTTTACCTTGTGCTTCAAGTTTTTTTGCTTCAGCTAAAACAGAAAAAGCGCTTTCAGTTCCAAGCCTATTTAAAGATTTTGCAAGTTCCATAATAATTTAAAAATTAAAATCGACAAACTAAACGAAAATTAGTTTTTTGTCTATTTAGTTTAAAAGTTTAATTTATCAAATAAATGCTTAAAATTCTTAAATTTTAGTCTCTATATATTATTTTTGACGCATCAAAGTCTTTAACAGACTTACAGCCCATTAAAATCATATTTCTTCTAATTTCTTTTTGCATGTTTTCTAACAATCTTTCAACACCTTTTTGTCCACCTGCACCTAAACTAAAAAGAAATGCTTTTCCAAAACTACATGCTGTTGCTCCTGCGGCTAAAGCTTTAAGAACATGTGTTCCTCTTCTAACGCCGCCATCAAGAATAATTTCTAATTTGTCACCAACTGCATCTGAAATTGCTTTAACTTGATCAAATGGAGATCTTGATCCATCAAGTTGTCTTCCTCCATGATTTGAAATCATAATTGCTGTACAACCAATATCTATTGCTCTTTTAGCATCTTCAACTGACATTACACCTTTAAGTGCCATAGGCTTGTTCCATTTTTTTATACAGTATTCTGCATCTTTCCAATTCATTGCAGGATCATACTGTTCATTAATATAATCCATAACTGATTTTGCAATATTGGTACCTTTATCAGTTTTATTTTTGATGTTTGCTAATTCAAATTTTTTATTAGTAAAGTATTTGAAAACCCATCCAGGTCTCATTGCAAAACTCAATAAACTGTCCAAAGTAAATTTAGGCGGTGTAGTAAAACCTGTTCTATGATCTCTTTCTCGGTTTCCAGCAACTAGCGTATCCACAGTAATGCACATTCCATCAAAATTTGCTCTACTGCATCTTTCAATCAAATCATCAGTAATTGATTTATCCTTGTGAATATAAAGTTGAAAAAGTTTTGGCCCACTAGAAACATTAGCAACTTCTTCAATTGAAAAAGATGCCATTGTGGACATGCTATAAATTGTATCAAACTTCTCTGCAGCTCTTGCAGAAGCTTTATCACCTTCAGGGTCATACAAACTTTGCATTGCTGTAGGAGATAAAAATAACGGCATACTGATTTTTCTACCAAAAACAGTGGTAGATAAATCTGGCTCGCCAACACTATTAAGAATATTAGGAACTAAATCACAATCATTAAAAGCATCTGTATTTCTATTTAAAGTGACTTCGTCATCTGCTCCACCATCAATATAATGAAAAATAGGAGCTGGTAATTTTTTTTTAGCTAATTTTCTAAAATCTTCAAAATTATAACAATCTTTAATGTTCATGATGAGTGTCTATTAAAAGCTTTTAAAGAAATTAAACATATAACTATTTGCCCCAGGATTTTTATCTCCTAGGCTTGCATTAGATATATGATTGTAGGAAAAACCTAATTCACTAGTTTTTGAAAGATCAAGTGAAATTTGTAGTTCACTTTTGAATTCGAGTAAATGACCTAAATCTTTACCATCTCCTTCGTAATATAATCCAGGTGTAAAGCTTGGAGTAAAATTTAAAACTCCCAATTTATATTGAGCTTGAACACCAGTATATAAATATCCTGCACTATCTGCTGTAAATAAAAATCCTGTTATTGGAGAAAGATTTCCTAAAATAGTATCTCTATTTAAATTTTCATTCTGATGTTGAAAACCAATTAAAGTTGATTTTTTTCCATCATCACTAAAATCAAACATTCCTGTGTAAACACTGAATTCTGTATTTTGATCTTTTAAAACTTTTTCCTCTGCGATCGAAGAAAATGCGAATGTGATCATTAACAGATTAATTAAAAATTTTTTTAAATTCATCACTAATTAATTTATTTTTTAACTATAAAGCTTTTGTAGATTATTGCACCTCCGATTAAAAATATCAATATCGGCAATAACCAAAGAATATATGTATTTTTATTTAAACCAGGATCGTAAAGTATCCATTCTCCATATTTAGTTTTAAAATATTCATAAATTTGATCCTCAGAAAGACCTTCTTGAAGTTTTTTATCAACTACAATTTTTAAGCTGTTTGCAAATTCTGAGTCTGAATCATAAACCGATTGACCTTGACATATGAGACATCGTAAATTTTTAGTTATTTTATTTTTTTTATCGTTCTCCTCAGCATTAATACTACTTAAAGGGAATAATATTATAACAATTAAAAAAAATTTTAGAAATTTCATTTTATTAATAAATTAATCTCATCAACTAATTCTTGGTTAAGAGGTCCAATATATTTTTTAATAATTTCATTATTATAAATTAAAAATGATTCAGGAACCCCATATGCTCCCCACTCAATTGCAATTGTACCATCTAAATCAATAAAGATTTCTTTATAAGGGTTTCCTAGTTCTTTTAAAAAATTTTCCGCATTTTTTAAATTATCTTTATAATTCATCCCAATAATATTTAATTTATTCTCTAAATTTAAATTCATCAAAAGAGGGTGCTCTTGTCGACATGGTACACACCAAGATGACCAAATATTTAATAAATAAACTTTATCTACCTCAAAGATTATTGATGATTTTACATTTTCTCCAGAAAAAAATTCTTTAGTATTAAACACTGGTATCTCTTTTTTTGTATTAACATCTGGAGTGTATATTTTTGAGTCTTCTAAACCTTTATAAAAAATAAAAAATATTATTCCAAAAATAATAATAACTGAAAAAGGTAATATTTTATTTTTCATGATCTTTTTTGTAAAAAGCTAACAATGCCACCAAAAGATATTAGAATTACTGATAACCAGATCCATAACATAAATGGTTTAACTTGATATCTTACGTTGAAAAAATCTTGATTTTGAACCAGATTAATTACAATAAATTTATCTGACATAAGCGTTGTTTTAATATCAGCTTCACTTGTGGCAATGACAGGTTGATTATAAATTCTCAGCTCTGGCGAAAACCTATCCTCTTCACCATTTAAATTACTTATAGAAAAATTCGCAATAATAGCATTATAATTTTTTTCTTTTTTTTGATTAACACTTTCAAAAACTATTTTGGTTTTCGAATTTTCAAAAGTTTCACCAACCTTGAGATTTGTTATAATTTCAGTAGCAAATAGATTATTAAATAAAATACTTAGGATCAGTAAACTAAATCCAAAATGAGCAATATTTTGTGAAATATTTTTATATTTTTTTACAAAAAAATCCCGCAAGGTAATAAAGAATAAATAAAGCGCACTCGATATCAAAATTGTATTTATTAAAATATTTTGATTAAAATTTTTTAATACTAAAAATGCTAATAAAATTGAGATAATTAAAAAAGAAATTAAATAAATCTTATCTTCTAATTGAGATTTGATCCATTTTAATTTTGGACCTATCGCCATCATAAGTAAAAATGGAATTAAAAATGGAATTATCAATTTATGATAAAATGGTGGTCCAACAGATATTTTTTGGGAAGAAATTACATCTAAAAAAATTGGATAAACGGTACCTATTAATACAACAGATAAAAAATACATCATGAACCAGTTATTAATTAATATTGAAGTTTCTTTGCTCAACCAAAAAAAACTATAAGATTTTCTGTCATTATCTCTATGAAAAAAGAAAAAAATTAAAATAGATAAAAAAATCAAAATGAATAAAAAAACAAGAATAAATAAACCCCTTTCAGGATCATTAGCAAATGTATGAACTGAATTTAATATTCCTGATCTTACTAAAAATGTTCCACACATACTTAATGTAAATGTTGCAATAGAAAGAATTATTACCCATGAAGTTAAAATAGATTTTTTTTCTAATA
This sequence comes from uncultured Pelagibacteraceae bacterium, assembly GCA_902558835.1. GTDB lineage: Bacteria > Pseudomonadota > Alphaproteobacteria > Pelagibacterales > Pelagibacteraceae > Pelagibacter. Next base: position 97,651 of record CACEFK010000004.1, read on the forward strand.
CTAAAATACAATGTAAAAGAGTGGTTAATGCAAGCCACGGCATTAGAGAAACATTCTCAACTGGATCCCAAAACCAAAAACCTCCCCAGCCTAATTCGTAATAAGCCCAAATTGATCCAAGCAGTATTCCTAAAGTTAAAAATATCCATGAAATTAAGATCCATTTTTTTATATGGGATGCCCAACTAGTAGAAATAATTTTTAAACTTGTTGCTGCCAAAACAGATGAAAAAATAATTGAAGAACCAACATAGCCTAAATATAAAACAGGTGGATGAATTGCTAAAGCAGGGTCTTGTAAAATTGGGTTTAATCCAAGACCCTCAGTAGGTATTGGAAAAATATAATTAAATGGATTTGATGTTTTGATTAAAAATAAAAAGAAACCAACAATTATTATTTGTTGAAAAACTAAAGTTAAAATTTTGTATTTTACTGGTTGATTTTTAGTTCTTACTAAAAATAAGAAAATAAATAACGTTAAAACAAGTAGCCATAATAATAAACTACCTTCATGATTTCCCCAAGTTCCGCTTATTTTATAAAATAATGGTTTGGTAGTGTGAGAATTATTAAATACTGTTTCATTACTAAAATCCGAAATAACAAAAGAAAAAATCAAACACAAAAAACTAATGACAACAAAAAATAATTGTAAAAATGTAAATGATAATATTTTGGAATCTAAAGTGTTTAAGTTATTAAAATTTTTATACGAAAAATAAAATAATGATAATCCAATAATTAATCCTATTACTAATGAATAATATCCAATAAGATTATAGATCAATTTATTTTTCTCCTAATGCTTCTTTTACTTCCGGTGGCATATAATTTTCATCATGCTTTGCTAAAATTTTTGTTGCGGAGAAAAAGTTTCTATCTTTCAAAAAACCTTCTGCAACAACCCCTTTTTCTTCAGCAAATAAATTTGGTACTGCTCCTGAGTAAGTAACATTTATTTCATTTTTAAAGTCAGTAATTATAAAATTAACTTCATTAGAACTTATGGAAATAGAGTTTTTTTTAACCATTCCTCCAACTCTTATTTTGCTTTTATCTATTTCAGAAAGTGATTTTATTTCAGAGGGAGATTGAAAATATACAACATTTTCCTCTAATGATTTTAAAATCAAAAATGTTGTTAGAATTAAAGTAATTAAGATTATTACTACAAACAAAAATCTTAATTTAACTTTTCGACCATACATGGTTTAAAAGTTAATTATTTGTTACGTTTGCTAAAATTTCTTTATTTATTCTTTGTGATTTTGCAGAATTAGCTTGCTCAGCAGTAAGTGATCCAAATTTAGCAACAAATTTGTTTTGTTCTTTAACAAATTGCATTTTAGTTACCAAATATAAACCTAGGAAACTTAATAAGGTAAAGCTAAAAGCAGATAACACGTACACCGCATATCCATTCATAAAAAGTAATTCATCTATCATAATCTATCTAAGCCTTTATTTTTAATTTTTATCAGTTCTGTATTATATTTCATTAAGAAAATTAACAATGAAAAAAGAGCAAATGCCGCAGTCATTATCAATAATGGGTAAAGCATTGATGAATGAATTGAGCTTTTTGACAAAATATTAATAGATGCAGGTTGATGGAGTGTATTCCACCAATCAACTGAGTACTTTATAATTGGAACATTAATAATTCCTAAAATAGTTATAAAAGTTGAAATCTTATAGACTTTTTCTTCCTTATCATAAATTCTCCACACAATTAAATACATTGCATAGAACAAAGCTAATATTAACATTGAAGTAATTCTTGCATCCCAAGCCCACCATGTTCCCCAAGTTGGTTTTCCCCAAATTGATCCTGTAACTAAAGCTATAATATTAAAAACAAATCCCGAAGGAGCTAAACTTTTAGAAATTAAAAAAAAGTTTTTGTTTCTAAATACAAAACCACAAATAGATAACAAAGTTATAGAAGAAAATATTCCAAGTGAAATCCAAGCGGCAGGGACATGAACATACATAATCCTAACTGCATCACTTTGTTTATAATCTTCAGGAGATATGACTAATGCTTCAACTAAACCAACACTTAATACAACAATAAACAAAAATAAAACGTACTTAGGTGCTTTTGACGTAATTTTGAAAATCTTGTTAGGTTCAAAAAGTTTAAACATATTTTAATTTAGAATTTTTTTTGGTGATTTCTATTATGAAATAGTTTTCTGATCAAGAATGCAGAGGGGAGATAATAAGATTGAAATTAACGTTTAACACTCTTGACCAGAAGATACTAAAAATATAGCTAATTTGTATGGCTTAGATTTGAGCTAAATGTGGTTGAATGATGGTTGCCCTAATTAGAAAGCTTGAAATAACTAGAGCCTTTTTTTCCTGAAAAAATCTCTTCAATTAAAGGGTGTTTTATTGGTTCATCAGAGTCATCCATCAGCAAGTTTTGCTCAGAAACATAGGCTTCATAAGTTATCTCATCATTTTCTGCTAATAGGTGATAAAACGGTTGATCTTTTCTTGGTCTCACATTTTTTGGAATAGATTGATACCATTCCTCAGAATTATTAAATTCAAAATCAACATCATAAATCACACCTCTAAATTCAAAGTGTTTATGTTTTACGATGTCTCCAATTGAAAATTTTGCTTTTTGGACTGGCATTGATCTTAGTATGGGTATTTAAAAATAAAAATCAATGCTAAAAATATAAATGTTTTGTGATGTGGCAAATATGTTAATATCTTTTTAGTGAATAAATCTTTTTTAAAATTTGTTACTGATTTCGGTCCTTTAGCAATATTTTTTTTCTATTATTACAATAGTGGTAAAAATTTATCAGTAGCAATACCTCCACTGATAGTTGCAACTTTAGTAGCATTAGCAGTGGTTTGGTTTTTTGAAAAAAAAATTCCTCCAATGCCTTTGGTAAGTGGAATTTTAATTACTTTTTTTGGTGGATTAACAATCTACTTTAATGATCCTATATTTATTTACGTTAAACCAACTATCATTAACATTATGTTTGCTCTTGCGTTATTTTTTGGGAAATATTTTACCAATGAACCTATTCTTAAAAAAATTATGGGTAAATCTATTCCTCTAACTGATATTGGTTGGGAAATTCTTAATAAACGATGGATGTATTTTTTCTTTGGTCTTGCTTTATTAAATGAAATTGTTTGGAGAACTCAAACAGAAGAATTTTGGGTTAATTTTAAAGTATGGGGAATGCTTCCAATAACAATAATTTTTACAGGGTTTCAAGTACCGTTAATTAATAAACATAAGATTGATGCGTAATAATTTAAAATTAGTAGTAAATAATCCACATAATAAAATAGAAGAAAAACATTTTTTTGAAAAAGATGAGCTAAAAATTATATTGGACTTATATGCTAAGATGGTTTCTGAAGGTTCTTGGAAAGATTACGGTTTAAGTATTTCTAGTAAACAAGTAGGGTTTAGTGTTTTTAGAAATGCTACTGAAAATGCTCTTTATAAAATTTGTAAAAATTTTAAACCTAAAAATAAAAATCTTAAATATTTGATTACTGATACAAGTGGTAAAATATTAAAAAATTCTTACGATCTTAGAATTTTATTAAAAAATACTAACTGGAAGAAACTTCAAAAATAAATTTATCTTCTTTGACCAAATAATCTTAACAACATTATAAATAGATTGATAAAATCTAGGTATAAAGTTAAAGCGCCCATTACAGCTTTCTTACCCATTAACTCACCTGAATCTGACGCAACATACATATTTTTGATTTTCTGAGTGTCATAAGCTGTTAAACCTACAAATATTAAAACACCTAAAATTGAAATCACAAAATACATCATAGAAGATTTCATGAAGATATTAACAATTGAAGCTATAATTATTCCAATTAGACCCATCATTAAAAAAGATCCTAACTTTGTAAGATCTCTTTTAGTAGTGTATCCGTAGATACTCATCGCTCCAAATGTTGCAGATGTAATGAAGAAAACTCTTGTTACACTCATTCCAGTATAAACCAATAATATTGAAGATAATGATAGACCCATCAAAGCTGCAAAAACCCAAAACGTAGTTTGTGCCTTTGATGCACTCATCTTATTAATTCCAAAACTCATGTAAAAAACGATACCTAGAGGTGCTAACATTACAAGCCATTTAAGACCTGATAAATAAATTGCATTCCCCATCTGCGTTAGACCAACGATTGAACCTGCATCATTAGTAACAACAGACATTTTGAATGTTAATAGTGCTACTATTCCTGTTAGCAATATACCTGTTGCCATGTAGTTATAAACTTTAAGCATGTAGGCTCTTAAGCCTTCATCCATTACAGCAGCTGTTTGTTGTGCTGCTTTTGCTCTATTTAGTATTCCGTTTTTATCAAATCTCACAATAAGTAATATATATATTCTTTTACTAATTATTCAAGATACCTTAAAAGATTAACAAAATTTTAACTTAATATTTCTAATGAATTACAAAAATTTAGGTAATACCGATATTAAAGTTAGTACAATTTGTCTCGGTACTATGACTTGGGGAGAACAAAACACTGAACTTGAAGCATTTGAACAAATGGATTTTGCTTTAGATCAAGGAGTAAACTTTTGGGACACTGCTGAATTATATGCAGTACCTCCGAGAAAAGAAACCTACGGTGATACAGAAGAAATTATTGGGAACTGGTTTGAAAAAACAAAAAAAAGAGACAAAGTCATTCTTGCAACAAAAGTTGCTGGTCCAGCAAGAGATTATTTAAGAAGTGGGGAAAATAGTTTTACAGGTCCAAATTTAGAATCTGCTTTAAATGATAGTCTTAAAAGACTTAAAACTGATTATATAGATTTGTATCAACTTCATTGGCCAGAAAGAAATGTAAATAATTTTGGAAGACTTGGTTATGTTCATAAGGAAAATGAATGGAATAAATTTGAGGATGTTCTTGCAGAATTAAATAAATATATTGATCAGGGAAAAATAAGATATGTTGGTTTATCAAACGAAACCCCGTGGGGAGTTTTAAATTATCTTCAATTATCTAAAGACAAAAAATTACCAAGGATGATGTCAATTCAAAATCCTTACAGCTTATTAAACAGATCTTACGAAGTTGGATTAGCTGAAGTTTCTATAAGAGAAAATATTGGATGCTTAGCTTACTCTCCACTTGCAAGTGGATATTTAAGTGGAAAATATAGAAACAAAAGTTTTCCTAAAGGATCAAGAATGGAGAGAGATTTTGATTTCTGGACAAGGTATAGAAAGCCGAATACTGAGGATGCAGTTGAGCATTATTACAAAATTAGTGAAAAATTTGATCTAGACATGAGTCAAATGTCTATTAAATTTTGTGAAATCCAAGACTTTATGACTAGTATAATAATTGGAGCAACTACAATGGAGCAGTTGAAAACAAATATAGAAAGTGTAAATGTAAACTTATCTGATGATGTCATTAAAGAAATTAACCAAGTACAAACAATTTATCCAAACCCATGTCCATAATTAAAAAAATTACAATATTGTTAGCAATATTTTTTATAAGTGGTGTTACTCAACTTTCAGCCCAAGAAATTAAAAAAATTGGTAAATATAAAGATTGGGAGGCGATGGTTTCTATGGATGCTGATGGCAAAGTATGCTTTGCTCAATCACTGCCTATTTTACAAGCACCCAAAACAAATAAAAGAGATGCAAAATTATTTGTAGCATTCAGACCGAACGACAACATAAAAAATGAGGTAAGTGTTACCCCGGGTTATGAATTTAACAAAAATAACTCAGTAACTGCTGCTTCAGGAAAAAACAAATTTAAATTTGATATTAAAGAACAAGGTTTTGCATGGATTACTGACAATAAAATTGAACTAAAAATGATCAAACAAATGAGAAAAGGATCTAGAATTATGATCACTGGATACAATCAGCAAGGTTCTCAAACAATTGATCATTACTCATTACTAGGATTTACTAAAGCTTATAACGCTTCAAGAAAAGCTTGTAGTTAATTCAATGAAATCAAAAAAGAAAATTGTTCTAGCTTATTCTGGAGGGCTCGATACCTCTATAATTTTAAAATGGCTTCAAGAAAATTATGATGCAGATGTAATTTGTTATACAGCAGATGTAGGCCAAGAAATTGATAGAAAAAAAATTATAACTAATGCAAAAAAATTTGGTGTTAAAAATATAATTATTAAAGACTTAAAAGATATTTTTGTTAAGGACTATGTTTATCCTATGATCAGAGGACATGCGATCTATGAGGGTGTTTATTTATTAGGGACATCAATAGCAAGACCTCTTATTGCAAAAGATCAAATAAGAGTAGCTAAAAAATTTAAAGCTTATGCAGTTTCACATGGAGCAACTGGTAAAGGCAATGACCAAGTTAGATTTGAATTAGGTTATCATTATTTTGGTCCTAAAATTAAAATCATAGCTCCTTGGAGAATTTGGAAACTAAAATCTAGAACAGACTTAATTAATTATGCAAAAAAACATGGCATAGCTATTCCGAAAGATAAAAAAGGTGCACCTCCTTTTTCAGTAGATGATAATTTATTTCATACATCAACTGAAGGTAAGGTTTTAGAAAATCCAAAAAATTCTGCACCAGAATTTATTTTTCAGCGAACAGTTTCTCCTGAAAAAGCACCTAACAAGCCATCATTTGTTACTATCAATTTTAAAAATGGTGATCCTTTTGGAATTAATGGAAAAAAAATGTCTCCAGCTAAATTATTGACAAAGTTAAATGACCTAGCAGGTAAAAATGGAGTTGGAAGAGTTGACTTAGTAGAGAATAGATTTTTAGGTATCAAATCTAGAGGAGTCTATGAGACACCTGGCGGAACTCTTTTAATCAATGCTCATCGAGCAATTGAGTCTGTTACTTTAGATAAAGAAACTATGCATAAAAAAGATCAAGCAATGTCTAGATATGCTGAATTAATTTATAATGGTTATTGGTATTCAAAAGAAAGATTTAAACTTCAAAAAATTGTAGATTTAAAAAGAAGTAAAGTTAATGGCTCAGTTAAACTTAAATTGTATAAAGGAAATATTACAATTCAATCTAGAGTTACTAATAGCGGCGCTTACTCGATGAAAAAAGTCTCATTTGAAGAAAATAAGTCATTTAATAAATCTAACGTTGAAAGATTTATCAATTTTCACAAAAAAAAGCTTCGTTCATAAATAAATGAAAATAAATATTTTTGCTGACACTATTTGTGGATGGTGTTTTATAGGCCATACAAATTTAAATAATGCGATAAAAAAATTTCCTGATACAAAATTTGAAATTAGTCATACTCCCTTTCAATTAAATCCTGAGATGCCAGCAGAAGGAATTTCTCGTGATAAATATCTTCAAATAAAATTTGGAGGAAAAGATTATGCAACTCCTATGTATGAAAATATGAAGTTAAAAGCAAAAGAAGCTGGATTGATTTTAAATTTAGATAAAATAAAAAAAACTCCAAATACTGTACTATCCCATTTATTAATTATTTTGAGTGAAAAATTTAATTCACAAGATCAAGTTAAAGAGAAAATATATCAGTCATATTTTATAGATGGACTTGATATAGGAGATATAAATATTTTAACTAACATTGCTAAACAAAACAATATTTCAGAAAAAGTATTTAGAGATTTTATTAACGAAGAAAGTATTAAAAAGGTGAACTCAAAAATTACACTTGCTAAAGAGCAAGGTATTTCCGGGGTTCCTTTTTTTGAAATAGGAAAGGAATTTATTTCAGGAGCTCAAAGTATATTGCAGCTAGAAAGTGTTATTAAATCAAATTTAAGTCGAATTTAGGACAAATTGACATTTGTTTAAATCACCAAAAATTATATCCTTATTATATGGAATCAATAAAGAACTGGATGAAAGATGCTGCAAATATTTTATTTGATGATAGTAAAAATGATCTGCGTGCACTTCCGAAAACAGTTAGACTACAAATTTTATTAGTTTTAAGTTTTATTTGGACCACAGTTTTTAGTTTATATATATTTTCATACACAACTTTTGCATTTGGATGGGCTGGACTTTTTTTAGCTCATATTGGTTTAATATTTGCTGTCTACATGACATTTAAACAATTCCATAAAGCAGAGGCAAAATCAGCCAGTGTTTTTGAAACAAAAAATTTTGATCCTTTTAAAATTATGGTCATCGTGTTTGTAATAGTATTTATATTTGTATTTTCAAAAGGAATTGAGGTTTTAACTAGTCCAAATCCAAACTCTTACTCAATTCCTTATGATGGTCCCTTAAAATCTGCAATTGAAAAATGGCTACCATTTAGTAAAGATAAATAATGGATAAGATAGCAAAAAACTTACAATTAGCTTTAATGGTTATTATCTTAATCAGTACGGTTATTGCTGTTGGGATTGAAATTAAAAACATGTTCACTAACCAATCAGTTACGCTAGCAGATTTATTATTGATGTTTCTATATTTAGAAGTTCTAGCAATGGTAAGAGTTTTTTGGAGCCAACAATCTATAAGTATTACCCTTCCACTTCTTATTGCCATTACCGCACTAGCGCGATTTATTATTTTGCAAGGTAAAGAAATGGACCCTACTGCACTTGTTTATGAAGCAGTTGCAATTTTATTAATTGCTGGAGCAATTGTTGTTTTAAGATTAAGACATAGTGACAAATTAGGTCTTAAGAAAAAAAAATCAAAATAATTTTAAATGATATTTGAAGCTTCAAGGGCTAAGGCCTTAAATCAATTAAATAATTTTGTTGAGAATAATCTTTCAGAGTATTCAAGATTAAGAAATTTCGATTTTGGACCTGAAAAAAGATCCAATATATCTTGCTTATCACCATACATAACTCATGGAATAATTAACGAACAAGAAGTCATTCAGAAAGCTCTAATTAAATTTTCTTTTTCAAAAAATGAAAAGTTTATTCAAGAAGTTCTATGGCGAACTTATTGGAAAGGTTGGTTGGAACTAAGACCAAATGTTTGGACAGATTATCTTGCTGAATTAAATCAAATAAAAAATGAATTTCAAAATAATCAAAATTATCTTTCTGCGATTGATGGGAAAACAGACATTGAGTGTTTTAATGCTTGGGTTAATGAACTTAAAGATAACAATTATTTGCATAATCACACAAGAATGTGGTTTGCTAGTATTTGGATTTTTACTCTAGAATTACCTTGGCAGTTAGGAGCAGAATTTTTCATGCAACATCTTTATGATGGAGATGCTGCGTCAAACACTCTTGGATGGCGATGGGTTGCAGGTGTTCAAACACAAGGCAAACACTACCTTGCTAGTGAATGGAATATTAAAAAATTCACTAACAATAGATTTGAAAATATAAAATTAAATGAAAATGCACCTCCAAAAATTTCAGAAAAATCTTATCAAATAATAAAACAAAGTTTTACAAACCCACAAAATATTGAGAATAAGAATCTTTTAATTTTTGAAAATAATCTCTCATTTGAAATCACTAATTTCAAAGACAACAGCTTTAAAAAAATTTACTTAGTTTCTAACAAAAATGAAAATAGATCCATAAAGCTCAGTGAAAAATTAGTGAAATTTAAATCTCAGTTAATAGAAGACCAAGGACAAAGATTAAAAGAT